>NZ_CM002917.1:1525819-1842272 GCF_000154705.2 Hoeflea phototrophica DFL-43 | reverse complement strand
TCAACACGCGATCGAGTGTCGAGAAAAGCTGGGCGAATCCAACTGGCGGCGGTCTGGACGCTATAGCGCTTTGCATCTGATGCAGGCCTGCTGCGCTGGTGGAGTCAGGTTTGAAGAATGAAGGATCATTGCTCAGCGCGCCCCTGCCCGCACCACAAGCGACTGCACAAAGCCAGTCAAACAGACAATGCAGGAGCAGGAAAGCCGGTCAGTTTTTAACATATTTTTTTAGCAATGTTTTTACCCACCTCAGCAACCGAATATTCAACACTCCTAATTATTCTGCGACTTGTGAATGAAATACAGGTCGGAATTTTGGAGGGGCTTTCTCGCTTACAGGCAGATTGAACCATCAATACAGCAACCAGGGTCGGGATCTCGCTTATGAACCATACGTCATCGTTTTTGAAGGACACATCTGGCAACTTTGCGCTGGTATTCGGAATTCTTGCCGTCCCGGTAATGGTCGCTGGAGGATTGGCCGTCGATTATGTCGGGCTGAGCGTTGAAAAGAGCAAGCTTCAGAATGCTGTCGACTCCGCGGCCCTCTTGATCGCGCGTGCAGGCGACATGAGCGAAACCCAGGCCATGAAACTGGCGAAAACCACGATCACCACCAACTACGGCATCAACGTTGCAAAAGTTGCCGTATCGATGGTTGACGGTGACGCGACAGTCAAGGCCAGCATGGACCAAGCGCTGGTCTTCGGTGGCTTCATGGGCAGAAAGAATGCAGCCGTGAGCGCCGAGGCAACCGCGACATACGCCTATACAAAGTATGAAATCGCGCTGGTACTTGACACCACCGGCTCCATGCTGGGCGGCAAGCTGACCTCCCTGCAGAATGCGGTGATCGGCTTGGTTGATGGCATGGAAGCATTGGGCCTCAACAAGGAACAGCTCAAGTTTGCAGTCGTGCCCTATGCGGGGTTTGTCAATGTCGGACCAGAATACGGGCCTACGATCAACGGTGCGGGCAAGGTCAAGAAGCCGGCTGCGGCCTGGATTGACCAGGATGCAAAAGCGCCGATCCCGCAATCCGATCTGCCTTCGGACTTCAGCCGCTTCGCGATGTTCAACCATCTGAAGGTGGAGTGGCCCGGCTGTGTCGAAACACGCGTTCCCGCCGACAAAATCTTGCACGATGTAAAAGATACCGTGCCCGACATTACAGATCCGAAATCGCTGTTTACTCCGTTCTTCGCCATCGACGAACCGGACAACAAATGGGGCTATCCCAACTCCTACCTTCCTGATGGCGGCAAGCCGGTGAAAGGCAACAAAGCCACCGAAGCGGAAAAACAGGATCAGTTGGCCCGGTATGGGAAAACCGGCGAATACAAGAAACCCAAAAACACCGATGACGCGATTGCTCTCACCGGAAAATGGAAAAAGGTGAAGGTCGACAATTCGCCATCGAATTTCTACTCGAACAAGAAGGATCCCAAGGGCCCGGGTTTCGGATGCGAAATGGAGCCTCTGGTGCCGCTGACGACCGACTTCAGCAAAATCAGGACGACGGTCAAGGCGCTGGAGGCAAACGGCTCCACCAACATGCTTGAAGGCGTGATGTGGGGCTGGCGCGTGCTGTCGGACCGGGAACCCTTTGCCCAGGGCGCCCCGAAGAGCGATGCATCGGTCGAGAAGATCATGATTTTCCTCACCGATGGGCAGAACTCATTCGGCAACCTGAACAATGACCTGGGGTCAGCCTACACCAGCATGGGCTACCTCGTTGATGGTCGCCTGGACGGGATGACAGCCGCCAACATTGGTCAGACCAACAATGCGCTGGACAAGAAGACTAAAGCCGCCTGTGAAAACGCCAAGGAGGATGGTGTTACGATCTACACGATCCGGCTTGAGGAAGCGGATGTGGGAACCGGGAAAATGCTGGAGGAATGCGCAACGAGTTCGGCACACTATTTCGACGCCCCGTCCCGGCAGCAGCTGACGCCGATCTTCGACGCCATCAAGAAAGGTGTGGTCAAGCTGCGCCTGACATCCTGAACAGGCACTCCAGAGCACACAAAAGGAAAACCCGGCCTGCACTCAGCAGTCCGGGTTTTTTAATGTACGGGGATCTGCCGCAAACACGGCAATCCCTCAATTCTGAACCGGGTGGGTGCGCCGCGGACGGTGGCGTCAACCCATGCACCCACCCGGCAAACCGCAGGACGTTAGGCTTCCCCGGCGGTTTTCGAGCCCAGAAGGACGACATTGTCGCTCCGTTCTGAAAACGCGAGTTTCATTTTCAAGCGCAACAAAGCATCGAGGCTTGTTTCATCGCTCCTCGACGGCTCCGCGCCCTCCCAATCCAAGGCGGTTTGCAGCACCGCCATGTTGATCAAGTTGCTCAGGCTGCTCCGTTCGAGTCGATCGGCCTCCTCCCGGCATGTCACCAGCGTTCGGATGATCCAGGCGTAGGAACCGGAATCGACGTCTTCCATAACCAATCCCTCTAGACTTGCGCGGTGTGAAGCGCGTTTTGCCGATCCGCTGAGAGTTCCAGCGGACCTGGTTTGTGCCAGTGCCCCTCCGGACGGATCAGGCGATAGGGGCCGTCCTTGAGCGAGAGAGCGGTGGGTGACGGTTCAATGTCATCGACCATCTCCACAAACACCTGGTCGGAAAAGGCAAACGGTGCGCCGTTTTCGTTGACCTTGAAGCCGAAGCTCTGCCAGAAAGGCAGGTAATCCTGGCGCGCATGGCCATAAATCCGCCGGTACCCCTTCTCCTTGCACAGAGCCACACTGGCGCGGACCAGATCGAATGCAGCGCGTGAACGGCGGTACTCCTTGCGGACGGCGAGCCGTTCCATCTTGGCAAAATCGCCGAAGAACCGTATCCGCATGCAGCCAACCGGCTCGTTGTCGATGAACGCCAGCAGATGGGTCGACGCCAGATCGTTTCCATCGAACTCTTCATCATAAGGACAGGCCTGCTCGCCGATATATACGGCTGAGCGGATTGCCGCGATACGCATCATGTCATCAAAATCATTGACCACCCGGATGCCCGTGGGCCTGAGCGTGGAGTCGTGTGTCGCGTAGCGTGGCAAACGTTCAGCAAGGGTCTTGGGACGCCGGGGGATCATGTAGAAATCGTCCAGAAACCGGCCATCATGCCAGACACCCTGCTCGAAACCCCGGCGCACCATTGCACGGTGCCCACGGATGGTGAAAGACGTCGAGATCACATCCGCGTCGGCATAATGCGGTGAATCAAAGCGGTCCATCACACGATTGATGCCCGCTGCAAGGACTCCGGGTGTGTAACTGGCCCAGACATAGATCGCCGCGGGACGCTCGTGCTGACTGACCAGATACTCATCCTGCGGATCGAGCAGATCGAGACCGCCTTCCAACAAGGCCGACCGGCCCTTTTCATTGAGAAGAAGCGCGGACATGAAGCCCTCGGGCCGGGACCGGCCCCGACGGGCGAACAGCCAGATGGCATCAGGGTTCTTTTCGCCGACGCGGATCACCGTTTCGGGGGCCGCAAGCTGGCCGATGGCTTTGCCTGCGGCTTCCAGCAGTCTCGGAACATCCGTCCGCTCGAGCCTGTTGGTGACCGTTACGAGGGCTGCGGCACGAAGCATCCGCTCGGCCTCCTGTGCCGCTTCGGTTCTAAGTAGACTTGCATTCGATGAAGAAAGACTATCTTCTGGTGTGGTCGGCATAGGTTAGCTCCCCTAAATTAGGGGCACCTTAGCCACACTCGGACCGTATGACTTTGGCAAATTCGAGCACAGAGAGTTCCACCCATGGAACACCAATGGCGTAACGCGGACTGGAACAGCATTCGGGTATTTCTCGCCGTCGCCAGGCTTTACAGCTTTCGCAAGGCGGCCGAAGAACTTGGCATGTCCGTCAACACAGTGCGAAGAACAATATCCCGTCTCGAAGACATATTGGGGTATCCGCTGCTGTTTCGAGAATCCGAAGGCGTGAGGCTGACCGATGAGGGCCGAAGGGTCGTGCTGGCCGCCCGTGATGTCGAAAACTCCGTCTCGGACATGTGGCGCGTGGCCTCAATGGCTGAACGGGACGCCAACGGACCGATCAGGCTGGCCATCACCGAGGGGCTCGGGAGCTTCTGGCTGACACCACGCATTGTCGATTACATGAACGATACCGGCGCTCAGAACCGGATCGAGCTGCAATGCGCCATGCGCTCGGTCGACGTCTTGCGGATGGAAGCTGATATCTCGGTGCAACTCGAACGCCCCAACCGCCCGGAACTCAAGACCAAACGGCTTGGCTATCTGCATCTCAAACCCTTTGCCAGCCGGAGCTATCTCGAAAGATTCGGACATCCCAAAAACGTCGCGGACATGGTCAATCACCGTGTGGTCGAGCAGCAGACGGACCAGTTGCGCGGATATGAGCTGGACAAGATCTTCGGGCCCCAGATTGCCAACCGCATGGTTCGCATGAAAACCAATTTCTCATCGGCCCATTACTGGGCGGTTGCCAAGGGGGCGGGTATCGGCCTGATGCCCAACTACGCACGTGCGATTGGCGGCAATGTCGAGCATATCGACCTGGGTTTCGATTTCCGGGTCGAGATCTGGCTTGCCACACATCCCGAGGTTACCAAAAGCGCCCGGCACAGGAACTTCATCGACTTCCTGACCGAGAGTTTCGATGACCGCAAATTTCCCTGGTTCGGCCCCAAAACAATGACGCCCGAAGAGATCGAGACCCAATTCTCCCGGGAGGATTTGAGGTCGTATTTTGAGGGTTTCACTGCCAATTCGTGACGCTCCGCCACACGTGCCGAAGCGTTCAGCGCGCTCACCGCATCGATTGGGAGCTGCTCCCGGATGCCCGACGGGCATGAGAGGGATAACGTGAGGGCTTTGTGGATCGCGCAGTGGCAGCATGTCATCGCGCCTGGTAAATCAGCGGACCTGGTCGAGAAGCCGTTTGCACTCGAGGAGATCATAGAGCGCTTCTTGAAGCAGCGCCCTGTCATCGCGTGACATCCCGGCCTTGCTGTCAGGCTCGTGCGCTTCTTCCCCGGGTTTGCCCGCGTCTCCGCCAAGCCCGAAAAAGCGCCGTGTTGATGGCAACCGGGCCTTGCCGACGAGCTGGTCCTCTTCCGCCCCAGCGGCAGCACGGGGCGCCGGCGGCTTGTCCTCAGCGATGCTGGTGGACAACGCCTCGACGGCGGCCATGTCGCCGGAACCGATTGCGATGACGAACTTGTTGCCGTTTTGCTTGAGCAGTTTCTGGACACCCTTGATGGTGTAGCCCTGATCATAAAGCAGCGTCCGAATTCCCTTGAGCAGTTCGACATCGTCCGGCCGATAATAACGACGTCCGCCGCCGCGCTTCATCGGCTTGATCTGAGTAAACCTTGTCTCCCAGAATCTGAGCACATGCTGTGGAAGATCGAGGTCGTCGGCGACCTCGGATATGGTCCGGAATGCGTCAGGGCTTTTGTCCATGGGGCAACTCCGTGATTCAACCACAATTGTGGGCCGTTTCCGGCCCAGGCGCGAAGCCTTCGCGGCAATGTACAGGAGCCGCACTGCCCCAAGGACTCATATCAATCCGACCGTACAGGACGAATCGCTGAGAGCGCCATCGGGCTTCTCATACTTCAACGCTTTGCCAAACGAATATCAAGTCCGGGATGGGCTGGAATGGTGCTCGTTCTTGAATGATCTGGAGCGATCGATTGTCGTTCACTCCAAGGCTTTGGCCGATATCAAACGGGTTCCGGTCAGGGCTTGCCCTTGCCCTTGCGTGCCAAGTGGCCCTTGAGCACCCGGTTCTTAAGCACATTTGATGCCTTGAACGTCATCACCCGACGTGGGCTGATCGGCACTTCCTCGCCGGTCTTGGGGTTCCGGCCGATCCGTTCTTTCTTCTCACGCACCTGAAAAGTCGCGAAAGACGACAGCTTCACGCTCTCTCCGCGCACAATCGAATTGGACACTTCCTCAAGAACCATTTCAACAAGTTCGGCGGATTCTGTTCTCGACAGCCCTACCTTGCGGAAAACCGCTTCAGCAAGATCAGCTCTGGTGATCGTTTTTCCACTCATAAAGTCCACCAAACCGGTCAGCTTCCCCGCTGCCCTGAAATGCATTTCAGGAAGAATATGGGTCATCCCTGGGAAGGTCAAGCAACTCTGATCATCGCCGAGGCTTTACGCTAGCGAGACTGAAAACTACGCGCGGGATGCAGCTCAAACTATTTTAAGCATTAATTTTTACCAACGCAGAAGCACTGAACCCCATGTAAAACCGCCGCCCATGGCCTCCAGAAGGACCAGATCGCCTTTTTTGATACGACCGTCGGAAGCGGCATCATTGAGCGCCAGCGGGATTGAGGCGGCTGATGTGTTTCCATGCTTATCCACGGTAATTACTACTTTTTTATCATCAATCCCGAGCTTTTTCGCCGAAGCGTCAATAATCCGACGGTTCGCCTGATGCGGTACGAACCAATCGATATCTTCAGAGCCCAGCCCGGTGGCCCCGTAGGCCGCTTCGATCACATCGGTGATCATGCCGACGGCATGTTTGAAAACCTCGCGGCCCTCCATGCGCAAATGACCGACAGTCCCCGTGGTTGACGGGCCGCCATCAACATAGAGCTTCTTGCGGTGGGCGCCATCGGAGCGCAAATGCGCCGTCAGAACACCCCGGTCGGCAACGGTTCCACTTCCCTCTTCGGCTTCCAGCACGATCGCGCCGGCGCCGTCGCCGAACAGCACGCAGGTTGTCCGGTCAGTCCAGTCGAGAATGCGCGAGAACGTCTCTGCGCCGATCACCAGGACCCGGCGCGCGAGGCCCGACTTGATGTAGCTGTCCGCAGTGGTGACAGCGAACACGAAGCCGGAACAGACGGCCTGAACATCAAAGGCCGCGCCATGGTGCATGCCGAGACGATCCTGAATGTTGACCGCAGTGGCGGGAAAGGTGTTGTCGGGCGTCGAGGTTGCGCAGATGATCAGGTCGATATCGGCTGGCGTCATGTTGGCCCGCTCGAGAGCGGCCCGCGCGGCCATTTCCCCCAGCGACGCTGTAGTCTCCTGCTCGCCGGCGATGTGGCGCTGACGAATGCCGGTGCGCTGGACAATCCAGTCGTCATTGGTTTCGACAATGCTCTCGAGGTCACTGTTTTTCATTACCCGCTCGGGCAACTGTGCCCCAAAACCGCGAACTACAGAACGGATCATGCTTGGTTCCTAATTTGAAGAAACGTCATCAGACGCCAACGCTATGGCCGAACGGCGCTTGTGATAAAGGTTGAGATCTTGCTCGATCTTGGCTTTCAAACCGTTGCGAGCCATGTCGTAACCGACATCAACGGCGGCCGCAAACCCTTCGATGTCCGCGCCACCATGGCTTTTGATAACAATCCCGTTGAGGCCCAGAAAGACGCCGCCATTGACCTTGCCGGGGTCCATTTTCTCGCGCAGACGGTCAAAGGCGCCCTTGGCGAGAATGTAGCCGATCCGCGCCAGCAAGGTGCGCGACATCGCCGCGCGCAGATATTGCGCGATTTGCCGGGCAGTCCCTTCCGCTGTCTTGAGTGCAACGTTGCCGACAAAGCCTTCGGTAACGACCACATCAACGGTTCCCTTGCCCAGGTCATCGCCTTCGACAAAGCCGTAATATTCAAAGCTTGGCATCGCAGCCTCGCGGATCAGGCGTCCGGCCTCCTTGACCTCTTCCTGGCCCTTGATTTCCTCAACACCGATGTTCAGCAAGCCCACGGTGGGCTTCTCAACCTCGAAAAGAGCCCGCGCCATCGCGGCCCCCATCATGGTGAAGTCGATGAGCAGCTGCGCATCCGCACCGACTGTCGCTCCGACATCGAGCACAATGCTCTCGCCGCGCAATGTCGGCCAGATCGCGGCAATGGCGGGCCGCTCGATGTTTGCCATGGTGCGCAGGCAGAATTTCGACATCGCCATCAGCGCACCGGTGTTGCCGGCCGAAACGCAGACGTCGGCATCACCCGTTTTGACTGCATCAATAGCGCGCCACATGGAAGACTTGTAGCGGCCCTGGCGCAACGCCTGGCTGGGCTTGTCGTCCATCCGCACCGCGACTTCGCAAGGGATAAATGTGGATGCCTCGCGCAAGGCGGGATATCTGGCAATCACCGGCGCGCAGGACTCTTCGAGGCCAAAAAGCAAGAAGCGAATCTCGGGATGACGCTCCAGCGTTTTGGCGACGCCTGGGACGACCACTTCGGGGCCATGGTCCCCACCCATCAAGTCGACAGAAATTCTGATCACGCCCCGTCCCT
The DNA here is from genome assembly GCF_000154705.2 of Hoeflea phototrophica DFL-43. Lineage (NCBI taxonomy): Bacteria > Pseudomonadati > Pseudomonadota > Alphaproteobacteria > Hyphomicrobiales > Rhizobiaceae > Parahoeflea > Parahoeflea phototrophica. Next base: position 1,833,996 of record NZ_CM002917.1, on the reverse strand, counting down.
TATCTCCGGCACTTCAGGCCAGATTGGTGGGCCGAAAATACTGTTTTTCCCACTGCACACAACCGATTTGTGACCCAAAGCAATCCGACCAGCGCTATTCATCGCGCTTAAACCCCTGCAAAACAGCAAAGGGTGACGGTTTTTTGTCCACCGTTTCGTCACTTTCGATCCTGTCGAGGTAATCAAGGCCCGGCTTGCGGGGATAGGCATCGATGGCAAGCGCTGCGAACTCGGCTGCAACAGCGCCGACATCAATGGTGTCTCCGGAAAAAGTGTCGGGCAGATCGGGACCTTCGGGGTCGAGGAACATTTCGCCACTGGCATCCGTGATCCGTTTTACCAACCTCGAGTTCTCCGGCAGGAACACAGCCTCCAGATTCTCGTCGATGCACTGTTCTACCGGATCAAGCGTAACCACGCATTCCTGCACCATGGTGGCCGTGACGTTGCCCTTGAGGCGAACGCCGTCGCGTTTCCAACGTCCTATCACGATCTCCGCATCGAAAGCGCGAACCTCGAGCACACCCCATTGTGCTGCAAGCTTCTTGAGATCCGATTGATCGGCCGAAATCGTGATTGTCACCGGATTGGCGGAGACATGGCCAACCTTGACCGGAAAGGAAAATACGGAATTGTCATGCATCGTCATTGAAAAACTATCCTGCCTAAGCGCCAGCGCCGGTCTGATCCTGCGGGAACTCCAGAAGGCCCGACGCGAGTGTCTCCTCCCCTGTCCGCTCAAGTGCGGTTGCAGCTCTCATCATCCACTCGGCGAGGGCCTGCATTGAAGGAGCGGCTGCGCCCGCTTCAGGGTGAATGTTGCGGCTGAGCGCTTCGGCGAGCGCGGTCTCATCAGCCGCTTCAAGCGCTTCGCCATAGGAGTTGGCCCGGCCATAGAACATGCGGGCAAATTTCTTCATGCGCTTGGGCACCCCGGTGTCACCAATGCCGAGCTCACGAATGGAATGATCGACATCCTCGAAAAACGCTTCGAGGACCTCCTGGGCAAGCCCCTGAACCGCCGGGCCGGACGAGGAGGTACGGCGCAAGTACAAGACAAGGTGGAGGGTGATCATTTCGAAACGCCCGATCACCGTATCGGGAGCATCCATTTCCTCATAAAACGCCGGCCACCGCGCAGCAGCCGTGATCGCCTCGTATTGGCGCGTCACAAGCGCCTGATTGGATTTTTTTCGTTTTAACAGAGACCAGATCATGAAAATGCCTTCAATGGCGGTTGGATATCATCGCAATCGTGGGAGACTGGCGTGTTGCATCCATGCGGAAGCTGGTTTACCGAAAGGGACGCAAAACGCAATGGCTGCTTCTAAGATACGCGCCAAGGGGAGATGTCGTTTAAGATGAGAGTTTTCAAGGCAACCGGACGGAATTTGCGTCTCGGCGCCGCAGTCGCGGTCATCTCGACGGTCATGCTTGCAGGCTGCTCAACCAGTGAAGTGCTCAATCAGGGCTATGTGGTCGACCAGACTGCACTCGACCTCACGCCCGTAGGTTCGAGCCGCGAACAGGTTCTGCTGTCCCTCGGCACTCCGTCGACAACGGCGACATTTGACAATGAAGTCTTCTATTACATCTCTCAGCGACGGGTTCGCGGCGCGATGTTCATGAAGCCAAGGCTCGTCGATCAGTCTGTGCTGGCGGTCTATTTTGACGGCGAAGGCACGGTCGAGCGTATTGCAAACTACACCCTGCAGGATGGCAAGGTGTTTGATATGATCACGCGGACCACACCGACCGGCGGCATCGACAAATCGTTCCTGGCGCAGGTCCTGTCTGGTGTAGGCAGTGGCCAATCAACGGGCAACTCGGTGGCGAGGTCTATTCTTAGCGGCGGCCAGTGATGGGTTTGTGCATTTTCTGACCTGGCCGTGTGCTCTAAGGCTGACGCGTCACACACAGGCTCAAGACGGCACAGAGATACAATTGAAAACCCCGCGGAGATTGCTCTCCGCGGGGTTTTTGTTTTCAAGCTCAAGATCGATCAGTGCGCCAGCACCGCAAGCAACAGAAGTGCGACGATGTTGGTGATCTTGATGGCCGGGTTGACGGCTGGACCGGCGGTGTCCTTGTAAGGATCGCCAACCGTGTCACCGGTGACGGACGCCTTGTGCGCCTCCGACCCCTTTTCATGCTTGACGCCATCCTTGTCGACGAACCCGTCTTCAAAGGATTTCTTGGCGTTGTCCCATGCGCCGCCGCCCGAGGTCATCGAGATGGCAACGAACAAGCCGTTGACGATCACGCCGAGAAGCGATGCGCCAAGAGCAGCAAAGGCCGAGGCCTTGGATCCGGAGATCAGCAGCACGCCGAAATAGACGAACAGCGGAGCAAGGACCGGCAGCAGCGACGGCACGATCATTTCACGGATCGCGGCCTTGGTGAGAAGGTCTACCGCGCGGCCATAATCAGGTTTTTGCGTGCTTTCCATGATGCCCGGGTTTTCCTTGAACTGCCGGCGGACTTCTTCCACGATCGAGCCGGCAGCACGACCAACAGACGTCATGGCAATGCCCCCGAACAGATAGGGGATCAAACCACCGAAGATCAGACCGGCAACCACATAGGGGTTGGACAGATCGAACGAGATTTCGCCCATATCCTTGAAGTAGGGATAGAGCGTCGAGCCTTCCGCATTTGCCTGTCTGGCAAAGAACTGAAGGTCGTTCGAATAGGCCGCAAACAGCACCAGCGCACCAAGACCGGCCGAGCCGATTGCATAGCCCTTGGTGACCGCCTTGGTGGTATTGCCAACCGCGTCGAGCGCATCGGTCGCCTGACGGACTTCCGGCGGAAGACCCGACATTTCGGCGATACCGCCAGCATTGTCGGTGACCGGACCGAACGCGTCGAGTGCCACGATCATGCCGGCGATGCCAAGCATGGCTGTGACCGCGATGCCCGTGCCGAACAAGCCGCCGAGCTGGTAGGTCGAGATGATGCCGCCAACGATGACGATCGCCGGCAGAGCCGTCGACTCCAGCGAGATGGCGAGGCCCTGGATCACGTTGGTGCCGTGACCGGTAACCGACGCCTGGCTGATCGAGTTGACCGGCCGCTTGTTGGTGCCGGTGTAGTACTCGGTGATCACCACGATCAAAGCCGTGACGATCAGACCGACGATACCGCAGATGAACAGGTTGGTGCCGGTGATCGTCTTGCCGTCGATAACGGCGATTTCACCCCAGCCGATTGTCATCGAGGTAGCACCGCCAAGGCCGATGATCGACAGAACGCCGGTCACGATCAGGCCCTTGTAGAGCGCGCCCATGATGGAGCCGTTGGTGCCGAGCTTGACGAAGAATGTGCCGATGATCGAGGTGATGATCGAAGCGCCACAAATCGCAAGCGGGTAGAGCATCGCCGAACCCAAGACATCCATGCCGCCGAAGAAGATGGCAGCCAGAACCATGGTGGCGACCACGGTCACCGCATAGGTTTCGAACAGGTCAGCAGCCATGCCGGCGCAGTCACCGACATTGTCGCCGACATTGTCCGCGATGGTGGCAGGGTTGCGTGGGTCGTCCTCCGGGATCCCGGCTTCGACCTTGCCGACGAGATCGCCGCCAACATCAGCACCCTTGGTGAAGATGCCGCCGCCCAGACGGGCGAAGATCGAAATCAGCGACGCGCCGAAGCCCAGGGCAACGAGCGCATCGATCACCTGCCGGCTGTCCGTGGCAAGCGCCATCGGGCCGGTCAGGATCCAGTAATAGACCGCCACACCCAACAGCGCGAGACCTGCCACCAGCATGCCGGTGATGGCGCCCGCCTTGAAGGCAATGTCCAGGCCGCCGGCGAGATTGACCGCAGAGGCTTGCGCCGTGCGCACATTGGCCCGCACCGAGACGTGCATTCCGACATAGCCCGCAGCGCCAGACAGCACTGCCCCGATCAAAAAGCCAATGGCGGCAGTTGCGCCCAGAAGCGCGAAAGTGATGACACAAACCACAGCGCCGACGATGGCGATGGTGGTGTACTGGCGGTTCAGATAGGCCTGAGCGCCTTCACGAATGTAACCTGCAATCTCCTGCATGCGTGCGTTGCCCTGATCGGCTGCCATAACCGACTTGGTCGCCCAAATGGCGTAGACAACGGAAAGCACTCCACAGGCGATGACAGCAAAAAGTACTGACATGCTGATTTCCCTCCAAAATGGCCGGATCCAATAGAACTCCCCCCGGCCAACAGTTCATACGGCGAGAGGGGCGCAGACCACATGCCCAAACCCCCTGCCGCATCGCGGCGGATGATTGCGACTAAGGCAGGGTGTCGTCAAGGGCGCAGATGGTCTTATTGCCCGCGCAGTCATTTTAGACTTGGGAAACTGCCAGATCGGACGCCATTTTGCTGAATTTCGCAGCAATAAACCGATGTCTTGGCTCAGACCAAGGCGCGGCGGCGTTCCCACAGGTTCTGCGCAGCCAGGGCGATGAGACAGAATGCGGCCACCGGCCAAAACAGGCTGTTGAGCGCGTCCCAGCCCCAGGCGTTGAGCACCTTGCCAGACATCAGCGACGAGAAGGCTACGATGCCGAACAGGGTGACATCGTGAAAACCCTGCACTTTGTTCTTCTCCGACGCCCGGTAGGTCATGGTCACCATGGTGGTGGCCCCGATAAAGCCGAAATTCCAGCCGACACCCAGAAGCACCAGTGCCGACCAGAAGTGCCACAGCTCAATGCCCATATGGGCGACGACGGCACAGCCAAGCAGGATCACAAGGCCGGTCGCGGTGATCGTGTCCCGTCCAAAGCGGGCGATCAGCTTGCCGGTGAAGAAGCTTGGCAAAAACATCGCCATGACATGCCATTGGATGCCGAGTGTGGCGAGCTCGGGGGAGAACCCGCAGCCAACCATGGCCAGCGGCGCGCCGGTCATCATGAAGGTCATCAGCGCGTAGGATCCCACACCGCAGATCATTGCAGTGATAAAGCGCGTCTGGCTGATGATCTCGAGAAGCGGACGCGCTGGAGTGTCGTCATGGTCCGCATCGCCGGGTTTCGTGTCTTCCGGGATCTTGAGGAACCACAGGATCCCCATGGTGATCAAAGCCAGCGGCACAAGCGCAACAAAGGAGCCGGCAAACATCACCGGGGCGAACAGTTCGCGGGTGAAAATTACCGTTTGCGGACCGATAATGGCAGCGAACACACCACCTGCCAGCACCCAGGAAATCGCCTGAGCCTTGAAATTGGTGGGCGAGCCGTCGGCGGCGGCAAAGCGGTACTGCTGAACAAAGGAACCGCCGAGACCGATCAACGCCATACCGATGGCAAACAGCCAGAAATCATGGCGAAACAGCGCGATCGCGGAGACAATGCCCCCAAGCGCGGTCATCACCATGCCGGAAAGAAAGCCGTGGCGCCGCCCGACCTGACGCATCAGCCACGCGGCCGGCAGCGCGCCCACGGCAACACCGAGATTGAAACCAGTCACCGGTGCGGTGGCAAGCGATTTGTCCGCACCGAGCAGATAAAAACCGGCAAGCCCACCCATGGAAATCGCAATCGGAGCGGCCGCGCCGCCGAAGGCCTGCGAGGCGGACAGCAACAACGCGTTGCGCCGCGCAAGGTTTTCAGCCTCATTGGCCCCGGCAAGGCCAACCCGATCAAGAAACGCCATGGCGCTCAGCCCTGCTTCGGGGTTTGCTCGGCCCGGTATTTGCGCGCCAGGCGATCAAGCACGGCATTGACGATCTTGGGCTCGTCTTCCTCGAAGAAGGCGCGTGCAACGTCGACATATTCGGTCACAATCACTGCCACGGGCACATCTTTTTTGCTCGAAAGCTCCCAGGCCCCGGCACGCAGGATAGCCCGAAGCGTCGCGTCGAGCCGGGACAGCGGCCAGTCTTCGGTCAAACTTGAGCGGATCACCGGGTCAAGGGCGCGCTGGTTTTCCACCACGCCCGAAACGACTGCCTTGAACCAGGCGGCATCGGCGGGGCGATACTGTTCGCCGTCAATCTCATGGCCAAGCCTGTGGGCTTCATATTCGGCGACGACCTCAAGCACACCGGCGCCGCCGATGTCCATCTGATAGAGCGCCTGAACTGCGGCCAGCCTTGCTGCACCGCGCTGGTTGGCAGTTTTGACTGCCGGTTCCGGATTTTGCTCTGTCGTCACGGTTAGCCTGCCAGCCTGTCTTTCAGTGCAATCATGGTGAGCGCCGCGCGGGCAGCAAAGCCACCCTTGTCGAGCTTGTCCTTGCTCACCCGCTCCCAGGCCTGCTCGGCATCCTCGGTGGTCATGATGCCATTGCCGAGCGCCAGCGATTCCGAGACGGAAAGCGTCATCAGTCCGCGGGCGGATTCATTGGCGACGATATCGAAATGATGGGTCTCGCCGCGTATGACAACGCCAAGCGCAACGAAACCGTCATATTCGGCGCCGCCCTCGTCCATCGCATCAAGCGCCATCGCAATGGCCGGTGGAATTTCGAGCGCCCCGGGAACGGTGACGACATCGAAGGTCGCGCCGCCCTCTTCCAGTGCGGTTTTCGCACCGTTGAGCAGGGCATCGGACATGTCATCGTAAAAACGCGCTTCAACAATGAGCAGATGTGGAATCTTTGGCGGCGCCATGGCGGCTTTCCTTCTTGCTGGCCACCCGTCTCATTGGAGGGAGCGGCAGTCTTTCAGGCCTTCGGGCGGGTCTTTCGCACGCTTGTATTCGGGTGCGAGGCCAGCGCCAGATGTAGTGTTGGATCGAAGCGGGGGTCAAATCACTTTGTTCGCCGCTTGGCAAGGGGAAATGGCCGCGCGGAAACACTCGCGTGGGCATTTGCGCACTCACGGGTCAGAAGCGTCACTGAACCAAGCGGCCCGGCGCTTGATGCATGCCCATTTCATGGACAGCAACGACACAGCTTGCCTGGGCCGACACTGTCGCAAGGTGAAGGTCTTTTCCGCGCCCTGCGACTCCGTTAAACAGGCCGGTGATGAGTGCAACAAAACCCCGCGAAACAGACCTCTATCTGCCGGTCAAGACATTGCTTGAAGGCCAGGGCTATGAGGTCAAGGGTGAAATCGGCGCCGCTGATGTGGTCGGGGTCCGCGGCGACGAGGACGCTGTCGTGGTCGAGCTCAAGACGAGTTTTTCGCTGTCGCTGTTTCATCAGGCGATAGAACGCCAGGCGATCACCGATGTCGTCTATATCGCAGTGCCGCGCAGTTCCGGACGCGCCGGCCTGAAAGCGCTGACGGCCAACAAGTCGCTCTGCCGCAGGCTCGGGCTCGGGCTGATTACGGTGCGGCTCAAGGACGGGCTGGTCGAGGTGCATGCAGACCCCTCGCCCTACAAGCCGCGGAAATCGGCGCTGAAGAAAACCCGGCTGCTGCGCGAATTCGCCAAGCGCACGGGCGACCCGAATTCCGGTGGGGCGACACGGCAAGGCCTGATGACCGCCTATCGGCAGGATGCGCTGCGCTGCGCCCGGGTGCTTTCACAACAGGGCCCGACCAAGGCGTCTGAGGTGGCCAGACTCTCCGGCGTTGAAAAGGCCCGATTGATGATGGCGAACAATCACTACGGCTGGTTCGAGAAGGTGGCGACCGGGATTTACGGCCTGTGCCCGAAAGGCGCAGAAGCGCTGGCGCAGTTGGGTGACCCCGACCAGGCTCCCTGAAGGCACACATGTGGCTGGTGTCTGCACCCATCTGGGCGGATTCGAAGGCAAATATTCACACTCGATTAACCATAAATGCCGATGGTGAAGCCTGCTCCCTCTTGTCCAGGCATTGGCATGCGCCACAGGTATACCATTCCCAACGCGGCCTCCCCGCACTCCGGTTCTGCGCCACTGCATCTGGCTGCAACGCTGCAACTCGCGCAGCCATCATTGTTGAGCGAAACGACGACCAGGTTGATCACAATCCTGGTCTCCGGTTTGTCTCTGGCTCTCATGTTGATTTCGCTCAGGCCGTTCGCGGTGCGGCTGACCTATGATTCAGCCTCTGCCAACAGCGGCGACGCCCTCAATCAGCTCGGGTTTCTGGCTGCGGGCTGCATTTGCCTGCTGACGCTTCTGTGCCTGGCCAACAGAAAGGTGCTCACAAGCCTGATCACACCCGGCTTTGCCTTGCTCGGCGCGATTCTGGTCCTCAATCTCATGCGATCGCCCTACCCCGACATCATGCTGCGAACCCTGGTGTTCACCATGATCGGCATGCTGATCGCTTTTACAGTGGTTGCACTTCCACGCAGCCAGGCTGATTTTAGAATGGCGCTGACGATTGGCGCAGGCGCTGCTCTGGCACTGTCCTATATCGGCCTGGTGGCGTTTCCCGATCTCGCCAAACATGGCTATGACGCATACGAACCCCAGCACAGCGGCCTCTGGCGCGGCCATTTCAGCCACAAGAACATCGCAGGGCCGGTGATGAGCGTGATTGCCATTTTCGGGATTTACCTGATGCGCTCTGGGCAGCGTTTTTCGGGCTTCGTGATCTTTGCGGCCGCTGCGCTCTTTGTCGCCAACACGGGTTCGAAAACCACCGTAGGCCTGTTTCCGATTGCCGTCCTGATCGTTTTCATGGCGCCTTTGTTCGGGCGCGCCAGCATGGCAATTTTTGCATCGCTTGTGGCCATTGCCGGGTTCGGCGTGTTCACACTCGGCGTGCTTTACAGCCCGGGCCTGGCGGAGTTCGTTGGCGATCTGCTCGGCGACAAGACTTACACCGGACGAACAACACTGTGGGAATTCAGCCTCTCGATGATCCCCCACAAGCAATGGCTTGGGTATGGTCTGTATAATTTCTGGCAGACCCCAAATGTGCTGGGGCTGGATGCGCCCTTCGAGGCGGCCTGGGATTACCGCTACATCGTGCATGGGCACAACAATTATCTCGATATGCTGCTCAATCTGGGAGTGATCGGCACCGCAGTGCTGTGCTGGGTTCTGTTTGTCGCCCCGATGTTCAATTATGCGCGCGCCCGGCGCAGACGCGGCAACCGGCCGATGGCCGACATGTTCTTCATGGTGATCGTGTTTGCGAGCCTACTGTCATTCATCGAGACATTCTTTCTGGCGCGCAATGATGCGATCTGGCTGATGCACATCTTCGCGGTGTTCGGATTGCACCTGCTGGCGCGGTTCGATTTCGACGGCCAACCAGGCCGGACCACGCCAGAAACGGCTTGGCACGGATCTGACGCCTGGCCCAGGAACGCAATCAGGTTCAAACCAGACAGATAACAGCTGAGAAGGCGGTTACGCCCGGCCCGACATCTCGGTCAGCCGTGCCGCATAACGCGCCATCTGGTCCACTTCGAGATTGATCCGGTCACCCGCCTTGCGATCGGCCCATGTGGTGACCTCCAGCGAATGGCGGATCAACAGCACATCGAAGTCCGCACCCTCGACGCCGTTGACGGTCAACGATGTCCCGTCGAGCGCGACCGAGCCCTTCGGCGCGATGAAGCGGGCGAGCCCATCGGGCGCGCGCAATGTGAAGCGCCGGGCTTCGCCCTCGTCCTTGACCGAAACCAGATCGGCCATGCCATCCACATGGCCGGTGACCATGTGCCCGCCAAGTTCGTCGCCGATCCTCAGCGAGCGCTCGAGGTTGATGCGGGTGCCCTCGCCCCAAGCGCCGATCGTGGTCAGCCTGAGCGCCTCCTCCCAGGCTTCGACCTCGAACCAGCGCGCAGTCTCCCCCGCCTCCGGCAATCCCGTGACTGTGAGACAGACGCCGGAACAGGCGATCGAGGCGCCGATGTCGATTGTGGCGGGATCCCATGAGGTTTCAATTCGCAGGCGGATGCCCTGATCGCGCGGGCTGATCGCGGCCAGCCGGCCGATGTCGGTGATGATGCCGGTGAACATGGGTTTAGAGCCTTTCAAATTCATCCATATGGTCCGCGCCGAAAGTCATGGAAGAGGTCTTTCGGAATCCGGGCGGAACAATGCCGGGTGCAAATGGCGCGTCAACCGCGTCGCCCTCGATATCGATCTGGCCGGTCAGCAGGATAAGCCGGTCAACCAGGCCCTCGGCCAGAAACGCCTCCGCCACCTGCTCGCCGCCCTCGACCAACACGCTCGACAATCCGCGTGCTGCCAGATCCTCCAGCAATTCGGGCAACGCGATCTGGCCATCATGGGTTTCACAGGCAATAAAGTCGGCACCGGCTGCGGCGAGTCCAGCGCGGGCCGGGTGGTCCTGCGCAGCGGAGGTCGCGATCCAGAGAGGCACCTCGCGCGCCGTGCGCACCAGCTTCGAAGCGACGGGCAATTTCAACTGCGTGTCCAGAACAAGCCGGATTGGCGAGCGGTCCTCAAGCCCCTCGATCCGGCAGGTCAGCGACGGATCATCATTGAGCGCGGTGCCAATGCCAATCAGGATCACGTCGGCCTGGGCGCGCAACGCATGGACCTGACGGTTGCTGACCTCGCCGGTGATCAGCACCTGTCCGCCGTCACGGCGGCCGATCTTGCCGTTGCGGGAAAGCGCAAGCTTTAGAGTCACATGGACACGGTTTTTCATACGCCGGGTTAAATAGCCCGCCAGATCGCGCGCGGCCTCTTCGGCGAGCACGTTCTCTTCCACCTCGATCCTGGCATCGCGCAGGATCTGGTATCCCCTGCCCGAGACCCTGTCATCAGGGTCACTGGCAGCGGCCACAACCCGGCTGACCCCGGCGCTCACCAGCGCCTCAGCGCAAGGCGGGGTTCGTCCGTGGTGGGCGCAGGGTTCGAGCGTGACATAGGCAGTGGCGCCGCGGGCGAGATCGCCCGCTTCGGCCAGTGCCTGAGGTTCGGCATGAGGGCGGCCACCAACAGCTGTCACGCCTCGGCCTACGATGACCGGCTCGTCATTAATCTCGCGCACGATCAGCGTAGCAACGGAGGGATTGGAGCCGGTCCTGCCCTGGTGCCAGCGAGCCAGACGGATTGCGGCCGCCATGAACCGCCGGTCAAGCGCGTCCACGGCCACGGCCTCAGTCGTCTCCGGCGGTGCTGTCGCCTGCAATCCGCGCCGTCAGTTCGGCAATGGTGCGCTCAAAGTCCTGTGGACCCGAGAAATCCCGGTACACCGAAGCGTAGCGGACGAAGCCTACATCATCGAGTGCCTTGAGAGCTTCAAGCACCAGAAGGCCGATGCCATCTGTCGCGATTTCGGTTTCGCCGGAGCTTTCGAGCCGCCGGACAATGCCCGAAACTGCACGGTCTATGCGCTCGGGGTCAACCGGGCGCTTGCGCAGGGCGATCTGGAAGGATTTGGCCAGCTTGTCGCGGTCAAACGGCACCCGCCGCCCGGTTTTCTTGAGCACCTGCAGATCGCGCAGTTGCACCCGTTCGAAAGTGGTGAAGCGGCCGCCACAGTCCGGGCATACCCGGCGGCGGCGGATCGCAGCACCATCTTCAGCGGGCCGCGAATCCTTCACCTGACTGTCTTCGGAACCGCAATAAGGACACCGCATGCGCGATCAACCCAGATGCGGGTAGATCGGGAAGCGATCGGTCAGCGCGATGACCTTGGCCTTCACCGCGGCTTCCACCTCGGCGTTCCCCTCTTCCGAATTGGCCTTCTTGAGACCATCGAGCACCTCGAGGATCAGCTTGCCGATCTCGCGGAATTCGGCTTCGCCAAAGCCGCGGGTGGTGCCTGCCGGCGTGCCGAGGCGAACGCCTGACGTGATCGTCGGCTTTTCCGGATCGTTGGGCACACCGTTCTTGTTGCAGGTGATGAAGGCGCGGCCAAGAGCAGCCTCGGAAGCCTTTCCGGTCAGGCTCTTGGGGCGCAAGTCCACCAGCATCAGATGGGTGTCGGTCCCGCCCGAGACGATTTCCAGACCACCTTCGACCAGGGTTTCGGCCAACACTTCCGCATTGCGCACGACGTTGCCGATGTAGGACTTGAACTCCGGGGTCAGCGCTTCGCCGAAGGCGACTGCCTTGGCGGCGATGACATGCATCAGCGGACCGCCCTGAAGACCCGGGAAAACGGCTGAGTTGATTTTCTTGGCGATGTCCTCGTCATTGGTCAGCACGATGCCGCCGCGTGGGCCGCGAAGGGTCTTGTGCGTGGTCGAGGTGGCAACATGGGCATGCGGGAACGGGCTCGGATGCGAGCCGCCAGCGACGAGGCCTGCAAAATGCGCCATGTCGACCCAGAGAATCGCGTCGACTGCATCGGCAATGGCACGGAAGCGGGCGAAATCGATGTGGCGCGAATAGGCCGAGCCACCGGCAATGATGATGCGCGGCTTGTGCTCATGCGCCAGCGCCTCGACCTGATCGTAGTCGATCACGCCGGTCGCCAGATCAAGCCCGTACTGAACCGCATTGAACCATTTGCCGGACAGGTTGGGCCGCGCGCCGTGGGTGAGATGGCCGCCGGCGTCGAGGCTCATGCCCAGCAGCGTGTCGCCCGGCTTGGCCAGCGCCAGAAGAACCGCCTGGTTGGCCTGAGAGCCGGAATTGGGCTGGACATTGGCAAACCCGCAGCCAAACAGCTGCTTGATACGGTCGATCGCGAGTTCCTCGGCGATGTCGACAAAATGGCAGCCGCCATAGTAGCGGCGACCCGGATAGCCTTCCGCATATTTGTTGGTCATCACCGAGCCCTGTGCTTCCAACACGGCACGCGAGACGATGTTTTCGGAGGCGATCAGTTCGATCTCGTGGCGCTGACGGCCCAATTCGTCCTTGATGGAGCCATAGAGCGCAGGGTCGGCGTCGGCCAGAGAACGGTTGAAAAAGGCGTCTGAAAAACGGGCTGCTTGGGTCGCGTTCGACATGGGTCCGGGTTCCTTGTTGGCTCGGTCGTATGGCACGGTTTGGTCGCAACGCAGGCCGGCGATTGGTGGCGGCGCTACGTCAAACGGGCTCGAATCCGGAATGCGGCTTGGCCAAACCGGATGCGGCTGTTTAACGCTCTCGCATGACAAGGGCAATATCCGCCGTCCTGATTGCGTCACAGCACCGCGGTAAACGGAAAACCTATGTGTGCAAAACGCATTGAGACACCACACGAACAGCCCACTGCCCGCTTGAGTGCAAGCCGCGTCAGTCTTTACGTCCGGGTTCGTTCGGATCACTTGAAAACAGTGCGACCTTGTTGCCTTGAGGGTCGCGGAGGTAGCCGACATAAAAATGCGGTCCATAGGCCTCGCGGAAGCCGGGCTGGCCCTCGTCAGATCCGCCGGCGACAAGCGCGGCGGCGTGAAGCTCACGAACCTGCTTTTGATTGCGCGCCTCGAACGCGACCATAGCACCATTCCCGGCCGAGGCCGGGCGGCCATCAAAGGTCGGTTTGACATAGAAATCCGGCAGAACCGGAGACTGACCGGGTTCCACCGGCAGCGCGTAGCTCAGGCCCTCCGGGCCCTCCTTGAGCCCGTATCCGAGCACCGGCAGGAATGCCGAGTAAAACCGCTTTGCATGAGAGAGGTCATCAGCACCGACGGTGACATAGGCAATCATGCTGCGTGTTCCCTTCCGGACGTCTGGTTATGGCAACGGATCTGCCGGCCTTTTGTAGAGCGACACGAACGGGACGAACAGCCAAAAGAAAAGCCGCCCGGCCGGGCGGCTTTTCCTGATTGAATGATTGTCTTATCTGCTTCAGCGAAGTGCCAGTTCTTCCACGCCGTCGCGCTGATAGACGTCGTCGCGGAACTGTACGACGCCATCCTCAGAGGCCCAGGCGGTGAAATAGGTGAAATAGACAGGCACCGGCTCGGAGAGCAGGATTTCGGTGCTCTCACCGGATGCAATGGTGGCTTCGATCGCCTGACGGTTCCAGCCGGGCGTATCGCGCAACAGCCAGGTGTTGAGATCTCGCACATTCTGCACTCGCACACAGCCGGAGCTTTCAAACCGCATCAGCTGGTTGAACACGCCCTGCTGTGGTGTGTCGTGCATGTAGACGGCATGCGGATTGTGGAAATTGATCTTGGTCGAGGACATGGCGTTGCCCTTGCCAGGATCCTGGCGGAACATCAGGTCAGGTGCCTTTTCAGCATGCCAGTCGATGGTCTCCGGCGCCACCTCATTGCCCTTACCATCAAACAGGCGGATCGAGTTGCGTGTCAGATAGGTTGGGTCCTTGCGCATCAGCGGCACGATATCCTTTTCGATGATCGAGCGCGGCGAGGTCCAGTAGGGATTGAGAATGATCTCGTGAATCTTGGAATTGAGGATCGGTGTCTGCCGGTCGATCTTGCCAACAATCGCGGTATGGCGCAGCACAACGCGGCCGTTCTCGACAGCTTCGATCTGGGCTGCCGGGATGTTGACCATCACGTAGCGGTCGCCAAGAAAGCCGGACATCGAGCGCAAGCGCACAAGGTTGGTTTCAAGCTGACCCAGACGGACGTCAGCGGAGACGTTGAGAGCCTGGTAGGAGTAATTCCCCAGAATGCCATCCGGCGGCAGGCCGTGGCGCGCCTGAAATTTCTTGACCGCGCCGTCGACATAGGAATCGAAGGCGTTGGACAATCCGGTGTTTGCAGACAGATCGCCCGAGGCAATCAAACGCTGGCGGAGCAGCCGCACTTCAGGTTCGGAGACCCCCATGCGCAGCTTCTTGGTGGCGGGCACGAAAGGCCAACCGCCCCTTGCAATAATGTCCTGATAATCAAAGACCGCGCGCTCGACGAAGCCGATCGTGTCGGCACTGGAAATCGGGTAACGGGTCGCCGTCTTTGCGACAGAGCGCGAGCTCTTGGCATCAAACTGGTCATCCCAGGAACCACGGCGCGGCGAGTTGATAATGGCCTCGATGGTCGATTGCGCCTTGGCAGCTCCAGCCGCGGATACTGTCGCAACAGCGCCTGCGGCTCCGGCCAGAAACCGTCGGCGGCTCATTTTGTCTAATCCGATTGGCGTTTTCATGCGTAATCCACCATGCAGTCCAATGTAACCTCGCTTAAGCGAATTTATACAAGTACTAGCGTTAACAATTGGGGACCAAAACCTCCCCTTCAAGCTGTCCGCCTCACTTTTACGTGAGCACACAACGTCAGAGAGACACCATGGACCCGTTCCTGATGACCAGCCTAGTCGTCACACTTATCGCTTTCACGGCAATATGGCTAATTCATGTTCCGCTCGAGGACGCGGGGATCGTGGACTACTACTGGGGACCCGGCTTTGCAGTAATCGGATGGACCGGTTTGGCCTTCGGCGCCGAAGGGTCCGGGGCAAAGCTTGTTCTGCTCGGCGCAGTCACGCTGTGGGCCGTGAGGCTCGCCACCCAACTGATCATGCGGCACCGCCTGATGGAGGGTGAGGACGGCCGGTACCTGAAAATGCGCCAGAATGGAGGGCCGCAATGGTGGTGGCGCAGTCTGTACAAGGTGTTCTTGCTCCAGGCGGTGATCCTCTGGCTGGTCGCAACTCCCGTCCATGCCATTGTCGGCGCACCGGCTGATGCAGGTCTTTCGCTCCTGGGATACACGGGCATCGCCTTGTTCGTGGCCGGCTTGGCTCTTGAAAGCGCGGCCGACTGGCAGCTCTACCGGCACCGGCTCGAAGGCCGTGCCGGAAAGGAAACCTTGTCTTCCGGGCTCTGGTCCTACAGCCGCCATCCCAATTATCTCGGAGAGATGATGCTCTGGTTCGGTCTTGGCTTTGCCGCCTATGATCTGTCGGGCGCCTGGTGGGCCCTGGCCGGTCCGGTGGCGCTGGCCGCGGTGATCCGGCTGGTTTCGCTGCCACTCACCGAGCAGCATTTGGTGGCTTCGCGGTCAGACTATGCCGACTACGCTGCCCGCACCCCGGTGCTGCTGCCGCTTCCAAGAACGGGTCAGTTCAACGCCGACCCGGCTGAGTAGCGGCCGCCCATTTACGCACCACCTGACGCAGAAAAGCGGCGGAGCCTCAAGCCCCACCGCTTTTTCTTTCTGGCCAGTCGTCCTGGCCCACTTCTCTAACCGCTTAGAGCCGGTAGAGAATCTGGTCGTTCCAGAAGCGGTCCAGGCGCTGCATCAGCTTGTTGAGTTCCTCGAACTCATCAGCACCGATGCCACCAACCTTGGCAATCGAATTGATGTGGCGGTCGTAAAGCCCGGCAACGATCTCGGCGACTTCAACACCGTGTTCGGTCAGGCTGATGCGGACCGCACGGCGGTCAACCCGCGAGCGCTGATGGTTGATGTAGCCCAGATCCACCAGCTTCTTGAGATTGTAGGACACATTCGAGCCCAGATAGTAGCCGCGGGAACGCAACTCGCCGGCAGTAAGCTCGGAATTGCCGATGTTGAACAACAGCAGCGCCTGAACCGCATTGATGTCGGTGCGGTTGTTGCGGTCGAACTCATCCTTGATGACATCGAGCAGACGGCGGTGAAGCCGCTCGACCAGCTGCAGCGATTCCAGATACAGGTCCTTGAGAGCTTCGTTCTCATCGCTTGCAGGAGCGGCTTTGGTTTCTGCCGCAAGCGCAGAATTGGTATATGACATAATGACTGCCTCACTGTTTGTGGTGGCGGCTTTTGTTCCCGCCTTGAGACAGACCCTACGCAATACGCATAAAATTCTACTTAAAATGCAAGCTTAACAGGCTCTTACCGAGGTTTCAGTGCGAGTTAGAGTGAATCAGTCCTTACCTGCTGCTGCGCCTCCCTGCGCCATTTCAAGAACAGCAACACCCTGAAGCACAGATAGACAACCATGACCACGGCGTGGGCGATGACCAAAACCGGCCGCTCTCCAAAATACTGTGGAAGCCCCAAATGCATGATGACTTCGGCGCCGGCGGACACGACCCAGAGGACCGGACCCCAGGAGACCTGCATCCAAAGCCCGACGGCGGCAACCGGAAGCAATACGGCGAGTGAGGCAGAGGCGAACTGCCAATAGGACGGGATAAGATCAAACCGTGACGCCCCGCCATCGGAGAAACCGATAAGCCGTCCCCAATATTGCAATCCCGCCATCAGACAGCTCAGCGCAACCAGCCGCACGAACAGCCGGTAACTCGCGTCCAGCCGGCCGTCACCTTGCTCCGGCTTTGTTCCAATTTCCAGCATGGCCATAAGAGGCGTCTTTCCCTGTCACGCGTCCGATGCGGCACTTTGTGAACGTCCGCAAACAATAACAATTGGCCGCCAGGAGCAAGAGGCCACTTCCGGCAGCACGAATCTCCAGGCTGTGAGCGTTTTTGATGGTACTCTTGCTCATTGGCAATCCCTTTCCTGCCTTTCCCATGAATGTCGACTGGCCCCGGAGACCATGATGGCGAAGAACTGGACACTGTCGCAGAGTTTCGAGCGCCTCGGCACCGTACCGAAGAACAAGCGCTGGAGCTGGTCCGGACGCAGCGCCGATGGCAAAAAGGTTTCCGTGACGCTCTGGCAGGATCTCTTCCAGAACGGCACGATGATCTACCAGTCGACTGCCACGGGCACAGAAGAGGGCTGGGTGGGCTCCAACGGACATCTGGAACTGATCGAGAATCTGGTGTGGGCCAGGGATCATCTGGACGGAGAAGTCAGCGTCATCATCGCTGTCGCCAAGGACAAGACCGCCTCGCCCCGATCCATTGCCGAGTGTTTCCCTCAACCGAACCTGATCATGCGTGTCATCGAGCTTGACGAGAACAGCGGTGACTTCACTCTGGAACGCATTGGCTGAGCAGCAATTGCAAGCCGGGCTTTGTTGGCGGCCTTGACCTCCCTGCCCCAGGTGCGGTCTATAACTCAAATCGGGCATGTCCGACACAAGGCCAACCGTCAGCAGGACTGGCCACATCAGCTTGGCCGCGTATCGGGGAGGATCAGAGAAGATGGCATCAAAAGGCAAGAACACGGCGGCGGGCCTGAAGGCGGCGAGCGAGATCAATGTCGATGAGATCACCGGACACCGGCGGATGCGGCGCACCCGGGTGGCGGACTGGTCGCGCAGGCTGACGCGCGAAACCCGGCTGAGCGTTGATGACCTGATCTGGCCGATCTTCATTGTTCCGGGCAGCAATGTGCTCGAACCGATTGACGCCATGCCGGGGGTCAACCGGATGTCGGTCGACAAGGCCGTGGAAGCAGCAAAGATGGCCGCTGATCTTGGGATTCCTGCGCTCGCCACTTTTCCAAATGTGGAAATGGAACACCGCGACCAGACCGGCTCCTATGCGCTTGAACCGGACAATCTGATCAACCAGACCACGCGCGCAATCAAGAAAGCCGTCCCCAATATCGGCGTGATCACCGATGTCGCGCTCGATCCTTTCACCGATCATGGTCATGACGGGATCCTGCGCGATGGCGAAATCGTCAATGACGAGACGGTGCGCCAGATCGCGGCGGCGGCCGTCCATCAAGCCGATGCCGGCGCCGACATCATTGCACCCTCGGACATGATGGACGGGCGCATCGGCGCCATCCGCCGCGCACTCGATGCCGCCGGCCACCAGTCGGTCGGCATCATGTCCTATGCCACCAAATTCGCCTCCGCCCTTTACGGCCCCTACCGCGAGGCCATCGGCACATCCGGGCTTTTGAAGGGCGACAAGCGCACCTACTATCTCGATCCTTCCAACGCCACCGAAGCGGTTCGCGATGCGGGGCTCGATGTCGAGGAAGGCGCCGACATGCTGATGGTCAAGCCCGGGCTTTGCTATCTCGACATCTGCCAGGCCCTGAAGGAAACCTACGGCCTGCCGGTCTTCGCCTATCAGGTGTCGGGTGAATACTCGATGATCAAGGCGGGTGCGGCTGCGGGCTATGTCGACGGCGAGCGGGTGATGATGGAGAAGCTGCTGGCCTTCAAACGCGCGGGCTGCGACGGCGTTCTGACCTATTTCGCCCCCGAAGCCGCAAGGCTGATTGCCAAGGGCGGCTGGTAGGCTGGCAAAGAGCTGCCGGGTTCTGCCGGTCCAATGATCTATCCGGGGACGCCAACTCCCCCGCATCCGTCATGCCGGGCTCGACCCGGCATCCAGTCACCGCGCGTCGGCGCGGTGAGAGAAACCTTCGGCACATGCATAAAAATGTCTTCTGGCTCACGGACGTTCGCCTGCTGGATACCGGATCAGGTCCGGTATGACGGTGGTGTAAGATAGCGTCCTGCAACACCATAAATTCTCGCGCCAAGATTTGCGCATCGACCGTCCTGCCCGCATCCGACCCTTTAATTCTGCACCGTGAGTTCCTACGTCTTCAGGGCGCAACGCCATTGCCCACATCCGTTGACAGGAGAAACCGATGAGCCAGCCGATCCGCGAGAGCGCCGACAATACCGCTGTAGGCGCCTGTGACGACATCGCGCTCTATGACGGTGTGCGCACCAAGCGCGTGCTGGCGTTCTTCATCGATTACGCGATCGTGCTGGCGCTGTGCGTGCCAATGGCCGTACTGGTGTTCTTCATCGGCATCTTCACGCTGGGGCTGGGGTTCTTCCTCTACCCGATCCTGTTCCTGCTGGTGGCCATCCCCTACATCGGGATTTCGATGGGCGGGCCGAACCAGGCCACGCCCGGCATGCGGATGATGGGCATCCGCGTCGCCCGCCTCGATGGCCGCCCGGTCGATTTCATGCTCGCCGTCGTCCATGGCGTGCTGTTCTGGGCCTTGAACGCGGTGCTCACCCCGTTCATCCTGCTCGCCACGCTGGTGCTCGACCGCAAGCAAACGGTGCATGACTGGCTGCTGGGGACGGTCGTGGTGCGGGGGTAGCTACACCTCCACCCGTGTCTCGTGCTTTAGCTGCCGCAAGATCAGGTTCGTCTTGACCGTCGAGACGCCCTCCAGCGCGAATATGAACTCCTCCAGAAACGCGTTGTAGGCTGAGAGGTCTCGGCAGCGGATACGCAGGTGATAATCGGCGTCGCCGGTGGTGGCGAAGCAGTCGAGCACTTCCGGACGTGCCATCACGGCCTGGATGAAATTCTCGACGTGGCCTGCCTGATGGCGCGAGAGCACCACGTGGACCATCGCGTGGAAGGTCAGGCCGACGGCTTCGGGGTTGACGAGTGCCGTGTAGCGCTCGATGACGCCGCCCTCCTCCAGCACCTTGACCCGCCGCCAGCAGGCGGATGCCGACATTCCGGCGCGCTCTGCCAGGTCCTGGTTGGAGATGCGGCCGTCGTCCTGGACGGCCTTGAGAATCTGCCGGTCTGCCGGCTGCATTTCAGTCTCTCTGGCCATTTTGGATATTTCTTTCTTTCATGAAGACATAAATGGCAATATTTGCCGAATTGGTGACAGAAAACGGCAATTCTGGCAAGTTCTGCCAGCGCCGGAGTGGTACATTGACGGGCGGAGGACCTGCCCATGACATTCCATACCCCTGCCCCATCCGCCTACACGCTCAACGACCGCTACGCGCTCGCTTCCGGCCGGGTGTTCATGACCGGCACCCAGGCGCTGGTGCGGGCGCTGTTCGACCAGGCGCGGCGCGACCGAGAAGCAGGGCTCAAGACCGGTGGCTTCGTTTCGGGCTACCGCGGCTCACCGCTTGGCGGACTCGACATGGAATTGTGGCGGCAGAAGGCACGGCTTGCCGAAGACGGGATCGAGTTCCTGCCGGCGGTCAACGAGGACCTGGCGGCGACCGCGGTGCTCGGCTCGCAGCAGGTGGAAACCAATCCGAACCGCGCCGTCGAGGGCGTGTTCGGGCTCTGGTACGGCAAGGGACCGGGCGTCGACCGGGCCGGTGATGCGCTCAAGCACGGCAACGCCTACGGTTCCTCGCCGCATGGCGGAGTGCTGGTGGTGGCGGGCGACGATCATGGCTGTGTTTCGTCCTCGATGCCGCATCAGTCGGACGTGGCCTTCATGGCCTGGTTCATGCCGACGCTCAACCCGTCGAGCGTCGCCGAATATCTCGAATATGCCGAGTACGGCTACGCGCTGTCGCGTTATTCGGGCATGTGGATCGGCTTCAAGGCGATATCCGAGACGGTCGAGGGCGCCAGTTCGTTCCTGCTCAAGCCTGACCGGGTGTTTGCCGAACCGGACTTCCAGATCCCCGCCACCGGCCTGCACTACCGCTGGCCCGACCTGCCCGGCCCGCAGATCGAGGAGCGGATGGAGGCCAAGAAACACGCGGTCTTCGCCTTCGCCGAGGCCAACCCGATCGACCGGGCGATCTACGGCATTGATGACGCGCGTTTCGGCTTCGTGACCACCGGCAAGGCGCATCTCGACCTGATGGAGGCGCTCAGGCTGCTCGGGCTCGACAAAGCGCGCTGCCGGGCGCTCGGGATCGACATTTACAAGGTCGGCATGGTCTGGCCCTTGGCGCGCCGCGCGGCGCTCGATTTCGTCCGGGGAAAACGCGAAGTGGTGGTGATCGAGGAAAAGCGCGGCATCATCGAGAGCCAGTTCAAGGAGTATTTCTACGACTGGCCCGGCGACAAGCCACAACGGATGGTCGGCAAGCATGACGAGACCGGCCGGCGGCTAATCCCGTGGACCGGGGAACTGTCGCCGAAACAGTTGCTGCCGCTGATCGCCAAGCGGCTAGACGGCGTGTTCCGGGGCGAGAATTTTACAGCACGCGCCGCAGAGATCATTGCAGAGCCGCTGGTTGCGCTCAGCGATCCGGGCGCCACCCGCACGCCCTACTTCTGTTCGGGCTGCCCGCACAACACCTCGACCAAGGTGCCCGAGGGCTCGAAGGCGCTGGCCGGCATCGGCTGCCATTTCATGGCCAGCTGGATGGACCGGGAAACCTCTTCGCTGATCCAGATGGGCGGCGAAGGCGTCAACTGGGCGGCGTCTTCGCGCTTTACCGGCAAGGATCACATCTTCCAGAATCTCGGCGAAGGCACCTGGTATCATTCGGGTTCGATGGCGATACGCCAGGCGATCGCGGCCAAGGCCAACATCACCTACAAGATCCTCTACAATGACGCTGTCGCCATGACCGGCGGCCAGCCGGTCGACGGTCCGGTGAGCGTGCAGGCGATCGCCCATATCTGCCGTGCCGAGGGTGTCGAGCGGATCGCGCTGGTGTCCGATGATCCGGACAAGTTTGCGAGCGCCGATTTCCCGCGCGGGACCAGCATTCATGCGCGCGGCGAAATGGATGCGATCCAACGTGAACTGCGCGAGGTTCCGGGTGTCTCGGTGCTGATCTACGAGCAGACCTGCGCCACCGAGAAGCGCCGCCGACGCAAGCGCGGCGAATTGCCGGATCCAAAGGTTTTCGCCGTCATCAACGAACTCGTCTGTGAGGGCTGCGGCGACTGTTCGGTCGAATCCAATTGCCTGAGCGTCGAGCCGAAGGAGACCGAATTCGGCCGCAAGCGGCAGATCAACCAGTCCAACTGCAACAAGGATCTCTCCTGCCTGAACGGCTTCTGCCCGAGCTTCGTGACCGTCGAGGGGGCCGAGCGGCGCAAGCCGAAGCCGGCCGATCTCGACATCGACCAGATGATGCGCGGTGTCACCCTGCCCGCGCTTCCCACGCTCGATCAGCCGTTCAACCTGCTGGTGACCGGCGTTGGCGGCACCGGCGTGGTCACCGTCGGACAGCTGATCTCGATGGCGGCGCATCTCGAGGGCAAGGGCGCCAGCATTCTCGACTTCACCGGCTTTGCGCAGAAATTCGGCTCGGTGCTGAGCTACGTCCGGATCGGCCGCGGCCCGGACGCCATCAACCAGGTCCGGATCGACAGCGGCATGGCGGACGCGGTGATCGGCTGCGACGTGGTCGTCTCCTCGTCACCCAAAGCATCGGGCACCTACCGGGCCGGCACACCGGTGGCGCTCAACCTGGCGTCGATGCCGACCGGCGACCTGGTGCTCCGGCGCGATGCCGATCTCAACATCGATAGCCGCGCAGCCGCAATTGCTTCAGTCGTTGGCGCCAACAACGTCGGTGCGTTCGACGCCAATGCCGCCTCCGAGGCACTCTTCGGCGATGCCGTCTACGCCAATGTGATGATGCTCGGCTTTGCCTGGCAGCGCGGTCTCGTGCCGGTGACGCTCGATGCCCTCAATCGCGCGATCGAGCTCAACAATGTCGCCGTCGAGGCCAACAAGCGCGCATTTGCCTGTGGCCGGCTTGTGGCGGCCGATCCGTCGGCTCTTGAAGCGCATCTTAACCCGAAGCCGGACTTCGCCGCCGCGCTTGACGACATCGTCGCGCGGCGGGCCGCGTTCCTGGAGGGCTACCAGAACGCCGCCTGGGCCGCGCGGTACCGTGCCCGGCTCGAGGGCTTTGCCGCCCGGATGCCGGCCGATCAGCGGGAGGAACTGGCAAGTGCAGCCGCCAGATCGCTGTTCAAGCTGATGTCCTACAAGGATGAGTACGAAGTCGCGCGGCTGCATCGCGACCCGGCCTTCCGGCAAAGCCTCCAGGACCGATTTGAGGGCGATTTCCGGATCATGCATCATTTCGCGCCACCAATGCTCTCAAGTGGCACGGATACGCGCGGACGGCCGCTGAAGCGCGCCTTCGGCCCCGCCATCGGGCCGGTGCTTTCCCTGCTGGCACGGCTCAAAGGCCTGCGCGGCACAGCCTTCGATCCCTTCAGTTACACCGCCGAACGCAGGATGGAGCGCGGATTGATCGTCTGGTTCGAAGCCTTGATGGGGCGCTGTGAACACGAAATCCACTCTGGCAACGCTGATATCTGGAGGCAGGTGCTGTCCGCGCCGATGGAGATCCGCGGCTATGGGCCGGTCAAACATGCAGCAGTCGACAACGTAAAGGCCAGGGTGGAGATGCTTCTTTCGCAATAACAGGGTGCGATCCATAGCGGCGCCCTGTGGGCGCGGGGCATGGACAGGCTGGAATATTCGTTTCATTTCCTATCAACCATTGTCGCACCCGTTGCGCCAGAATTGAGTGGCCTGAAATATTCGTCCTAGGCGCGTGAGTGGACGGCGCGGTAAAGTGGCAGCAGACAGCTCCACCGGAGTCGCCCCTTTTCCATGCTCGATCTTCACCTCATCGCCACCTTCGCCATCATTGCGGCAACCATCATCGCCTATGCCTCCGAGCGCTGGCCAATGGAAACGGTGTCACTGGTCTCGCTTGCAGCAATTCTGCTGCTGTTCGGCGTTGTTCCCTATACCGGCCCCACGGGTGGCGCCAATGGAGAGGCGCTGAGCGCAGAGCGGCTGCTTGCGGGCTTTGCCAACCCGGCCCTTGCCACCGTGATTGCGCTTCTGATCGTCGGTCAGGGGCTGTTTGCCACCGATGCCATGGAGGCGCCGGCGCGGATGCTGGGCAAGATGGGTGGCGCCAGCACCTTCCGGCCGATCCTGTTCATCCTGATCGGCGCCGGGATCATCTCCGCCTTTCTCAACAACACGCCGGTGGTGGTGATCTTCATTCCGGTGCTGGTGGTGATTGCCGCGCAACGGTCGATTTCACCCAGCCGGGTGTTCATTCCGCTGTCCTTCATTTCAATCCTTGGCGGCATGACCACCCTGATCGGCTCCTCGACCAACCTGCTGGTGGCGGGTGTGGTGCGCGACTACGGCATTGAGATCGGCTTTTTCGACATCACCGGCATGGGCGTCATCCTGGCGCTGGTGGGCAGTGTCTATGTGTTGTTCGTGCTGCCCAGAATGATGCCCGAGCGCGAAGCGGAACTGTCCGCGGGGGCAAAATCCGGCGCGCAGTTCATTGGCGAGATCACCCTTACGCGGGAGCATCCCTTCGTCGGGATCCAGGCCAAGGCGGGGATGTTCACCGGACTTGGCGATCTCACACTGAGGCTGCTTCAACGCCGCGATGCGCCCATTCTTCCGCCATTCGAGGATTTGACGCTGCAAACCGGGGACACGCTGGTCATCACCGGCACAAGGCGGGCCTTCTCCAAAGCGCTGTCGCATGGGCGCGCCGGGATTGAGAGCGATGATGCGGACAACGAGGACACAACGCAGGAACTGCCGCCTGGTCCGGATTACCATCTGGCGGAGGCTGTCATATCGCCGGGCTCACGCTATGCAGGACGCACCATCCAGCTCTCCGGCCTCAGGCCGCAATTCGGCATCTCGGTGCTGGGCGTGCAACGCAAGAGCCGCATGGCGCGCGCAGCGCTCTCCGACATCCGGCTTGAACCGGGCGATACCCTGCTCATTGGCGGGCCGATGCAGGCCATCACGCAGCTTCGGGGCAACCACGATCTTCTGATGCTGGAGCATTCCGCCGAAGCGGTTCCGCAATCGCGCAAGGCCCGCATTGCGGTGGCAATCTTTGCGGCCCTTGTGCTCGCCTCGGCGTTCTCGCTTGTCCCGATCGTGGTTGCAGCGATCACCGGGGCGGTGCTGATGCTGCTTACCGGCTGCCTGTCTTTCCTTCAGGCCGCGCGCGCCTTTGACCGGCAGATCTTTCTGCTGGTGGGATCCTCTGTCGCGCTCGCAACCGCACTTGAATTCACCGGCGGCGCGCAGCTGATAGCCGACACAGCGCTTGCCCTGATGGGAGGTGCAGGACCCGCGGTCATCCTTTCCGGGCTGTTCCTTGTCATGGCGGCACTGACGAATGTCTTGTCGAACAACGCCACCGCCGTCCTGTTCACGCCGATAGCACTGAGCATCGCAAACGGGCTGGGCATTTCCCCTGCCCCGTTCATCGCGGCGGTCATATTTGCGGCCAACTCATCCTTCGCAACCCCCATCGGTTACCAGACAAATCTGCTGGTCATGGGGCCGGGACATTACCGTTTCAGCGACTTTTTACGCGCGGGAACGCCGCTTGTGATCATCATCTGGTTGACCTTTTCGCTGCTTGCGCCATGGTATTACGGCATCTGAAAGCTTGCGAATCCAAGGCATGACAAACCACCCGGTCAATTCACCGCAGTTCTTTCTCACCGCGCCCTCGCCCTGTCCCTATCTGGAAGGTCAGAGCGAACGGAAGGTGTTTACTCACCTGGTGGGGGAAAAAGCGCCGGATCTCAATGATCTGCTGACCCAGGGCGGCTTTCGCCGATCGCAGAACATCGCCTACCGGCCGGCCTGCGAAACCTGCCGTGCCTGTGTCTCGGTGCGCATCCTGGCCGATGAGTTCAAGCCCACGCGCTCCATGCGCCGCAACCTTGCCGCCAACAGCGATCTGGTTGCGACCGAGTATCATGCGGAACCGTCGAGCGAGCAGTTCCGGCTGTTTCGCCGCTATCTTGATAGCCGCCATCGCCGAGGCGGTATGGCGGATATGAGCATTGGCGACTATGCGATGATGGTGGAAGACACCCATGTCGACACCCGCATTATCGAATACCGCATCAAGGTGGAAGGCGACGGACTGCAGGATCACCCCACCGGCCCCCTGGTCGGCGTGGCACTGACCGACCGGATGGGCGACGGGTTGTCGATGGTCTATTCTTTCTATGATCCCGACGAGGCACCGCGATCGCTGGGAACATTCATGATCCTCGATCATATCGAGCGCGCCAAGGCACTTGGCCTGCCGCATGTCTATCTGGGCTATTGGGTCGAGGGATCACAGAAAATGGAATACAAGGTCCGCTTCCAACCGCAGGAGCATTTGATGGCTCAGGGCTGGCAACGCTACGAAAACTCCTAATGCCCCCCGCCTTGGAGGCTGCTTCCCAATAGCCCGGCAACCGATATTCACATCATCATCAGGCAAAGCCATAAGGTCAGTTGGCTTGCGCCCCGGTTGTGTGAATCCGGTCGGGAGACTATGCCGGTCTCTCTGTTCCTCGAGGTTTTTCAAAGGCCAGTTTTCATGCAAGACCAGCTCCAACAGGCTGCAGACCATCGCAAGGGGCTTTTGATCACGGCCATTGGCGGATTGATTCTGACCATCGACATCCCGTTGATCAAGCTGTCCCAGGGCGAGGCCTGGTCTGTACTTGCCACACGCGGTGGACTGACGTTCTTCGCCGGACTGGTGATGTGGGCCGGATTGCGTGTTTTGACATCAAACCGCGAACCGGTGATGCCCGGCAGGGCCGGACTGCTCGTCACCGCGTTGTATGGAATAGCCGCGGTCAGTTTCACTTTGGCGGTGTTTTACAACACCACCGCCAATCTGGTGTTCATTCTGGCATTCAACCCGATGTTTGCAGCCCTCATGGGCTGGCTGCTGATCGGGGAGCGGCCGAAACGGCAGACATTTGTGGCGATGGCCGCGATGATCATCGGCGTCGGCCTGATCGTGTCTGACGGACTGCAAGCCGGCAACATGCTTGGCAATCTGCTGGCCTTGTTCACATCGCTGATGCTGGCGCTGATCATCACGATCAGCCGCAAGGCGCGCACCGGCATGGGGTTTGCGCCGCTGTTCGCGGCGATCGTGCCCTGCATGGTGGGGCTGATCGTGGTTGGCGGGCCATCAGGCATCGTGCTGCCGGAACCCGGTTGGCTGGTGTTGAACGGCCTGATCGTCATCCCGGTGGCGTTCTGGTGCCTGGCGACGGGGCCAAAATACATTTCCGGGCCGGAAGTCGCGATGTTCTATCTGCTCGAGACCATTCTCGCCCCGGTCTGGATGTGGCTGATCTTCGCCGAAGCGCCAACGCGACTGGGGCTTGTCGGCGGCATGATCATCGTGACCGCGCTGGTGGCCCATTCTCTGTGGCAGCTTTCAGCTCACCGGCGTGCGGCGCGAAGTCTGGTGCCGCGTCATCCGCTTTGACGTCTTTGCCGTATTGTGGACGTGAGCCCGTGCTTGGGTGGTTCTGTTCCAAACAGATGTGTCCGCCAAAATGAAAAAACTGATCCTGTTCCTGTTGCTTTGCTTCATCGCCCCGGCGCTCGCCTCTCTGGGCGTGCGCGCAGCAGACTCACAACCCAATTCCTGGCGCAGCGCCGACTGGTCGTCGTCCGGCCAGCTGCCTGCTGCAGAGGATGATGCACCGGCAGCGGTCTATGTGATGGCGGCGCGAACCGGCGGTCTCAAGGGCGCTCTTGCGGTCCATAGCTGGATCGTTACCAAGCCTGCGAACGGCGGCTACACCCGCTACGACAAGGTCGGCTGGGGCAACCCGATCCGCGTCAACGGCTACCCTGCGGATGGGCGCTGGTACTCCAACGATCCTGAAACCCTGCTGGCATTGCGCGGTGATGAGGCGGCGCGGCTGATCCCGAAGATCGAAGCCGCGATTGCCGCCTACCCGTATGCGGCGCGCGGTGGTTATGTCATCTGGCCGGGACCCAATTCGAACTCATTCGTCGCCCATGTGCTGCGTGCCGTGCCGGAGCTCGGCATCGCACTGCCGCCCGAGGCGGTGGGAAGGGACTACCGGCCGTTTGGTGAGTTCGTGACGCTGTCACCGGACTGGCGCGACCTGGAACTGTCGCTGGGCGGCTATGCCGGCCTCGCCATCGGTGCGCGATATGGACTGGAAGTGCGGATCGCTGGCCTGGTGTTTGGACTTGACGTGCTACGGCCGGGCATCAAGCTGCCCGGCTTCGGGCGTATCGGGGTGTGAAACCGGGACGGTCTGCCTGGAGCCGATCGTCTTTAGCTGAACTTCCCTGAACGTGGGAAGCCCTTTGGCACCAGACGGCCGGCCTGGGCGCGGTCGGCGATCCATTCGGTGAGTTCCGCCTGGGTCCGGTTGTGGGCGCGGCCAGCGCTGTCTTCCCATGTCAGCCCGTCCGCCATGGCAAAGCAGCGGATATCGGCAATACCACCATCCTTGTAGCGCTGCAGCCGCACGCCCTTGCCGCGGCTCATTTCGGGCAGCTGCGAGAGCGCGAAGATCAGCATCTTGCGGTTTTCGCCAATCACGGCGACGTGGTCACCGCTCACCGGGACGCAAAGCCGGGTTTCGTCGGGCAGACCGACATTCATGATCTGCTTGCCCTTGCGGGTATTGGCGACCATATCGCTTTCCGCGACGATGAAGCCGTTGCCGGCGGTTGAGGCCATAAGCAGCTTGCGCGCGGAATCATGGACGAAGGCGGTCAGCACTGCCTGATCATTGTCCATGTCGACCATGATGCGCAAAGGTTCGCCATGTCCGCGACCGCCCGGAAGCTTGTCGGCGCCCAAGGTGTAGGCTTTGCCGCCGGTCGTCACAATCACCAGCTTGTCGGTGGTGTTGGCATGGAAGGCAAGCTTGAGCCCGTCGCCATCCTTGAACTGCAGACTGGCAAAATCGGGCAGATGGCCTTTCATGCCGCGGATCCAGCCCTTTTCGGAGATCACGACAGTGATCGGCTCTTTCTCGATCATCGCCTGCTCGATGGCCGCAAGATCGGCAACCGGCGCTTCAGCGAAATTGGTGCGGCGCGCGCCGAGTTCGGTTTCCTTGGAGAAGGTCTTGCGGACATTGCCGACCTCCCAGGCCACTGTCTGCCATTGCTTGGCGTCAGAAGCGAGAAGGCTCTCGATTTCGGCCTTCTCCGCGGTCAGCGCATCAAATTCCTTGCGGATCTCAAGTTCCTCGAGCTTGCGCAGCGAACGCAGGCGCATGTTGAGGATGGCTTCGGCCTGCACATCGCTGAGCTCGAAGGTTTTCATCAGCTCGAGCTTGGGTTCATCCTCCTCTCGGATGATGCGGATCACCTCATCGAGATTGAGATAGGCAATCAGGAAGCCCGAAAGCAGTTCCAGCCGCCGCTCGATGGCCGCAAGCCGGTGCCGTGAGCGCCGCTGCAGCACCTCGCGCCGGTGTGCCAGCCATTCCGACAGGACCTCACCAAGACCCATGACCTTGGGCACCCTGCCCATGGACAGCACGTTGAGATTGAGCGGAATGCGGCTTTCCAGGTCGGTCAGGCGGAACAACGATTCCATCAGCAGGGTCGGATCGACGCTGCGGCTCTTGGGAATGAGCACCAGCCGCACATCCTCGGCGGATTCGTCGCGGACATCGTCAAGCAGCGGCAATCTGCGCGCAATCAGCAGTTCGGCGATCTTTTCGATCAGCCGCGACTTCTGAACCTGATACGGCATTTCGGTGATGACGATCTGGTAGCCACCACGCCCGGTGTCCTCGGTCTCCCATTTGGCGCGGACGCGGAAACCGCCTCGGCCGGTCTTGTAGGCTTCGAGCATTGCCTCGCGGCTCTCGATCACAATGCCGCCGGTCGGGAAATCCGGACCCTGCACGTGTTCGAGCAGATCCTCGACGGTGGCATCCGGCTTGCGGATGAGCAGCAATGCCGCATCACAGAGTTCGGCTGCATTGTGCGGCGGGATCGATGTGGCCATGCCGACCGCGATGCCGGTTGCGCCATTGGCGAGCAGATTGGGAAAAGCGCCGGGCAGAACCGTCGGCTCGCTGTTTTCCTCGTCATAGGTGGTCCGGAAATCAACCGCATCCTCGCCAATGCCCTCGATCAGCAGCTCGGCGACAGCGGTCATCTTGGATTCGGTGTACCGCATGGCGGCGGCGTTATCGCCATCAATGTTGCCGAAATTGCCCTGGCCGTTGACCAGCGGGTAGCGCACGGCGAAATCCTGCGCCAGCCGCACCAGCGCATCGTAGATCGACTGGTCGCCATGGGGATGGAAGTTACCCATCACCTCACCAACGATCTTGGCGCATTTCTTGAACGAGCCGCCGGAGCGCAGGCCCATATCGCTCATCGCGTAAACGATGCGGCGATGAACCGGCTTGAGGCCGTCGCGCACATCGGGCAGCGCCCGGTGCATAATGGTCGACAGCGCATAGGCCAGATATCGCTCTTCAAGCGCTTTCTTCAGATCAACGCCCTGAATGTCATCGCCCCCGCC
Source organism: Hoeflea phototrophica DFL-43 (assembly GCF_000154705.2). NCBI lineage: Bacteria > Pseudomonadati > Pseudomonadota > Alphaproteobacteria > Hyphomicrobiales > Rhizobiaceae > Parahoeflea > Parahoeflea phototrophica. The sequence goes on along the minus strand of NZ_CM002917.1, from coordinate 1,803,420 downwards.
GGGCGGTACCAAGCTTTTTCCCATGCCGATGGATTAGAGGAAGCCATGATTCGGGGCAAGGGGCAGCGCCAAAAGCCGCGGCACTGCGCCTCTCAGGATGATCACCCTCATGACTCTCAATTTTTTTCAGCGCTCATGTCGAAACAGGCTCTGCCCGTTCGTCCCCATGTCGTAAACTCCGGCCAAGGCGCATCCCGCTGCGGCCTCAATCCATGAAGAGGAAAATGACCATGAAATATCTTGCCCTGATTTACGCCGCTCCCGGAGCCGGGCCGGACTACGGCACACCGGAATTTGGTCCCTATATGGACGGCTACCGCAAGGCCACTGAAACCTACCAGCGTGATGGTGTGATGCTGGCAGGCGAAGCCCTGCAAGACACCGCAACCGCAACAACCGTGCGGGTTCGCAACGGCAAGACCGAAACGATGGACGGGCCGTTTGCCGAGACCAAGGAGCAGCTTGGCGGGTTCTACATGTTCGAATGCGCCAATCTCGATGACGCCATCAAATATGCAGCGATGATCCCGACAGCCGAGCATGGATCGGTGGAAGTCCGCCCGATTATGGAAATCGAATAGCCGGCATGGCATCGGACGCTATCGAGAAGGAAACGCGCGCGCGCAAGACCGTTGAGGCGCTTGCGCGCGCCGACACAGGGCGCCTGCTTGGCGCTCTGCTGCGCGATGTCCGTGATTTCCAGCTGGCGGAAGATTGCCTCCAGGAAGCGCTTGAGTCGGCGCTGACGCACTGGACGCGCAACGGTCTGCCGAGCTCTCCGGCAGGCTGGGTGCTGCAAGCGGCCCGCCGCAAGGCCATCGACCGGTTCCGGCGGGCGCGGACCTTCAAGCGCAAGGCGGAGGAATACGGGCTGCTCATTGAGCTCGACCAGCAAACCGTGGACAGCCAGGAGCCGCCGGCGATCCCGGATGAAAGGCTGCGGCTGATTTTCACCTGCTGCCACCCCGCGCTGGACAGCAAGACCCGCGTTGCCCTGACCCTTCGAACCTTATGCGGGCTAACGACCCGGGAAATCGCCCGCGCCTTTCTCGACGCGACGGAAACGATGGCGCAGCGGCTGGTGCGGGCGCGCCACAAGATCACCAAGGCCGGCATTCCCTTTGAAATTCCCGAGCCCGAACACTGGTCCGAACGGCTCGATTCGGTGCTGTCGGTGATCTATCTGATCTTCAATGAAGGGTATTCGGCGACCGCAGGCCCGGATCTTTTGCGCCACGATCTCTGCCTTGAAGCAATCCGCCTGGGACGGCTGATGCTGGAACTCGCCCCCGGCGATGCCGAATGCGAAGGCTTGCTGGCGTTGATGCTGCTCAACCACTCACGCGCCCAAGCGCGGCTCGACGATGAAGGCGGAATGATCCCGCTCGACCGGCAGGACCGGGGCCAATGGCGGAAAGCAGAGATCGAAGAGGGGTGCCGGATACTCGACCAGGCGCTCGAACGCGGACGCGCGGGCCTGTTTCAACTGCAGGCGGCCATCAGTGCCTTGCATGCCCAGGCCGCGAGCCACACGGACACCGACTGGCAGCAGATTGTGCTTTTGTATGAGGCCATGCACGCGCACTCGGGCAATCCGGTCCACCTGCTCAACCGCGCCGTGGCATTGTCCTATGCCTGCGGTGCGGATCAGGCGCTGGACGCTCTTGCCACCTTCGAAGCCGGGCTCGAGGGCTACCAGCCGTTTCATGCCGCGAAGGCCGACCTGCTGCGCCGGACCGGGCGGTTCGAGGCTGCCCGTGAGAGTTATCATCGCGCAATCGCGCTGAGTGGCAACGAGAGCGAGCGCCAGTTCCTCGCCAGCCGAATGGCGGCGCTTGCCGAGCAAGTCTAGAATGACTGTAGCCTTACCCGCACCACAATGCTGTGGACGTTGCGGACAGACGAACATAATTTGTGCAAACGATTTGGCACCATGCCCGAATGGCCACCAGAGCCTCATGGCAAGAATAAGGGAATTCCATGTCTTTCCAAAACTCACCCAAGCATCTGATCTCAGTCTCTCTGCTCGTGGCCGGCCTTTCGGGTGCCGCCGCCCCGGCCCTGGCGCTCGATGCGGATGATTTCGCCACCAAGGTGGCTGCAATTGTCAGCCAGGGCGGTGCGAGCCTGACATTCAACGACATCGAGCAGGACGACGGTACGATTGTGCTCAAATCCGCCCGGTTCGAGGCCGAAGCGCAATCGAATCGCGGCCAATTCGACATCGGTGATCTTGTCTTCAAGGGCATCGAGGAAAACGGCGACGGCAGCTATTTTGTCAATCTGGTGGAGTTCGAGGACGTGGATGTCGTCGCGGATTCCATGCGAATCTCTGTCGCAGACATCGAAATGAACGGCCTGCTTGTCCCGGCTGACCTGGGCGCACTCCCCCTGCCCGGCGTGATCCCGTTGGAAACCTTTTCGACCGGCGACATCAAAATCGAAGAGAATGGCAGCCAGGTCTTTGCCATGTCCGGTTTTGTGGCAGACAACAACTATTCCGACGATTATTCCTCTCAACAGGTGGAAATGACCGGTTCGGGACTTTCGGTCGATGTCTCCAAGCTCAACGATCCCAAGGTCCGGGATGCATTTGCGGGTCTGGGGTATCAAACCCTTAGCGGGGACTTCAAGATGGTTGGCGACTGGGAAGCCGAGAACGGCTCGCTCGATATCAGCGAATACTCGCTCACACTCAAGGATCTCGGGCGTCTTGCCCTGTCGCTGGAAATCACGGGATATACGATCGAAGTCATGAGCGCGATGCAGCAGGCGCAGGAACTGGCTGCGGCCAACCCTGACTCGCAGGCCGCACAACAGGGGCTGGGATTTGCAATGATGGGCCTGGCGCAACAACTCAGCTTCGTCAGCGCGTCGATCCGGTTTGAAGACCAATCACTGACCGGCAAGGCGCTCGCGTATGCAGGCAAGCAGCAGGGAATTTCGGGGGCGCAGATGGCTCAGGCAGTCAAGGGCATGCTGCCCCTGATGCTCGGACAGCTGCGTATTCCCGCTCTCCAGCAGCAGATCTCGGCGGCGGCCAACATCTATCTCGACAATCCGGGCAACCTCACCGTTTCGGCCAAGCCTGAAAACCCGGTTTCCCTGCCGGTGATCATGGGCGCAGGCATGGGAGATCCCAAGACACTTGTTGACCTGCTCAATGTCGAGGTGACGGCGAACCAGCCCGCGGACCAGTGAGGCGAACGGACAATCCGCGTTCACCGGGTTGCTTGTTTGTGAGTGCGGGCGCAAGGTGCGTGCATCGAACCGCTTCAGCCGCAGAGTCGCTAGCCTCGACGGTTCATTCTCATGACACGCACTGGACCTCTTCCATGATCCGTTTCAAGGCAAAGCCTGACGACATCCCCGCCGCTCCTGCCGGCAAAGCTGCCAAGGCGGCTTCAAAGGCAAAACCAAAGTCAACAGTTGAACCAGATGCCACTGCGACGCCGGAAAAGGATCTTCTGGATCTGGAAGCGAAGCCCACAGACAAGCAGGCCTGAGGTTTCCAACGACCTCTTCTCAACAAGAAAAACCCGGAAAACCATAAGGTTATCCGGGTTTTTTCAGTTTTTGATTCCGGCTTTCGTGAGATAAGCCTGCTTGCAGCCTACTCGGCTTTCGGCGGGATCGCGCGCAGCGAAAGTTCGCGCATCTGTGCCGGCGCGGCCGGGCTTGGCGCCCCCATCAGAAGATCCTGGGCCTGCTGGTTCATTGGGAACAGCGCCACTTCGCGCAGGTTCTTTGCGCCGACAATGAGCATGATCACCCGGTCGACACCGGCCGCCATGCCGCCATGCGGCGGCGCGCCGTACTGGAACGCCCGGTAGAGACCACCGAAGCGCTCCTCTACATCGGCCTGGCTCAAGCCAACCTTCTCGAAGGCCTTGACCATCAGTTCGGGCGACTGGTTCCGGATCGAGCCCGAGGCGATCTCGAAGCCGTTGCAGACCAGATCGTACTGGTAGGCCTTGAGCGTCAGCGGATCCTGGGTCTCCAGCGCTTCCATGCCGCCCTGCGGCATCGAGAACGGATTGTGGGCGAACTCGACCTTCTTGGCGTCCTCGTCCCATTCGTAGAACGGGAAATCGACAATCCAGCAGAGCTCGAAGCGGTTCTCATCGACCAGGTTCAGCTCTTCGCCGGCGCGGGTGCGGGCGTCACCGGCAAAGCGGGCGAACTTGGCCGGATCACCGGCGGCGAAGAAGCAGGCGTCGCCGTCTTCCAGGCCCATCTGCAGGCGAATGGCTTCAGTGCGCTCCGGACCGATGTTCTTGGCTATCGGACCGGCGCCTTCGAGAGTATCGCCTTCCTTGCGCCAGAAGATGTAACCGAGGCCCGGCTGTCCCTGCCCCTGCGCCCAGGAGTTCATCCGGTCACAGAATGCGCGGCTGCCGCCGGTCTTGGCCGGGATTGCCCAGACTTCGACCTTCGGGTTGTTGGCGATCATCCCGGCAAAGACCTTGAAGCCGGAACCGGCGAAATGCTCGGTGACGGCCTGCATCTCGATCGGATTGCGCAGATCCGGCTTGTCGGAGCCGTATTTGCGGACGGCCTCGTCATAGGGAATGCGGCGGAATTCCTGGGTGACCGGCTTGCCCTCGGCAAATTCCTCGAACACGCCGCGCATCACCGGCTCCATCGTGTCCCAGACGTCTTCCTGGGTGACGAAGCTCATCTCGAGGTCGAGCTGGTAGAATTCGCCCGGCAGGCGGTCGGCACGCGGGTCCTCGTCGCGGAAGCACGGCGCGATCTGGAAATAACGGTCGAAGCCCGCGACCATCAGCAGCTGCTTGTACTGCTGCGGCGCCTGCGGCAGCGCGTAGAACTGTCCGGGATGAATGCGGCTCGGCACCAGAAAGTCGCGCGCACCTTCAGGCGAGGACGCGGTCAGGATCGGCGTCGCGTATTCGGCAAAACCGATGTCGGTCATGCGCTTGCGCATGTCGGCGATCACCTTGGTGCGGGTGACGATGTTCTTGTGCAAGGTTTCCCGGCGCAGATCGAGGAAGCGGTATTTGAGGCGCACGTCCTCGGGATAATCAGGCTCGCCGAACACCGGCAACGGCAGTTCCTTGGCGGACGACAGGACTTCGATCTCCTGGGCGAAGACTTCGATCTCGCCGGTGCCGAGATTGGGGTTGATGGTGTCGGCCATCCGCTCCTTGACGACACCGTCGATGCGGATCACCCATTCACCGCGCACGGTCTCGGCGATCTTGAAGGCGGGCGAATCCGGATCGGCGACGACCTGGGTCAGGCCGTAATGATCGCGCAGGTCGATGAACAGCACGCCGCCATGGTCGCGCACGCGGTGCACCCAGCCCGAAAGCCGGACATTGGCGCCGGTGTCGCTCTTGCGAAGCGCGGCGCAGGTGTGTGAACGGTAGCGATGCATGTCAAATCCTCAAGGCTGGGGCGTCGCGCTGACAACGGTGGATCGGCGGGAAAGTGAACGCGATCCATCACCGTTTCGGCGCACGGTCGAAATCGCGCGGAAAAGCGCATGGCGCATCCGGTTTGTCAAGTTGAAAGGGCGCAATCGGGCCCGGCAGTGGCGGGTTTTCAGGGCGACGACTCGCCCAATTCCATGTAAGGATCCGTCCAGGCAAACCTCTCGCCCGGACCATCATGCATTCGCTTCGCCCGCTTTTCCCGCTCCTGATCACCGCCGGCGTGCTTTTGGCAGGCAACGGCCTGCAAGGCACTCTGGTCACGCTGCGCGGCTCGGCGGAAGGGTTTTCGGCCACGGTAATCGGCCTTTCGGGCGCGGGGTATTATTTCGGTTTCATTGTCGGCTGCTGGGTGACCCCGTGGCTGCTCAGAACCGCCGGACACATTCGCGCTTTCGCGGCCCTTGCAGCGATTGCAGCCTGTGCGTCGCTCGCCATGGTCATCATCATCGATCCGTTCTTCTGGTTCCTGATGCGGCTTGTCACCGGGATTTGCTTCGCCTCGATGTTTGCCAATGTCGAAAGCTGGATCAATGCGCAGGTCAACAATTCAAACCGGGCCAGAACGCTGGCGATCTACCGCTTTGTCGATCTCGGCGCTGTGACACTGTCGCAGTATATGCTGCCGGTGTTCGGCATCGGCGGTTTCGAGATTTTCGCGGTGATGACCATGCTGATCATCCTGTCGATCGTGCCGGTGGCGCTTGCCGACCGGTCGAACCCTGCCCCGCCAGCACCGTTCTCCTTCAATCCAAAGCGGTTGTTCGCCGTCTCGCCGCTGGCCTGTGCCGGTGCCGTCACCGTGGGGCTGACCACCGCTTCGTTCCGCTCAGTCGGTCCGCTCTATGCGGAAGGACTTGGTCTCAATGTGTCTGACATCGCCTCGTTCATGAGCGCCGGCATCATTGGCGGCATCGTGCTGCAATATCCTTTGGGCTATCTCTCCGACATCATCAGCCGCCGCTCGGTGCTGTTGATGGCCACCGCCGGGTCAACCCTGACGGGGCTCGCCATGGTGTGGTTTGCCGGGAGCAATCTGGCCCTCAATCTGGCTGGCATTTTCCTGTGGGGCGCATTCACCATGCCTCTGTATTCGCTGTCGGCGGCGCATGCCAACGACAAGGCGGAGGCCGGCGAATATGTGCAGATCGCTTCGGGGCTGATGTTCTTCTGGGCGATTGGCGCGTCGATCGGCCCGCTGCTTTCGGCAATCCTCGTCGACTGGTTCGGGGCGATTGCATTCTTCACCTATGTCTGCGCCATGCATGGCGCTTTCGTGCTCTACACCATTGTCCGCATTGTCCGTGGCGCGCCCGATGAGCCTGATCGCGGCCGGTTTGCAGCACTGTTGCGCACATCCCCGGTGTTCGCCCGAATGGCGACGCAATCGGCCAACATCGAGCAGAGTGATCAAGATGCCAGCCAAAATGGTGATCGGGCACAAGACAAACCGGAAAAATCCGGTTAAACGCCAGATATGGACATGATTACAACGACCGAGGCGCTCGCCGCCTTTTGCGCCCGCCTTGCAGCCCATGAATTTGTCACCGTTGACACCGAGTTTCTGCGAGAGACCACCTACTGGCCCGAACTGTGCCTGATCCAGATGGCTGGACCGGACGACGAGGGAATCGTCGACCCGCTTGCGGAAGGCATTGATCTCAAGCCGTTTTTCGAGCTGATGGCGGACACGTCCGTGGTCAAGGTGTTCCATGCCGCACGTCAGGACATCGAAATCATGGTCCATCGCGGGGACCTTGTTCCGCATCCGATTTTCGATACGCAGGTGGCCGCGATGGTCTGCGGCTTCGGCGAATCGATCTCCTATGACCAGCTGGTCTCACGGATCACAGGCGCGCATATCGACAAGTCATCGCGGTTCACCGACTGGAGCCGCAGACCCCTGAGTGACAAGCAGCTTGACTATGCGTTGGCTGATGTGACCCATTTGCGCGACGTCTATCTCGAGTTGCTTTCACGGCTCAAGGCAGAAGGCCGGAGCCACTGGGTGGCCGACGAGATGGCGGTTCTGGAATCGCGCGCCACCTATGAAATCGAGCCGTCCGACGCCTGGCGCCGCTTGAAAATGCGGGTTCGCAAGCCAGTCGAACTTTGCGTGCTGCAGCACGCGGCGGCATGGCGGGAGCGGGAGGCAAAGGCCCGCAATGTTCCACGCGGGCGGATTCTCAAGGACGATGCACTCTATGAAGTCGCCCAGCAGCAGCCGGCCGATGTCGAGGCGCTGTCGCGTCTGCGCACGATCCCGCGCGGATGGGAACGGTCTGCATCGGGGGCAAAGCTGATCGAAGTCGTCAATGAGGCTTTGGGGACAGCCAAGGAAGACATGCCGCGCCTGCCACGGCCAAAACAGGCGCCGGAGGGTGCGCAGGCCGCCATCGAGTTGCTGCGGGTATTGCTCAAGCTCACGGTGGAGAAGGAAAATGTCGCCGCCAAGATCATTGCCACCGCGGATGATCTGGAAGCCATCGCGTCACAGGGCGAAGATGCTGATGTGGCAGCGCTCAAGGGATGGCGGCGGGAGCTGTTTGGCGGGCGAGCACTCAAGCTGATCCGCGGCGAACTGGCGCTCAAGTTTACCGGCAAGAAGGTGGAAGCCGTCGAGGTTTAGCCGATTGACCGGCAGTCTAGCTTCCTGCCCAACAGCACACAAATCCGTTATCGCGGCATTGTAAGCACTCTCACTTTTCGAGAGAGGACCAATATGTACGAGGGGATTGTAACCATCACCACCGAGCGGTTGACGTTGAGGCCGCAAAGTCTGGGTGATTTCGCCGAGTATGAGATGTTTCTTGCTTCAGATCGGTCCGCGGGCATGGGCGGTCCGTACGACAGGCGTGCGGCTTGGGGAATGTTCTGCCACGACCATGCCTGCTGGAGCTTTTATGGCCACGGTGCGCTCATGATCGAACTCAAAGCAACGAAGGCATGCATCGGTCAAGTGGGTATCAATCACGGACCGCTTTTCCCAGAAAAAGAACTGGGATGGCTTCTTTATGAAGGGTATGAATGCAAGGGCTATGCTTCGGAAGCCGCTGCTGGCATGCTCGACTGGGCCTGGCACACACGCAATTTGAAGACCCTTGTGAGTTATGTGGATCCGGACAATCTGCAATCACATGCAGTGGCCAAACGGATCGGCGGAACGGTTGATCCTGCGGCACCGCGGATGGATGCCGAGGACATTGTCTACCGCCATCTTCCGCCTGCCGTTTGAGCCTGCCGCAATGTTGAAGTCTTTGACAAGCGCCGGATCATCCGCGCCTCTAAACAAGGTCGGGCCTTGCAATAGCGCCCGGACGCACCATATACTGATAAACAAAGGAATTTGTCTCCACGCTGACCACGGATGTACTGGCAGATGTGTCGAGGCAAGGCAGGAAGGTCGGTGCGAGTTTCGCCCGGCCTTTTTCTTTGCCAAGTAACCGGATGCAGGCGGCCTACCGATACAAATCAGCCCTTGTCGGCGGCAGGCCGGCCGGCCCGCGGCCTCCGCGGGTGGTCACAGTCTGATAGAGCTTGACGGTGTTGCGTTCAAACGCAATGGAACATCCGCCCAGATAGACCAGCCATAGCCTGGTCTTGACCTCGCCCACTTCGGCCACCGCCGCATCGTAGTTGGCCAGCAGACGGTCATGCCAGAGCCGGCAGGTGCGCTGATAGTGCTCGCGCCAATTCTCAACATCATGAACCTCGAAGCCGTGCTGCTCGAGCATCATCACCGTGTTGCCGATATGATCGAGCTCGCCACCGGGGAAGATGTATTTGGTCAGGAGTTTGAATTCCTTGTTCTTCTTGCGGAAGGTTCTGGCGTCTTTCTTGGCAGGCCGGGTGATGGCGTGGTGGAGGTAGATCCCACCCGGTTTAAGCACCCGCGCGACGGTTGAGTAGTAAGTCGCATAATTGTCGATGCCGATATGTTCATGCATGCCGATTGAAGTGATCTTATCGAACTGACCTTCTATTTCGGCATAGTCGAGAAGTTCGAAACGAACCCGGTCGGCAAGGCCCATTTCTTCGGCTCTGGCCCGGGCATGATCGAGTTGCTCCTTTGACAAGGTCACGCCGGTCACGTGCGCACCGTAATTCCTGGCTGCATAGAGCGCCAGAGAGCCCCAGCCGAAGCCGATATCGAGCATCGTATCGCCCGGCTTGAGGCGCAGCTTGCGGCAGATCATCTCCAGCTTGTCAGTCTGCATCTGGTGGATGTCATTGTCCCAATCGGTGCAATAGCCGCAGGTGTAGACCATCTGGTCATCGAGAAAGAGCTTATAGAAGGCGTTGGAGACGTCGTAGTGATAGGCGATGTTTTTCTGGTTCTCTTCGGCATCCCCATCGGAGGGTTTCTCGTCAGGCTGATCGGTCAGCGGCCAGGGGCCGCCCTTGTCGAGAAACAGGAATTTCCGCGCCGTGTTCAAGGCCAGAAACTTGCTGACTTTCTTGCGAATGTTGCGGGTGCGAACCTTCGGCCGCCGCGCCACCAGATCGAACATGTCGCCATTGACGAGATCGATGCGCTTGGAAACCCAGAGATTGAGCAGGGTTTCCGGATTGGGCGAGCGGATCAAAGCCGCAATCAGGTTCTCGTCAGCGAAATGGATGGCAAATGCATCATCCGCAAGATCTTCGGGCACACGCGAGCCGTCCCAAAGCCTGAACCCGATATCCAGCTCCAAAAGCTCACGCGCATGCGCCAGAAGTTTCCGCAGGCTTTTCAGCCGACCTTGTGCGCCCATCGCGGCTTACTCCAAATCCGTTCCCACGCGCTGCCTATCTCATTTATTCCATATGGATGCAACGCGGCGGCAGCTGGTGCGTAGATCCAAACCATTCTGATTGTGTGATCGAGGCGGAGTACACGCAGCCAGACGCTCAGGCCAAGCGAAACCCGAGTTTCTTGCCAGTCAGTTTGGACAATTGCTGGAGACGGCCTTCAAGCCGCTCGCCCAGCAATGCTTCGCAATCGCGTGGCGCAACGAGCACAATCTCGACGTCGCCGTCTGAAGGTTGGGCGGGCTCAAATGCCAGTCTTGGGATCATGCCCGGCATGGAAGCGGAGAACAGGTAAACGACCCGGAGCATCCCGCCCAAGAGCTTTGCGTGTTCGAGGTATTTCGGTCCGGCAATTGCCGCAAGCCGCGAGGAGACGCCATCATCATTGAGGCCCTCGAAGCGGTAATAGCTTGTCAAAGCAATGTAGGCTCGGCCTGCATGACTGATGCCGGTGAAGGTGCTGTGGGCAATGATGTTGAGGGCCTGAAGGCCACGATAATCCGGATGCGCGCGCCAGGAGATATCGGCGAGAAGACATGCCGCCTGGCGGTAGCGGGCTTCTTCAACGCTTTCGCTGACCCCGAAGACCGGAAACATCTTTCCGGTCCAGGAGGCAAGTTCACGGGCATGTTCGGGGGAGCGGGCACGCAGGATCGCCAGTTCGCCTGCGGCGGTGAGCAACGGATCGCGCCCAGCCTCAGCACGGCCCAACAGCGAATAGAGATAGCCTTCACGCACGCCGAGCGCGGAAAAGCTGACCCGCGCGGCACCCATCGTGGTCAGCACTTCCTGCAGCGCCACCGCGCCATAGGGCAGCAGCGTCCGCCGGTTGCGCGAAATCACCTTTATCCCATCGATCTTGGACTGCTTCATGGCAGCAACGCTCGCCAGGAACTCAAGGGCCTCGGGCGCATCGATCTCATAGGCCTGCATCATATGCAGCGGATAGCCGCGCTGATCCATGTGCAGCTTGGCAATGTTGCGCCAGGTTCCGCCAACCGCATAGAACGTCCGCCCCTCGGCACCTTTGAGAACCGCGGCTTTCCTGAGATGCTGGCGGGCGATGGTGCGCGCCTTGGAGATGGAATTGTCCGAAAGCTCGGCCAGGCGCAGACCGCCCAGCGGCAAGGTCTGTCCGCCCGAGTAGCTGGAGCCGCGCACATCGACCAGTTCGAGAGAACCGCCACCAAGATCTCCGGCGACACCGTCAGGTTCAAAATATCCGGCAATGATGCCCATTGCCGAGTAACGCGCCTCCTCCTCGCCGGTCAGCACCTTGACCGGCCGGCCGAGAATGGATTCCGCATTGTCGATGAAGGCTGCACCGTTTTCAGCTTCGCGGGCTGCGGCGGTGGCAAGGACATGCATCTCGAAGGCGCGGGCCTGTTCTGAGAGGGCGCGGAACCGCTTGAGCGCAGCCAAGGCACGGTCAATCGCGGTCTCATCCATGCGACCGGTTGCGGCAAGCCCCTTGCCCAGCCCACACAGCACCTTCTCATTGAAAAGCACCGTCGGCGCCCGGTTGAGCCCCTCATAGATAACGAGTCGGACGGAGTTGGAGCCGATATCGACCACCGATATTGGATTGATGCCGGGCAGACGCCCCTGCGCTTCAGATTCCACCATGCTCAGAGCATTTCACTGTTGGCCGTTCGGTTCATGCGCGTAGAGCTTTGGCCCAAATTGAAGGGGTTTGGCAAGCACGCACTTCGGCCAATGCCGAATTGGCTTTGGATAGATGCTCCATGGATGGGCACCGACCAGCAGCTTGATCGGGATCAGAAAGCCTGGGAACCGGCAAAACAGGTCACCGGTTCACCATCAAAACCGTGAAAAATCAGCGATTGCTCTGGGTGGATTGGGCAACCCGGTGGGCAATCAGTTTGGGCGCATTGGATTTGAGCGATTCTCCCCGGCCCGAAAGGCTCGGATTGGTCATGAAGTAAAGCTGAGCATTGAACGGCTCCTCGTCCTGCCCTGGCTCAATCCGGCGCGAGGTTCCGTCCGGCAGAATCTCGTAGCTCTGCTGGTTGTCGATCACATTGCCGAGCATGATCTGCGAAAGCACCTGCTCATGCACGGTCTTGTTGATGATCGGCACAAGCGTCTCGACCCGGCGGTCAAGATTGCGCGGCATCAAATCGGCCGAGCTGATGTAGACCAAGGCATCGCCGGTCGGCAGGCCATGGCCGTTCCCGAAACAATAGATGCGGCTATGCTCGAGAAAGCGCCCGACGATCGACTTGACGCGAATGCGTTCGGACAGGCCGTGAACCTGGGGCCTCAGGCAGCAGATACCGCGGACCACCAAATCAATCTCCACGCCCGCGTTGCTGGCACGGTAAAGCGCGTCAATGATATCCGGATCGACCAGCGAATTCATTTTCATCCACACCGCGGCTGGACGCCCCGCCTCGGCGTGCTGGATCTCAGCCTCGATATGCTCGAGAATCCGGGCCCGCAGATTAAGCGGGGAAATGGCAAGCTTGTTCAAGTGCTCGGGTTCACCGTAACCGGTGATGAAATTGAACACATGGGCCACGTCACGCGCCACCACGGGATCGCAGGTAAAATAGGACAGATCGGTGTAGATCTTGGCGGTGACCGGGTGGTAGTTGCCAGTGCCAAGATGGCAATAGGACACCAGCCGCCCCTCTTCACGGCGCACGATCAACGACATCTTGGCATGGGTCTTCAGTTCGAGGAAGCCGAACACCACCTGCACGCCGGCGCGTTCGAGATCGCGCGCCCAGCGAATATTGGCCTCTTCGTCAAACCGCGCCTTGAGCTCCACCAATGCAGTTACGGATTTGCCTGCTTCAGCCGCATCAATGAGAGCCCGCACGATCGGACTGTCATTTGAGGTGCGGTAGAGCGTCTGCTTAATCGCCAAGACGTCGGGGTCGCGCGCCGCCTGAAACAGGAATTGCACCACCGCATCGAAGCTTTCATAGGGATGGTGGATTACCAGATCCTTTTCGCGGATCGCGGCCAGGGTGTCGCCGGCATGCTCGCGGATGCGCTCGGGAAAGCGGGCATTGTACGGTTCGAACTTGAGATCGTCGCGCGGTGCCTTGGTGATCTCCGAAAGCGTGTTGAGCGCCAGCAATCCGGGCAGCACTGCGACACGGTTGTCCGGCACATTGGTCTCGTGAATAACGAATTCTCGCAGGCTCTGGGGCAGTTCCGAATCGAACTCGATACGGATCACCGAACCGCGACGGCGGCGCTTGAGCGCGCTTTCGAACAGCCGCACCAGATCCTCGGCCTCTTCCTCGACCTCGATATCGGAATCGCGGATGATCCTGAATGTACCGGATCCACGCACCTCGTAACCCGGGTAAAGCGAGGATATGAACAGGCTAACCACGTCCTCAAGCGTTATGAAGCGGATTGCGCCATCGCGGTCGGGAAGCCTGAGAAACCGGTCGAGCGCCACCGGAAGACGGATCAAGGCCGTCATGGGCTCGTTGGCCGCTTTCGAGGCCAGTTGCAGACAGATCGAGAAGCCGAGATTTGGGATAAACGGGAACGGGTGCGCCGGATCAATCGACAGTGGCGTCAAAACCGGAAAGATCGATTGGAGAAATTCGTCCTCGAGCCAGGCCATATCGCCTTCGGCCAAGCCCGAAGGCCTTACAAAATGAATATTCTCGTTGGCCAGATGCTGCTGCAGGATCGCAAGCGAGGCCTGTTGCTCCAGCTGGAGACCGTCGATCTCCTCGAGAATCCGGTCAAGCTGTTCGGCGGGTGACAAGCCGTCGGGTGAGCGGTTGGTTATGCCTTCACGCACCTGCCCTTCGAGACCGGCGACGCGCACCATGAAGAACTCGTCGAGGTTGGCGGCGGAGATCGACAGGAACCTGATCCGCTCAAGCAGCGGATGATTGATGTTCAGTGTTTCTTCAAGCACCCGGCGATTGAACTGGAGCCAGGAGAACTCACGGTTGACGAAACGCTCCGGGCTCGTGGTGAGATCGGTACCGGGCGCCACATCGGTCTCCGGGTTGACCCTCAATTCGCCGATTCCAGCTGCGTCAATCGTGTCCATGTCCTACTCCACAAAGCCCAATGCATGCTGCATTTGAAGGCGTTACAGCACCGATTGCCGATCCGCTCCAATGCGCTGAACTGCAGTATGCTTCGCTTCGTCTATAACACAAGAACGAAGGAACTATGACGGTTTGCTGTCAGGCGAGCCTTGGTCCATTCGCGCAAGCGCCTCGGCGGCAAGCGCCCTCGTGATCTTCGAACCACGGGCGAGAGCCAGTTGGTCCAACCCGTCGACAATATGGCGAACGGCAGCGAGAGACCTCTCCATGCGGGCAACAAGCCAGCGCACAATCCGGTCATCCACGTTCAGCTGCCGGTCGGCAAAGAGTTTGACCATGACCTGGGCCAGAAGCTCTTCATCAGGTTCACCAATCTCGACCACTGTTGCGGCCTTCAGCCGCGAGGCGAGATCGGGCAGAGCAACGTTCCAGCCGGCGGGGAACTGGCGTGCCGTCATCAGAGCGGTGGCGCCATGGGAACGTACCGCGTTGATCAGGTGAAACAATGCGGTTTCATCATAGGCCGTGCGGTCGACATCCTCGATGAGCACCGGACCGGAGGCTGCGGCCGCGATCGCCTCATTCGCGCGGGCGCCAAGGTTGACCCTGTGCGCACCGGTTCGGTCCGCCCAGATGCTTGCGAGATGGGATTTGCCTGATCCTGTGGGGCCGGCGAGGATGACAACGGGCGAAGGCCATTCCGGCCAGCGGTCGATCATGGTGACGGCGCCACCCACGCTTTCAGAGACGATCAGATCGTCGCGGCCCGAGGCCGGATCATGCTCAAAAGCAAGCGGCAACTGCTGGGCTGGAGGCGGTTTGGCACTCATTGGGACCGGTGTCTATCCGACTGATACCCAGCAGGCTGGTCTGCCTCGGACGCTGGTTCCATGTCCAGGCTGAGCTGTCTCTGCTCGCCGTGATAGAGATCACTGTCGAGATAGCGAGACAGGGCAAAGCGTACCAACACACCGACCGACGCGGCGGCAGGAACGGCAATCAGCATCCCGACAAAGCCGAACAGCGCACCAAAGGCAAACAGGGCAAACATCAGCCAGACCGGGTGCAGGCCGACCGACGAGCCGACCAGCCGCGGCTGCAGAATGTTGCCTTCGAAGAACTGACCGACCACGAAGACACCGATCACCGCGCCGATCATGATAAAGTCCGGCCAGAACTGAACGATCGCCACCACCAGTGCCAGCACAAGCCCGACCATCGACCCGACATAGGGAATGAAGCTGATGATGCCGGCAAACAGGCCGATCAGCAGGCCGAAATTGAGTCCGACAATCGACAGACCGACGGCATAAATCAGGCCCAGGATCAGGCAGACGCTGCCCTGCCCGCGCACGAAACCGGCAATCGCCTGGTTGATCTGTCGCGCCAGGTCGCGCACCGTCTCGACATGATCACGCGGGATCCAGCCGTCAACTCTCTCGATCATCCTGTCCCAGTCGAGCAGCAGATAAAAGGCAACCACCGGCGTGACCACGAACAGTGCCGCGATGTCGAGCAGCGCCATTCCGGAGTTCCAGATCTGCTGGAAGATCGTGCCGATGAGGCCCGCCCCTTCCTTCAGCAAGGCTGCGAAACTCTCCTTGACCTGCGACAGCTGATCACTGAACCAGGCCGGCATGATCGTTGTC
This sequence comes from Hoeflea phototrophica DFL-43, assembly GCF_000154705.2. Lineage (NCBI taxonomy): Bacteria > Pseudomonadati > Pseudomonadota > Alphaproteobacteria > Hyphomicrobiales > Rhizobiaceae > Parahoeflea > Parahoeflea phototrophica. Next base: position 1,787,472 of record NZ_CM002917.1, on the reverse strand, counting down.
TCAGAGCTCAGGAGCTCTTGGAGTTGCGTGATATAGCCCGGAATGCGCCCACCCAGATCAGCGGCCTGTGTCACCAGAACCGGAATAATGACGACCAGCGAGATCGCAAACAGAGCCACAAAGGCGCACAGGATCACAATGGTGGCCATCAGCCGCGACAGCCCGCGCCGTTCGAACCAGTCAGCCACAGGGTCGAGAAAATAGGCCAGCGCCATGCCCGCAATGAAGGGCAGCAGAATGGAGCGGAACACCATCAGGAATGCAATGAAAAGGCCCAGGGCCAGCAGCCAGAAGAAAATCTGCCTGCGCAGCGCACGCTGGTCGATCCGTGTCGTCATCGTCACCTCGCTTGGCCACACCTGAGCGACCTTGCCGCAGTTTACCCGGCTTCGCTGTCGCTGGCCATGTGCCGGAGCCAGGAGACGAGATAGGCGCTTGCCGAAGCAATGGTCAAGCCCGCGACGAGATAGATCATCAAGTTGCTCAGCGCTGTGAACTGGGCGATGCCCGCGTGTTCCGCCAGAACCAGCACCAGCAAGACGATTTGTGCTGTTGTATTGGCCTTCGACACCATCAACGGCCGCATCTCCACAGGATTGTCCATCAGGCTTGAGAGAACCACCGCGCCAACAATAAGCCCGTCTCGCGAGACTGCGAGCAGGACCAGCCAGATCGGCAATGCCCCAAGCCAGCCAAGCATCAGAAACACCGCAACCAGCATGAATTTGTCAGCCATCGGATCAAGCCAGGCCCCAAGTTCGGACCTCTGGTTGAACTGGCGGGCGATGAAGCCATCGACCCCATCGGAGAGACCTGCGAACACGAACAGCACAAAGGCAACCATCATATGGCTGTTGATCAAGGCAAATATGATCAGCGGCACCATGATGAAGCGGGCGATGGTGATGTAGTTGGGCAGGGTCATGGCGCTTTTGTTCCTGACTCGAGCGCATATGGCGATTGCCCGGGCACATTCCAAGGGCGGGGATCGGGCAACTGCCGTTTGTCCCCGGTTTTTGCGCTCTTTGTGGAACCGCAGCCGCGCCTTTGGCTTGCAGAGACGGCTGCAACATGCGATCCCCCGCGCATGTTCAAAACCATGGGAAGCTGAGGCGGTGGCGCGATGGCAGATCTGAAGAATGGTCTCACCTATGCCGACGCCGGTGTCGACATCGATGCCGGCAATGAAATGGTCAACCGCATTAAGCCGCTGGTGCGCGCCACCCGCAGGCCGGGCGCCGACGGCGAGATCGGCGGATTTGGCGGACTGTTCGACCTCAAGGCTGCGGGCTTCACCGATCCGGTGCTGGTGGCCGCCAATGATGGCGTCGGAACCAAGCTCAAGGTGGCCATTGAATCGGGCCTCCACGACACGGTCGGCATCGATCTGGTCGCCATGTGCGTCAACGATCTGGTGGTTCAGGGCGCGGAGCCCTTGTTCTTTCTTGACTATTTTGCCACCGGAAAGCTCGACCCGGATCAGGGGGCTGCCATCGTTGGCGGTATCGCCAAGGGCTGCAGTGAATCCGGCTGCGCACTGATTGGCGGCGAGACGGCGGAAATGCCGGGCATGTACCGCGACGGCGATTACGATCTTGCGGGCTTTGCCGTGGGAGCTGCAGAACGCGGGCACCTGCTTCCGTCGGGCGATCTGGCTGAAGGCGACGTGCTGCTCGGCCTCGCCTCCTCCGGCGTGCACTCAAACGGCTATTCGCTGGTGCGCCGGATCGTCGAGATGAGCGGTCTGGGCTACGACGCGCCGGCGCCGTTTGACGTGTCGCAAAGCCTCGGCGAAGCGCTGATGACACCGACCCGCATCTACGTCAAACCGATCCTGTCGGCGATCCGTGAAACAGGCGCGATCAAGGCGCTTGCCCATATCACCGGCGGCGGCTTTCCCGAGAACCTGCCGCGTGTCTTGCCGGAGGGCCTGGCCGCGGACATCGATCTTGGCGCAATGACAGTGCCGCCGGTGTTCTCATGGCTTGCCAGAACGGGCGGGGTCGAGCCTCAGGAGATGCTGCGAACCTTCAATTGTGGTGTCGGGATGGTCCTGGTGACAGCCCCTGACGACGCGGAGCTCCTCACCCGCGCACTCGAATCGGCGGGAGAAACCGTGGTCCGGCTGGGCCAGCTCAGCGTTCGCGAAACCGGCAAACCCGGTGTGACATACCGGGGCGCATTGGCGCTGTGAACGCGGGCTCAAAAACCCCGGTCGCCGTTCTGATTTCCGGACGCGGATCGAATATGGGCGCGCTGATCGCGGCATCGCTGGATGAAAACTATCCGGCGCGGATCGTTGCAGTGTTTTCCGACAAGGCGGATGCGGGAGGGCTGGACCACGCCCGCGAGTTTGGCATCGCGGCACAGGCCATCCCGCGCAAGGACTTTGCCAGCAAGGCCGAACACGAGGCGGCTGTGGGTGCGGCAATCGAAGCGTCGGGTGCCCAAATCATTGCGCTTGCGGGCTACATGCGGATTCTTTCGGGTGACTTCGTGCGCCGCTATTCCGGCCGGATGATCAACATCCACCCCTCGCTGCTGCCCGCCTTCCCCGGTCTTGCCACCCATGAGCGGGCCCTGGCTGCCGGATGCCGGGTGCACGGCTGTACGGTGCACTTCGTCACCGAGGGAATGGACGAAGGCCCGATCATCGAACAGGCGTGCATCCGCATCGAGTACACTGACACGCCGGATACGCTCGCCGCGCGTGTGCTGGAGGCCGAACACCGGATCTACCCGCAGGCCCTCGCAATGCTGGCGCGCGGCCAGGTCCGGATGACCGGCGACGGGCGGAGCCAGTTCAGCCTTTAGCCGGAGCATTGAGCCCCCCGGTACAGGCACCTTTGCAACCAGCACGGATTATCCAAGCAAATGCTTTGACATCCAAGTCACTGTTCTTATCCTGAGCCTCAACAAAAGCCGGGGCCAAGATGTTTTCACTTTACGGATTGCTCGACAAAGCCATCAAGAAGGGCCGCCTCACCGTGGTCGACGCCAAGGGTGTCACTCGTGAATTCGGGGGCCAGGAACCGGGGCCGGAGGCGGCGATCCGCTTCACCTCCTCCTCGGCGGCTCTGAAGATCCTGCTCAATCCGGAGCTGAATGCGGCAGAAGCCTATATGGACGGCCATCTGGTGGTCGATCGCGGCAGCATCCATGACCTGATCCAGGTGTTTTATGCCAACAAAAGGCATTTCGACCTCTCCCCGAGCCAGATCTTCTGGCGCGGGCTGTCGCGCAAGGTCCGCCGGTTCCAGCAAAACAACGTGCTGTCGCGCTCGCGCGCCAATGTGAAGGCGCATTACGACATCGGCGAGGATCTCTACCGGCTGTTTCTCGACCGGGACATGCAATATTCCTGCGCCTATTTCCCCGATGGCCCGGAAACCATCGAGGATGCGCAGACCCTCAAGAAGCGCCATATCGCCGCAAAACTGTGCCTGAAGGATGGTCAGCGGGTGCTCGATATCGGCTGCGGCTGGGGCGGAATGGCGCTCTATCTTGCCCATGTTGCCGATGTCGAGGTGGTGGGCGTGACGCTGTCGGAGCGGCAACTGGCCGTGGCGCGGCGCCGGGCGGAGATTCTCGGGGTCAGCGACCGGGTCAGGTTCGAGCTGATCGACTACCGAGAGGTCACGGAAAAGTTCGACCGCGTGGTTTCGGTGGGCATGCTGGAACATGTCGGAGCGCCGCATCTGGGCGCCTATTTTCTCAATGTTCGCGACCGGCTTGGGCCGGAGGGTCTGGCGTTGATCCACTCGATCTCCACCAAATCACCTCCGGGGGTCACCGGTCCGTTCCTGCGAAAGTACATTTTCCCCGGCGGCTATTCGCCGGCCCTGTCGGAAACGGTCGCGGCCATCGAGCCAACAGGGCTGTGGCTGCTCGATTGCGAGATCTGGCGCTGCCACTACGGCTATACGCTGGCGCAGTGGCGCGAACGGTTTCTGGCAAACCGGGACAAGGCCGTCGAGATCATGGACGAACGCTTCTGCCGGATGTGGGAACTCTATCTCTCAATTGCTGAATGCGTGTTCCTGCAGGGTTCAAGCAATGTGTTCCAGCTGCAGATCGCACGCGAACGCGACACAGCCCCGATCAGCCGCAATTACATCGAAGCCGAAGAGTGCCGGATTGCCGAGCGCGAGACGGAGTTCCTGGACCGTGTGGTCGCCAGTGCGCAGCAGGCGCTGGATGAGTAGCCACAAGCCTTCCGGGGCCGATGCTTCCTTTCAAAACAGGTTTGCGCGCTGGCCCCGGCATGCCGTCCAGTCCCACTGAGAGCATCAGCAAGCCCCCAGGAGGGCCAGTTGATCAGCTGGCGATAAAGCGGATTTTCGTGCCCCAGGGGTCAAGGGTCTCGATTGTGTTGCCGGATTCCGCAATGTCGGAGCCATGGGTTTTCAGCCTTTGGCGCAAGCCGTCCATCAGGCCGGGCTGGATGGAAAAGGCGGCATCTTCCAGCCCCGACATGTTCTGCGGGCGCTGGCCGGCATTGCGGCTGTGCCAGATATTCGCCCCGATGTGGTGGTGATACCGGCCATTGGAGAAAAAGGCGGCGCTGTCGTCGCGGATCAGGGCGGTCAGATCAAGGCCGGTGGCTTTGACATAGAAATCCTGGGCCAGCTGCGTATCGCCAACCCGCATGTGGACATGGCCGATGCGAAAGCCGCTGGGCGCGCTGTAGGGCAAGTCCCCGTCATGGGGCAGGCCTTCCACCAGATTGTCGAGATCGAGCTGATAGCTGCCCATGATGATCCGGTCATCGCGCCATTCCCAACCCTGGTGCGGACGGTCGGCATAGACCTCGATGCCGTTGCCTTCCGGATCGTTGAGATAGAGCGCCTCGGAGACCCTGTGATCGGAAAAGCCGGTGAAAGGCACGCCATTCATATAGGCCATGATCAGCCAGCGCCCCAGATCCGCGCGGGACGGCATCAGAAATGCTGTGTGGTACAGACCGGCGGTGGTTGGATCGTCGACTTCGTCATCCGGGCGGCGGATGAGCGTGACAAGCGTTTTTCCATCCTTGCCCAAGGTTGTCTGTCCAGGCTCGGCGCTCAGAACATCAAGACCGATGACCGCGTTGTAGAAATAGGTCATCTTCTCGAGATCGCGAACCCGCAACGACAGTGAATGGATGTGGATCGGCGTGGTGACCGCATAGGACGGCGCCACGGGTGCGGCTCCGGCTGTCACGCTATTGGCCAGAACCGGCGCGGCTGCAAGAAAATGCAGCGCGGCGCGGCGGGTCATATCAAATGAGGGGTCCATATCAGTGTCCTTGACGCTCAGCGGGTTGTCGACTCCGTATATGGCAAAACCCCGAGATGCTCGAAAGCCTGCCATTTGGCTTAAATTCGTTCACAAAAACTGAACAATGAGCCTGCATTCAGCAGTCGACTCCATGCAGACAAACCTCTGACAATCAGCTTTGGCTCACATCTCGTGCAGCCAAATCCTCAAGTCGGCAAATCCCAAAACGGCTGGTTTCGGGTGCCCAAATCGGGTGTCGGGGTCGTTTCAACCTGACTAAGCACTGGCTCTTGCAACACAGGAGAGCACAATGCGACTAGACGGAGAAGCAATCATCATCACCGGTGCCAGCAGCGGAATTGGGGCAGCAGCGGCCGAACTCTTCGCGGCCGAAGGCGCCAATCTGGTGCTGGGCGCACGGCGGGAGACAGAGCTGGCGTCGATCGCCGGCAAGATCGGCGAAACCGGTCGCAAAGCGAAATGGCTGGCTGGCGACATCGCTGACGGCGCCTATCAAAAGGCGCTCGTCGATCTCGCAATCTCCGAGTTCGGCGGGCTTGACGGCGCCTTCAACAATGCGGGCACGACAGGCGAGATGGGTCCGGTTCCGGACATGAAGACGCAAAACTGGGAGATGGTCATTGCCACCAACCTGACCGCCGGCTTTCATGCCGCGCGCTATCAGATCCCGGCGATGAAACTGCGCGGCGGCGGCTCGATCGTCTTCACCTCCTCCTTCGTCGGATACAGCATAGGACTTCCCGGCATGGGCGCCTATGCAGCTTCGAAAGCCGGCCTCATCGGTCTTGTGCAAGTTCTCGCCGCGGAGCATGGGCCTGAAGGAATCCGGGCCAACGCCCTCCTCCCCGGCGGCACCAAGACTGCGATGGCGGGCGACGATCCCGCGTTCCATGAATGGGTGAAAGGGTTGCATGCGCTCAAGCGAATGGCAGAGCCCGAAGAAATCGCCCAGGCGGCACTGTTCTTGGTGTCGGAGGAGTCATCCTTCGTCACCGGTAGCGCACTGATGGCTGACGGCGGCAATTCCATCAACAAGACCTGAATCAATGGCCTGCCGGTGTTTTGCCGGCAGGCCTTTTACGGGTCAGACAGCTTCAGGCCTTTCTCACCCACACCCTTGTGTCGTGAAACGCGGCACCGCCATAGGGCGCGCAGGCGTCGGCGCCGGTCAGGGTGTTGATCCCCTCCCCGCCCTCGAAGGCCGAATTCGGCCACAGTCCTTCATGGATCACCACACCGCGGCGCTGGCCGGCGTCGAGGCTGGCATGCATGGCCAGCTCACCGCGGGAGTTGCCCAGCGCCACCCGGTCTCCGTCGGCGATGCCACAGGCCGCTGCATCCTCGGGATGAAGCATCAGGACCGGGCGCTTCTCCTTGGTTCTGGAGGACTTTGTTTCGGCGAAGCTCGAGTTCAGGAAAGAGCGTGACGGCGATGTCGCCAGCCGGAAGGGATGTTCGGTGTCCGCGCTCTCAATCAGTTCGACATGATCGGGGAATTCAGGCAGTTGATCCACCGGCCCCTGCGGCCCCATGCGCTTGGGCGGCTTGTTGGCCGCGGGCGTCCTGGTCCAGTCGGGCTTGAAGCGGAACTTGCCGTCGCGATGTCCGAAACCGTTGAGGAAATGCGCCTCATCGAAACCGGCCTGAACATCGGCCCATTTGTCAGCCTTGAAGCTCTCGAAATCACCAAGGCCGCGCTTTGAGAGCATGTAATTGATGTGGTCGCGCGGGGTCATGCCGAAGCCTTCGCGATCGCTGACGCCGAGCCGCTCGCCCAGTGCCTCGATCACGTCATGGTTCTGGCGCGGGCCTTCGGGGGGCTCGACCAGCTTGGGTCCCAGAATGATGTGCTGATGACCACCGCCACGATAGATGTCGTCATGCTCCAGGAACATGGTGGCGGGCAGCACCACATCGGCCAGTTGCGCGGTGTCGGTCATGAACTGCTCGTGCACCGCGACAAACAGGTCCTCGCGCCGCAACCCTTCGATTACCTTGCGCTGTTCGGGCGCGACATTGGCAGGATTGGTGTTCTGGATCAGCATGGCGGTGACCGGCGGGCCGCCATTCAACGCCTCGGCGTCGCCGGTCAGCACCCGCCCGATCTTGGACTGGTCGAGCCAGCGCACGCCCGGATCGAAATAGCGCGTCCCCTCGACGAGCGACTTGTCGAGCCGGAAGATATCGGAGTTGGAGTGGAATGCGCCACCGCCTTCATGCTGGAAGCTGCCGGTGACCACCGCCAGCGACAGTGCCGCATGCATGTTGACCACCCCATTGCGCTGCCGGGTGAAGCCGTAGCCAAGCCTGAAAAAGGTTCTTTTGGTGTTGCCCACAAGACGCGCGAAATCCTCGATTTCGGATGTGGGAACGCCGCAGATCGCTTCCGCCCACTCGGGTGTGCGGGTTTGCAAATGCGATTCAAGACCTGCCGGGTCGTCGCTGAATTTGTTGAGATAATCGCGATCGGCCAACCCCTCGCGAAACAGCACATGCATTGCTGCGCAGGCAAAGGCACCATCGGTGCCGGGCTTGACCAGGATCTTCACATCCGCCTGTTTCATGGTCGGGTTGTCATAGATGTCGACGACCACGATCTTTGCACCGCGTTCCTTGCGGGCGCGGATCGCATGGGTCATCACATTGACCTGGGTGGAAACGGCATTGGTGCCCCAGATCACCACGCAGTCGGACTTGGCCATCTCGTGCGGATCGGGTCCGCGCAAGGCGCCTGCGCCCATGGTAAATCCGGTCCAGGCCATGTTGGTGCAGAAGCTGCCGAAATGGTTGGAGTAGCGCTTGGCGTGGCGCAGCCGGTTGATGCCGTCACGCTGCACCAGCCCCATTGTGCCGGCGTAGAAATTCGGCCAGACGGTTTCGGAGCCGAATTCGGCCTCGGCCTTGACGAATTTCTCGGCGATCAGATCAAGCGCGGCATCAAAGCTCGCCTCTTTCCATTTGCCCTCGCCCTTGGCCCCGGCCCTGATCAGCGGCTTGAGCAGGCGCTCGGGATGGTGGATGCGTTCGGCATAGCGCGCCACCTTGGCGCAGATCACGCCGGCGGTGTAGCTGTTGCCGGAATCGCCGCGGACGCGGCCAATGCGGTTGTGGGCAAGCAGATCAACCTCGAGCGCACAGGTCGAAGGGCAATCATGCGGACAGGCGGAATGGCCAATGGCTGCAACCGCGCCGGAATCAATAGGGGTCGCGTCGTTCATGCTTTCCCTATAATGCAAAGGCGAGTGCGACGCCATGTCGGCGTGGATCGCATCAGATCAATTCAGGGACAGATCAGCCAGACCGATGAATTACCGTCACAGCTACCATGCGGGCAATTTCGCCGATGTGCTCAAGCACGCGGTGCTGGCGCAGATCATCACCTATCTCAAGCGCAAGGACCAGGCGTTCCGCATTATCGACACCCATGCGGGTATCGGCCTCTATGACCTTTCCTCAAAGGAAGCGCAGAAAACAGGGGAATGGCATGGCGGGGTCGGCCGGGTGATGGAAGCGAAGCCGTCGGACCAGCTTGCTGCGTTTCTGGCGCCCTGGCTGACGGCGGTGCGCGAAATGAACCCCGATGGCGGCATGCGGCTCTATCCCGGCTCGCCCAAGCTTGCGCGACTGCTGTTTCGCAAACAGGACCGGCTCTCGGCCATCGAACTGCATCCTGCCGACGCCAAGCAGCTCAGAAGCGTGTTTGAGGGCGATTATCAGGTGCGGGTGACCGAACTCGACGGCTGGCTGTCGCTCGGCGCGCATCTGCCGCCCAAGGAAAAGCGCGGACTGGTGCTGATCGACCCGCCATTCGAGCAGGAGGGCGAATTTGACCGTCTTGTCGACGGTCTGGCGCGGGCAACGCGGCGGTTTCCCGGCGGCACCTACATGCTCTGGCATCCGATCAAGGCTGACAGCCCGCTGGCAACCTTTGACAAGAAGCTGATCGCGCTTGCCCGCCCGCGCACACTCACGGTGCGGCTTCTGGTGCGCGACAACAAGATTTCCCCCAGCCTCAATGGTACCGGGCTGGTCATCGTCAATCCGCCGTTCACGCTCGAATCCGAGCTCAAGGCGGTGCTGCCCGAACTCGTCACGATCCTGGCAGAAGGCCCCGGTGCCGTATCAGAGGTGCGAGTGCTGGTTGGCGAAAGCTGACAAGAGCCGGACTTGGTCCGGTTCAGGGCAAGGCGTAGGCGCCACGCCCTTTCTTGATCAGCCGGCCTTGCTTCGCCAACGCGGCCAGCGCCCGGTAGGTCGCTTCGTGCGACAGGCCGATCAAGCCTGAAAAACTCTTGATGTCCCTGGACAGCAAGCCATCGGCGACGGCTGCGAAGACCCGGTTATTGGCATTGCGGATGGCGGTGATCTCGATCCTGCGGCGGTAATCCTGGATCTGGCCTGCGAAACGCGCCGAGATCGCCACGGCAAAATCCTGATCCGTGCGCATTCTTTCCAGCACTGCCGCTTTGCTGATCACGGTGAATTCGGCCGGTTCAGCAGCAATCACGTCACAATGGTAACGCGGTGAGAACAGCGCCGCCTCACAGATCGTCTCCCCGGCGCGGGCACGGTGGATGACAATCTCGTCGCCCTGCTCGGTGTATCTGAGTAGATCGGCACGACCGGATTTGATGAAGAACATCGCCTCGGCAGGATCGTCCCGGCGCACAATGGCCGAGGCCCTTTCCAGCTTGCGGGCCGACAACGCCTCACGCGGCAGAAGATTGAATGGCCGGGGCAACATCGCAACACAATATGATTGAAATCATATCCGCGCAACAGACTGTTGCCTATGCTGTGTTCACACAGGAGACAATCCCATGAATTCTTCAGATTTGAACCGCAAGCACCGCACCAAACTGCTATTGGGTGGCCTTGGCATTCTGGCCCTTCTGGCCATTCTCTATCCAGTTTTCAGCGGCATGCACACAGCCGCATCACCGGGTGAAAGCCATCAAGCTCACGCTGACCATGCAGATGGAGCAACCCCTGGCGAAGCCGGCCAATCGGCCTTTGCGGCGATTGCGGAAATCGTGGCGCTTCTCACCGCCGATCCAGACACCGACTGGTCGAAGGTCGACATCACAGCATTGCGCACGCATCTGGTGGACATGGACCGCCTGATCCTGGGCGCTTCGGCCAGCCAGCAGACTGATGGTGACACGGTCATCTTCCAGATTTCGGGCGAAGGTGAGGTCTTGCGCGCTATTCACGCCATGGTGCCTGCCCACGCTCGCGAGCTGGACAAGATCGACGATTGGCGGGTGAGCGCGGAAGCAATCCCGGAAGGAGCAATTCTGAAGGTCAGCACGGAAAACGCCGCTGAACAGGAAAAGGTTGCGGCCCTCGGCTTTTTCGGCCTGATGGCCACGGGCTCCCACCACCAGCCGCATCACATGGCAATGGCCAAGGGCGACATGATGAGCCACTGAAGCGGGAGCGGCGCTTGGAAAGGGTCCGCGCGATGTCTTTGCACAAGCGCTGCATACTTAAAAAAACGGCGTTTGAGCGCTGTCCATACGAGATTTGCCGCCAGACAAGACCGGCTTCTGTCTTGCCCAAACACCTCTGCAAGTCCTATACCGGGACTCATTGTCGATGGAGATCCGGACATGACCCTGAAAACACTGATTCTTGCCATGGCGCTTGCTTTCGCGGGATTTGCAACGCCAGCTTCAGCTTTCAGTGGCGGCAGCTTCCCCGCGTGCGATGCGCCGCAGGTGCTCAATTACATCCAGAAACGCTTTCACTGGACAGACCGGGTGCTGCTCAAGCGCGGGCTGGCGATCGAAAGCATCGAACGTGCGCACCAGAATCGCAGCCGCTATGGCAACGAGTACTGGTCGATCCCGCGGCTTTACTGCCATGGCACCGCACATATGAATGATGGCCACAAGCGGCAGATCTGGTGGCTGATCGAAGGCGGCCAGGGCTTTGCCGGACTGCGCGACAATCTCGAATTCTGCATATCCGGGCTTGATCCGCTCAAGGTACACGGCTCCTGGTGCCGGTCGGTGCGCTGATTGCCGCCATGGCCAGGTCCGGCGCCATTGTATTTCTGACAGCGCTGCCATTGCTGGCGCTGTTGTCTGGTTGTTCGGAGGAGTCCGGACCTTTCGCCAATGACGGCCAGACCGCCTTTCCGGTTTCGAGCGCCGCCGCGGCGGGTGAGCTGCCTTTGGGCGAGGGTTTTGATTTCTATGTTCTGGCACTGTCCTGGTCGCCAGCCTATTGCCTGGTCACAGGCGAGCGCGCCAACAAGCAGCAATGCGCCGAAGATCGGGACCTCGCCTTCGTGGTGCATGGGCTCTGGCCGCAGAATGAGACCGGCTACCCCGAATTCTGCCGCTCGCGCGAACCGGAACGTGTGCCCTCGCAGCTGGGCCGGGACTATCTCGACCTGCTGCCCTCAATGGGGCTGATCGGGCACCAGTGGCGCAAGCATGGCTCATGCTCCGGGCTCACCCAGAGAGACTATTTCGAAGTCACCCGCGCAGCGCGTGAACGGATCTCGATCCCAGAGCAGTTTGCGCTTGAAAGTTTGCCAGGCGAAATCGATGCCGTTGAGGCCGAAGAGGCTTTCATTGAGGTCAATCCGGGGCTTTCGCGCGACGCCATCGCGGTCAAGTGTGAGCGCGGTATGCTGCGTGAAATTCGCATCTGCATGACCTCGACGCTCGATTTCCGCGGTTGCCGGGAGGTCGACCGCAAAGGCTGCAAGCTCGATAATCTTGATGTCCCCGAGCCAGGCTAGACCCGGCTCAGGCGTCCCCCTCCATTCCCACTCCGTGCTCTGTGCACAATTCAGGAAAGATCTCCCGATGAAAATTCTCTACTCACCCGCCTCCCCCTATTCGGCCAAGGTGCGCATGGGTGCCCATCTTGCGGGTCTTTCCGCAGATGCCGTGTTGACCGACTCCAACGCCGCGCCTGCCGAGCTCATCGACAACAATCCGCTCGGCAAGATTCCCGTTCTTGTCACCGATGACGGCCTGTCGGTCTATGACAGCCGTGCGATCATGCAATTTCTCGATCGCAGCGGTTCAAAGCGGCTTTATCCGCGAAACGCGGCCAAGCGCACCGAGGTCGAAGTGTTCGAAGCGCTTTGCGACGGGACCTGCGATTGCCTTCTGGCGATCATGTATGAACGCCGGTTCCGGCCCGCGGAGATCGTTCACCAGGAGTGGATCGACAAGCAGTGGGCAAAGGTTGTCCGGGCGCTTGACCATCTTGAGGCGAACCTGCCGCGGCTGACCAAGGCGCCCAATGGCGGACATCTGGCGCTGGCGGCGCTGACCGGATACCTAGCCCTGCGGTTTCCGGGCCAGTGGGAACGTGGCCGGCCAAAGCTCAAGCGCTGGAGCGCGAAGTTTGCAACCAGCTTCCCCGAACTTGATGAAATGCGGCCCAAAGCGTGAATGAACGGCCCGAAAAACAGCATGGCATCGGACACGTGTTCGCCGCTGCGCGTTATTCGCTCGGCGGTGTTCGCCGGCTGTGGGGCGAGACCGCGTTTCGCCACGAAACACTCGCCTTCGTCATCATCATGGTGCTGTTCCTCTATGAGGGCGTGGCGGCATGGGCCTATGTCGGCGCGGTGCTGCTCTATCTCCTGACCGTGTCCATCGAGGCGTTGAACACGGCTGTCGAGGAAATGGTCGATCACGTCTCACCCGGCTATTCGGAAATGGGCAAACACGCCAAGGATCTGGGATCTTTTGCTGTGTTCTGCCTGCTTCTGGCAAACGGCGTCTGGGCGGCTTTCGTGCTGGCCGCCAGCTGGGGTTGGATCAGCAACTGACGCTTTTCCATAAAACGTGACAGTCCTTTTGCGCATTGGCCGGCGCGAGGCTATGGCCCAATGGAAAAGGCCCGGACAGTTTCCTGCCCGGGCCTTGGCGAGAGTTCTGATCAGGATGGGGAAATGATCAGAACTTCATGCCTATACCGAGGCGAACCGAGTGGTCGTCAAAGCCTGACGACACATTGGTGCCGCCAAGATTGTAGGTTTCCGAACCGTAGTCGGTGTAGCGGTACTCGAGCCGGGTGGTGATGTTCTCGGTCACGAAAGCTTCCGCGCCCGCGCCGGCGGTCCAACCGAGGTGGGTGTTGGTGTCAGAACCCGCAGCACTTGTGACCTCGGCGCGCGTTGCTGCAAGACCACCGGTGGCATAGAGCAGGAACGGATTGATGTCATAGCCGAGCCGGGCGCGCAGCGAACCGTTGAAGCCCTGCTCCCCGGTCACGCCGCCGAGACTGGCATCTGCGCCCGAGTAGCCCAGATCGCCTTCAACACCATAGACGATGTTGTCTGACTGCCAGTTGTAGCCGCCATAAACACCGCCGCCAAAGCCATCGGCGTCGTCACCGGCGAGAGCGTCGAATTCGCCCCATTTGTACTCGCCATAACCACCGACATAACCTCCGGTCCAGATAAAGCTCTGCGGCAGGGTTTCGGCCACCGGCGGCACCGGAGGTTGCTCGAGGATAGCGTCCGCGGCCAGCACGGGGGTGGCGAGCGGTACGGAGAGAGCTGCGGCCAGCAGTGCCAGTTTACGAATACGCATGTGTTACTCCTTGTTGGTTCCGATCCTGCCTGCGGGATGAGGCATCAAGCCTTTGACCCGTGCATGCCGGAACGATGTGTTTGGGCGCCCCCAACAACCTCAAGATGGAGATCGAATGCGGCGTTGCAGCAGCGGGAATGTGAAAACACAGCGGCGGAAACATGGCGTGGTGTGTTGTTGCTTTTCAGCAACAAATTCGCATCAGGCTCCGCCCGGCTCCATTGCGCACCACCCATGCACACCTATATGAGATCAGGTACGATCTATCTTGCGAGTGTTGATTCCCCGGTATGTTGAGCATCCTGACCCTGATTGCGGGCCTCGTCGTCCTTGTGTTCGCAGGCGACTACCTGGTTCGTGGTGCTGTTGCGCTCGCAGAGAAACTCTGTATCGACCCACTCATCATCGGCCTGACAATTGTGGCATTCGGGACATCTGCGCCGGAATTGTTCGTCTCGTTGCAGGCCGCTTTTGATGGCGTGTCCGGAATCGCGATCGGCAATGTGGTCGGTTCCAACATTGCCAATGTGCTGCTGGTGCTCGGTGCGCCCGCACTTTTGATGACCATCAATTGCCGTGAGGATGGGATCGGCAAATCGCTCGCGGTGATGATCGGCATGACGGTTGTGCTGATGGCGATGATGGCTTTTGGCAGCCTGAGCCGGCTCGACGGAGCGATTTTGCTCTCGATGATCGTGCTTTATCTTGGCTGGCAGATCAGGACCGCACGCAGCGGAGACGCGGTGGAGGTTCATGACTATCATGATGATGTCCCCGAAGTTCCCCAGGAAACCTGGAAGACAGCGCTGTTCATTGTCGGCGGTTTGATTGGCCTGCCGATCGGCGCCTGGCTGACCGTTGAGGGCGCATCGCATCTCGCACGTATGCTGGGCGCCAGCGAGACGGTGATCGGCCTGACGATCGTGGCCATCGGCACATCGCTGCCGGAACTGGTCACCTCGGTGATGGCGGCGTGGCGCAGATCGGCAGCCGTTGCGATCGGCAATGTGGTTGGCTCCAACATCTTCAACATGGGCCTCATTCTCGGCGGCACCGCCGTCATCCTGCCGCTTGATGTCGACAGCCGGATCGTCAGCATCGACATGTGGGTGATGCTGGCCGCAAGCCTGTTGGTTGTGGCGCTGGCCCATTGGAACGTACCCATCAAAAAGCTTGGTGGCGCCGCTATGCTTGCGGTTTTTACCGCCTATATCCTCTCGGTGTTTTGATGTTTGCCTTGCGCGGCCAAAACCGCCGCGCAGGTAAACTCATTGTGTGTGCCATAACTCACAATGTCTCGCGTCAGCTCTGACGCCGGGCATTGCGGGACAACGCGCCGTTCACCGGAAGACGGCTGCAAACCGGGATATCGATGACTGCTACCAACAAAATTGCACTTGTTACCGGCGCCGCGCGCCGGATCGGCGAAGCCATTGCGCTTGATCTTGCCGCCCACGGCTTCAGCGTGGCGGTTCATGCCAATTCCAGCCGCGCGGAAGCGGAAGCGGTGGCCGGCACCATCCGGACTCAGGGCGGCACGGCAGAGGTGTTCACCGCAGACCTGTCGGAGACGGCGCAGGTGCGCAAGCTGTACGCCGATGTGGTAGCGCATCTGGGCTCACCGGAGCTGATCGTCAACAATGCTTCGGTGTTCGAGGATGATGAGGTGAGCCGTTTCGATGAGGATCTGTTCGATCGGCATTTCGCGATTCATCTGAAGGCGCCGGCGATCCTTGCGGAGGCCATGGCCAACGGCCTGCCAGACGGACGCGAGGGCCTGATCGTCAACATCATCGATCAAAGGGTCTGGAGACTCACGCCGCGGTTCTTTTCCTACACGCTGTCAAAATCAGCGCTCTGGACCGCAACGCAGACCATGGCACAGGCGCTGGCGCCACGCATCCGGGTCAACGCGATCGGACCAGGTCCGACGCTCGCAAACGAGCGCCAGAAGGCCGATGACTTTGCCCGACAGGCGGAGGCGGTGCCGCTCGAACGAGGGCCCGACCTCTCGGAATTCGGCGCCACCATCCGCTATCTCCATGCGGCGCGCTCGGTGACCGGACAGATGATCGCGCTCGACGGCGGCCAGCATCTGGCGTGGGAAACGCCGGATGTGAGCGGTGTTGGGGAATAAATGTGTCAATCCGTGTCAGCAGCCTGAGCGGAGACGGAACAGATGTTCAGGAACCGTCTTCGACGCGCGTTGAAGACCTTGCCCTGCCGCTACGGGACGTTGATAAGATCGCTTAATGACTCGCACGCCGCCCACCTCGCCCAGAAAACCATCCAAGGCCGAAAGCCCGGTTGATGGCGGCGTTCTGTATGATGATACAGGTACGGATGAGGACGAGACTACCGAGATCTTGGAAGGTTCCTCCTCCCCCTCACCCGCCGATGTCGCAAATGTCGCGGGCATCGAGTGGAACGAAAGCCCTGTCGCCACGCCTGGTCTGAAAGGCGCGGAGGTCATTCAGGCTTTCGTCAAGCACCTTCCCAATCAACCCGGTGTCTACCGGATGATCAACGAGGCCGGTGACGTCCTCTATGTCGGCAAGGCGCGCAGCCTGAAGAAGCGGGTGACGAATTACGCGCAGGGCCGCGGGCACTCCAACCGGATCACGCGGATGATCGCGCAGACGGCGAACATGGAGTTCGTCACCACCCGCACCGAGACCGAGGCGCTGCTGCTTGAAGCAAACCTCATCAAGCGGCTGAAGCCGCGCTTCAATGTGCTGATGCGCGACGACAAGTCGTTTCCCTATATTCTGGTGACAGCAGACCACGAGGCGCCCGCGATCTTCAAGCATCGCGGTGCACGCTCGCGAAAAGGGTCCTATTTCGGCCCCTTTGCTTCTGCGGGTGCGGTCGGACGCACCATCAATGCGTTGCAGCGCGCGTTCCTTCTGCGCACCTGCACCGACAGCGTTTATGAAAGCCGGACAAGGCCCTGCCTGCTCTACCAGATCAAGCGCTGTGCCGGCCCGTGCACCGGCGAGATCGATGCCGAGGGCTATGCGCGGCTGGTGAGCGAAGCCAAGGATTTTCTCTCGGGCCGCAGCCAAACGGTGAAGGCGCAGCTGTCGAGGGCCATGCAGGACGCCTCCGAGGATCTCGATTTCGAACGCGCCGCTGTCTATCGCGACCGCCTTTCGGCCCTCAGCCATGTGCAGAGCCACCAGGGCATCAATCCGCAAACGGTTGAAGAGGCCGATGTGTTTGCCATCCACCATGATGCGGGCATGGCCTGCATCCAGGTGTTCTTCTTCCGCACCGGGCAGAACTGGGGCAACCGCGCCTATTTCCCCAAGGCCGACCCATCGCTGGCGCCGGGCGAGATCCTGGGCGCCTTCATCGGCCAGTTCTATGATGACAAGCCGACGCCGCGGATGATCCTCGTCTCGAACGATTTTGAGGACAGGCCGCTGCTGGCGGAAGCACTTTCGGTGCGCATGGAGCGCAAGGTCACAATCAGCGAGCCGCAACGCGGCGAAAAGCGCGAGCTCGTCGACCAGGTTCTCTCCAATGCGCGCGAAGCCCATGGACGGCATCTGGCCGAGACCGCAAGCCAGGCACGGCTTCTCGAAGGACTGGCCGAAACCTTCGCCCTGCCCCGGCCGCCCAGGCGCATCGAGGTCTATGACAACTCCCACATCATGGGCACCAATGCGGTGGGCGGCATGATCGTCGCGGGACCCGAAGGGTTCGTGAAAAACCAGTACCGGAAGTTCAACATCAAATCGACGGACATCACCCCGGGCGACGACTTCGGCATGATGCGCGAAGTCATGCAGCGCCGCTTCTCGCGGCTGATCAAGGATCATGGCGAGGAAGGCCCGAACCAGCCCGACAGCGCGGATGACGCCGATACGGACGCCGCGGCCCAGGCTGGAATGCCGGCCTGGCCGGACCTGGTGCTGATCGATGGCGGCAAGGGGCAGATGAGCGCGGTCCGCAAGATCCTCGAAGAGCTTGGCATCGCCGGCAAGATTACCGCCATCGGGGTGGCCAAGGGCATGGACCGTGAAGCCGGACGCGAGCGGTTCTTTGTCGAAGGCAAACCCGATTTCACGCTGCCGCCGCGCGATCCGGTGCTGTACTTCGTTCAGCGCCTGCGTGACGAGGCGCACCGGTTTGCCATAGGCACCCACCGGGCGCGGCGCAAGAAGGAGATGATCAAGAACCCGCTCGACGAAATCGGCGGGATCGGCCCGTCGC
The DNA here is from genome assembly GCF_000154705.2 of Hoeflea phototrophica DFL-43. Lineage (NCBI taxonomy): Bacteria > Pseudomonadati > Pseudomonadota > Alphaproteobacteria > Hyphomicrobiales > Rhizobiaceae > Parahoeflea > Parahoeflea phototrophica. The sequence goes on along the minus strand of NZ_CM002917.1, from coordinate 1,769,407 downwards.
GCAAGCGGGCACTGCTGCACCATTTCGGCACGGCGAAGGCGGTCTCGCGCGCCGGTGTCGATGACCTGATCAAGGTCGAGGGGATCTCTGAGGCCGTGGCGGAACTGATCTACAATCATTTCCACGAAGACAAGCGGTGAATGCCCGCTGAATTTCGCCCATTATCTGCGATAAACCGCCGCGAACCGGCTTGTTGGCGGTTGACCTGACAGGCCGCTCCCGCGCATCTTGCAGCACATTCTCCAACGGGGCATCCCATGGCATCGCCAGCACTCAATATCCCGAATCTGCTCACCTATGGCCGTATCCTGGCGGTCCCCCTGATTGTGCTGTGCTTCTTCATCGAAGGCCGGCTGCACGGGTCGGACGCAGCACGCTGGTGGGCGCTGACAATCTTCTTCATTGCCTCAGTCACGGACTTCCTGGACGGCTATCTGGCCCGCGCCTGGGACCAGACGTCGAACATCGGCCGCATGCTCGATCCGATAGCCGACAAGCTGTTGGTGGCCTCGATCCTGTTGCTGGTCGCCGCGGACGGAACCATTGCCGGCTGGACGATCTGGGCCGCGATCATCATCCTGTGCCGTGAAATCCTGGTCTCGGGCCTTCGCGAATATTTGGCGGCGCTCAAGGTTTCGGTCCCGGTGACATGGATCGCCAAGTGGAAAACCGCATTGCAGATGGTCGCACTCGGCTTTCTGCTTGCGGGCCCCGCGGGCGACAAGGTTCTGCCCTACACGACCCAGATCGGCATCGGGCTTTTGTGGGTTGCGGCCGTCATCACGATTTACACCGGTTACGACTATTTCCGCGCCGGGCTGCGCCATGTGGTGGATGAATGAGCATGCGAGTTGTCTATTTCGCCTGGGTGCGCGAACGCCTCGGCAAGGGATCGGAAGAGCTTGAGCTTCCCGAAAACGTCAAGACCGTGGGCGATCTGATCGCCCACCTTGCGACGCTTGGCGAAGAGTACGAAGCGGTGTTTGCGGTTCCGCAAGTGATCCGGGCCGCGATCGACGAGGAACATGCCGATCATGATGAAGCCATCGGCGCTGCGCGGGAAATAGCACTGTTCCCGCCTATGACGGGTGGCTGAGATGAGCGGCGGCGTTCGCGGCGACAGTGACAAACATTCGGCGGCAACTGTCACGGTCCGCATTCAGGCTGAAGACTTTGACATCGCCTCGGAAATCGCCGCCCTTGCCGAAGGACGGGCGGATATTGGCGCGGTGGCGACTTTCACCGGGCTTTGCCGCGATGAAGGCGGGCGGCTGTCGAGCCTTGAACTCGAGCATTATCCCGGCATGGCCGAGCGCGCGATCCGCACCATCGCCAATGAGGCGGCAAAGCGCTTCGCTCTGACAGGCATTACCGCGATCCACCGCTATGGCAAAATCGCGCCGGGCTGCAACATCGTGCTGGTGGTCGCCACAGCACCGCACCGGCAGGCAGCCTTTGACGGCGCGTCCTTCCTGATGGACTACCTCAAGACCGAGGCACCGTTCTGGAAGAAGGAACATCGCAAAGGCGGCGGCGCGGGCGAATGGGTTTCGGCCAAGGATTCCGATGACCGGGCCAAGGCGCGCTGGGACAAGAGGTGACGAGATGCCGGTGCTGACAACGATGCGATCCGCAGCCTTCGGCTTGGCCTTGTGCGTTGGCACAGCGGTGCCGTTGCAGCCCGGACTGGCCCAAACCGAATCCGAGCAGGCAGGCCCGGCAACCGATTTCGACATCGCGCTGAGCAACATCATCCTGATTCTGCATCACGAGATCGGGCATGCGTTGATTGACCAGTTCGCACTCCCGGTGATTGGCCAGGAAGAAGATGCGGTCGATGCTTTCGCCACGCTGATGGTGCTTGAAACCTATGATGATCCTGCTCCAATCCTGCTCGATTCCGCAGCGATGTGGTTTGCATTTGACCGGATCTTCAAGGCGGATGGCGGTGAGCACGCCTATTACGGCGAGCACGATCTCGACATTCAGCGGGCTTACCGGATCCTTTGCATTGCCCATGGGTACGACCCGGACAGCTATGCCGAGGAGGCCCGAAAGCGCGCCATTCCCGATGAGCGTCTGGAGACTTGCGAATATGATGCTGAACTGGCGCTCGATTCGTGGGACGTTCTGCTTGAAGACGCCCTGCGCGACAGCGACAAACCCCAGGGCATGGTTTCGGTCGAGCTGAAGCCGAGCGATGATTTCGACGATCTGCGCATCGGCCTCGAAGACAGCGGCGTTCTCGCCGACATCGCGGAATGGATCGACACCCACTACAACTGGCCCAATCCGGTGATGCTGGAAGCCGCTGAATGCGGCGAGGTCAACGCCTTCTACGATCCCCAGGATGTCAAGATCACCATGTGTTATGAGATGGTGGACGAGTTGCTCGTGGTGGCGGAAACGCTGGACCGGTAGTCGTCGGCTGACGATCGTCTGGCAGTTGGCGACACTCAAAACAGAAACGGCCCCCTCTCGGGAGCCGTTTCGCATTCAATCGATGTGCAGAAGGTCTCAGCCGACGATTTCGGTGCCGGAGAACCAGTAGGAGATTTCCTGGGCTGCGGTTTCGGGAGCGTCCGAACCGTGCACCGAATTCTCGCCGATCGACAGCGCGTAGGTCTTGCGGATGGTGCCTTCAGCAGCGTCGGCAGGGTTGGTGGCGCCCATGATTTCGCGGTTCTTGAGGATCGCGTTTTCGCCTTCGAGAACCTGAACGATGGTCGGGCCGGAGGTCATGCCTTCAACCAGTTCGCCGAAGAAAGGACGTTCCTTGTGGACAGCATAGAAGCCCTCGGCTTCGCGCTTGCTCATCCAGACGCGCTTGGAGGCGACGATGCGCAGGCCGTTGTCTTCGAATACCTTGGTGATGGCGCCAGTCAGGTTGCGCTTGGTGGCATCGGGCTTGATCATCGAAAATGTGCGTTCAATCGCCATGGTCTTGTTCCTTTAGCGGTTACCCGCAAACAAGCGGGAGAAATCGGGTGCAAAAATCCGGGCAGAAGCGGTTCCGGCCCGGAGTTGCGGCCTAAATAGCCGCATGCCCTGTCATCCGCAAGAGGCGATGCGCGTATCGGGCCATCCCTCTTCGTCCGCAAGCGTTTTGCGCAGCCATTGCGCCACACGCTCAACTGGCCTGCGCCGCGCGGTTGCCGGATTTTCAATCAGCCATATCGAATCCGGCAAGCTGATCGACTTGTCGCCAAATGGAGCGACAAGCAGGCCGGCAGTCAAACTGTCGCGCGTCTGGGAAAGCCGCGCCAGAGCCACCCCTTCCCCGCATTCCGCCGCCCGCAAAAGAATGTCTCCTGAATTGTAGCGCGGACCTTGCTCGCAATCGGCGTCCGCCGGACCATGAAGACCAACCCATTGGCGCCACTGGGCGCATGGATCGCGATCATGCAGCAACCGCATTTCCGTAATCATGCGCACCGGCCCGATCGACCGCAGATAACCGGGGCTTGCCACCGGCAGCAGCCAGTCGTTGCACAGGGCGGTGGCACGGCTTTCAGACCAGGGTCCATTGCCCATTCGAACCACCAGGTCAGCGCCCTGGGACTGAGGCGGCGCCACTTCCCGGCTGACTTTGACCGACACATCAAGGCCATCAAGCATCCCCTTCGCTTCATTCATGCGCGGAAACAACCAACGGGCGGCAAAGGATGCGGTGGTGGCAATGACCACGCCGTTGCGGCTCTGCGGACTGGATATGTCACTCACCGCGGCCTCAAGCCCCGAGATCGCGGCTATGGTAGCCTTGCCCAGGACCCGCCCCTCGGGCGTCAATTCGAGCTTTCTTCCCTGCGTCTGGCGCTGGATCATCGCAACACCGGTCGTCGCTTCAATCTCGCTCAAGGAACGGCTGATGGCGGAGTGTGAAATGCCCAGCCGCTTTGATGCGGCGCGAACGCCGCCTTCTTCCATGACAGCGGCGAGCGCGCGCAAATGTACAAAGCCTGGCAACATGGTCTCTCTATTAGACCACTTTTGCTGTTTTTTGAACCAGTCAACTGGAGAGTTTTTTGATATTCAAGACCCTACTCTAACGCTGGTTTTGACACACGAAATCAATCAGGTATCGCAATGGGCTTATTGATCAACGGAAAATGGCAAGATGCGGCACAAAAACTGCCAGCCGGTGTTAATGCCGGATCACGTCCGTACTGGTCATCATTCGGCACCAATGATGACCATGGTTTTGAACCCGGCAGACATGTTCTTGTGGCCTCCCTGAGCTGCCCATGGTCCCACGCCACTCTTGTTGCACGCGCCATACTGGGCTTGCAGGAAACCGTTCCGCTTCATATCGCGGGTGGGCCGCGCATCGAAGGCTACGGGCTCCTGCCCGAAGGCCCGCTCAACGGCCAGACGTACGAAGACCCGGTCTTTCGCCATGTGCATCAGCTCTACACGGCCACCAATCCGCACTATTCCGGAAGGGTGACTGTCCCCGTCCTTTGGGACAGGTTCAGCCAACGCCTGGCCCTGGCTGATTCATCGGATGTTCTGCACTGGCTCGACAATCAGCCCGGTCAGCCGGCATCCCGGTTGCATCCGGAGAGGTTTCAAGACGGCATGACGAGCACGCTTGAATTGCTCAAGAGCGATCTGATTGAACCGATCTACCGGGCCGGACTGGCCAGAAGGCAGGCAGACTATGACCAATCGGTCGGGACCGTCTTTGCCACACTTGCGGAACTTGAAACCCGATTGAGCGCGCAGCGCTTCCTGCTCGGCCCCACGCTGTCGGTCTGCGATATCCGGCTGTTCTGCATTCTGGTGCGGTTCGATACGGTTTACGGGCCGTTTTTCCGCTGCATCCGCAAGCGCCTGTGTGATCATACAGCGCTGTGGGCCTACGCACGCGACATCATGTCGATGCCGGGAGTGCGCGAAACGGTCAATATGCGGGTCATACAGGAGGGCTATTACCTCAATGACGGCGACACCAATCCACATGGCATTGTTGCGGAAGCGCCCGAACTGGACTGGACTCCGGATGCGTCACGCCTCGCTTTTTCCCAGAAGGCTCCACTGGAGTGGATGTCATGAAAGAACCTTTGGCAGAGTCTCATTTTAGGTTAGGATCAGCCCATGTCTGAAGCCATCGTTACTTCAGGAGTGATTGCCGTCGTGGCTCTCGGGTTTGGCACCCAGAACCGCGCCATGCTGGCTGCGGGCGCCGCAAGGTCGCTGCGTCCGGTGGTCGACGGTATGGTTGCCAGCATCGGCGGCGAGGTGATGCTGTTTGCGCTGGCCTTTGGTGCCCTTCACCTGTTTGCGCCCTGGGTGAGCAGCACAACAATGATCATCGCGGCGCTGCTGCTGGCCTTGTCGGGCCTTGGGCGCTATGTCGCGGCACCGCCAGGAGGCAGCGGTCCCGGCCAGGCCGATGAGGCAGACATGGCGAGAGTGCTCGCCTTCAGGCCCAATGCTGCCCTGCTGCCGATGGGCCACTTCAAAAGCGCAGAAAGCTGGGCGCTGGCGCTTTTTCTGGCCGGCGCCGCCAGCAGCGGGTCGGTTTCGCTGTCCGGCGCTTTTGCCGCCCTCACACTGCTCAGTGCCGCAGGCCTCGCCATATGGGCGCTCGCCGGCTGGTCAGGCTGCCTGCATCTGGCATCCAGCTGGCACCGGCGCCACCTCGACTGGGGGCTGGGATTGCTGATGTTTTTCGCAGCCACTGCGGCCATTTTTGCAGGAGGCTAGGGTCTGAACCTAGAGGGCTTAGCCCGCCGCAGGCGCAGAGCGGCCCAACCCGCCATGCAGATCAAGGCAGCGCTCGAACCAGTCGGTCACTGCATCGCCCTCCTCAAGCAAACGTGCGGTGGAGACCAGCCGGACCCATTGCAGCGCCCCAAAGACGATATAGTCGGCAAACAGCGGCGATGACCCGCCAATCCAGGGCTGCGACTTGAGCATCACCCGCAATGGCGTCAACTTGGCCGAAAAGCCCGCGATCTCCGCGTCGCGAAGCGCGGCCACCTCATCAAAGCTCTTGCCCAAACGGGCTTCGCGGCTCGGTATAAAATAGGCCTGATCCTCAGGCGCCAGCCGATCGTGGATCTCCTGGAGCGCGATCACGTTAAGGGCGGCGTGCAAAGTTGACTGCGACCAGGATTCGACGAAACGGGCCATGGCCTGACCGCCCTCCCCGCCAAACAGCGATGGCCGGTCGGGATAGGTTTCCTCGAGATAATCGGCAATCAGAAAACTATCGGCGACCACTCTTGAGCCATCACGGATCACCGGCACCGTCTTGGAGACACCGCCCTCGACTTGTGGGACCTGTGTAACAGACACCGTCTTGCGGTCGAAATCGAGCCCCTTGTGGGCCAGCGCCATTGCGGTCTTCCAGCAATGGGGGCTGAAGGGACGGGAGAGATCTGTGCCGGCAAGTTCATACAGGGTGATGGTCATTTGAATTCGCGCTTTCTGGGAAACATCTAAACAGGATTATGATTTTCGCACTGATTAAGGATCGCGACGCTAATCGGTCGAAACTGCCGAGAGCAACCCCAATTCACGCTCCATGACGGCAAAATCGCGATCATTGTGCAACAGCTTCACGGAACTCTCGAGACACCAGGTGGCAATAACCACATCCACCGTTCCCCGTGGCGTAAATCCTGACCGGCGCAGTTGGCGGTAATTGGCGGCAGCTCTTGGCGCGACAGCGGGACCGCAAAGCGTTTCGACCGGCAATTGCGAGAGGGCCTGCTCAATCCGCAGGATATCACGCTGATGCTTTGGGCCTTGCAGCAACTCAACCAGGATCAGGTCTCCGATCAGCACCTGTCCGGAACTGGCCGCATGCTTTAGGCAATCCACATGAACTGATTGCCGGCCAACAAAGAAATCGACCCACACAGAGGTGTCGACAAGGATCACCTGTCAGACCGCAGACTGCCGGGATCTTCTTCCCATTCGACTGTGCCCTGCAAATCCAGGATGGCCTGCGCGGCACGGCGTCGGCGCAAATGATCGCGCAACGCATCATCAACCACCTGACGCTTGGTCTTGCGGCCAGTCAGCTTCATCAGTTCAGTGACCAGCTCGTCATCGATCTCGATATTGGTGCGCATTCGGACATCCGATGTGTATAAAGATGACAATTATACACCTTTGGGTGCATCTGCGCAAATTCTATGCCTTGCCATTTGCATGAAACCCAGCCAGAAGCGCGGGCATGCTTACGATTACCGACCTTTCGGCCCGCATCGCCGGGCGGCTTCTGATTGACAATGCCTCGCTGGCGCTGCCCGCTGGCGTCAAGGCAGGGCTTGTGGGGCCCAATGGCGCGGGCAAGTCGACCCTGTTTAAGATCATCACCGGCGAGATGGCGAGCGAGACCGGCCATGTCTCTATCCCGAAGAACACCCGGATGGGACAGGTGGCGCAGGAAGCGCCTTCGGAAGAGACCGCGCTGGTCGAGATCGTGCTTCGCGCCGATCTCGAGCGGACGAAGCTGATGAAGGAAGCCGAGACTGCGACCGACCCGAACCGGATCGCCGAGATCCAGACCCGGCTGGTCGACATCGACGCCCACTCCGCCGAAGCCCGTGCTTCCTCGATCCTTGCGGGCCTGGGCTTCGACCAGGACGCACAGCTGCGCCCCGCCTCGAGCTTTTCGGGCGGCTGGCGGATGCGTGTGGCGCTGGCCTCGGTGCTGTTTGCCGAACCGGATCTGCTGCTGCTTGACGAGCCGACCAACTATCTCGACCTTGAAGGCACCTTGTGGCTGGAGGATTACATCCGCCGCTACCCGCACACGGTGCTGATCATCAGCCATGACCGCGATCTGTTGAACACCGCGGCAAATGCCATCGTGCATCTCGATCAGAAGAAGCTGACCTTCTACCGCGGCGGGTTCGACCAGTTCGAGCGGCAGAAGGCCGAGCGTGACGAGCACCAGATGAAAGTGCGCGAGAAGAGCCTGGCAGCGCGCAAGCACATGGAAGCCTTCGTCGAACGCTTCCGCGCCAAGGCCTCAAAAGCGCGGCAGGCGCAGTCCCGGCTCAAGGCGCTTGAGAAAATGGGAACCGTGGACGCGGTTATCGAGACCAATGTCCGCGGCTTCTCCTTTCCGCGGCCCGACCGCGGCGTCGCTTCTCCGATCATTGCCATCGAAGACGGCGCGGTCGGCTACACACCGGGCGCACCCGTTCTGTCACGGCTTGATCTGCGGATTGATGCCGATGACCGGATTGCGCTGCTGGGTTCAAACGGCAACGGCAAATCGACATTTGCGAAATTCATCGCCGGCCGGCTCGAGGCCGAGGACGGCAGGCTGCGGCTGGCACCACAGCTCAAGACCGGCTTCTTCGCCCAACACCAGATGGATGATCTGAGACCCAATGAGTCCGCCGTGGCGCATGTGCGCGCACTGATGCCCGATGCCCAGGAGGCGCGGGTGCGCGCCCGGGTGGCTCAGATGGGGCTTACGGCTGAAAAGATGAACACCCCCGCCAAGGATCTCTCGGGCGGCGAGAAAGCCCGGCTGCTGATGGGTCTGGCCACGTTTGACGCGCCGAACCTGATCATTCTCGATGAGCCGACCAACCATCTCGACATCGACAGCCGCGCGGCACTGATCCGTGCGCTCAATGATTTCCCGGGCGCGGTGATCCTGATCAGCCACGACCGGCATTTGATCGAGGCCACCGTCGACCGGTTGTGGATCGTGCGCGATGGCACGGTCAGTTCATTTGACGGGGATCTGGAGGATTACCGCCAGGAAGTGGTGGGCGCCTCAAGCAGGGGCAAAAAGGGCGGTTCGGGCGATGGCGGCTCAAAGGCGGAGAAGCGCAAGCAGGCCGCCGAGCAACGCGCCAGCCTCGCGCCCCTGAAGAAGAAGATCAGCGACCTCGAAGCGATGGTGGCACGGCTGACCAAACAGGTTGAGTCGCTTGATGCGGAGCTTTCAAACCCCGAGCAGTTTGCCGACGCCCCCTACAAGATCGCGCAGAAATCCAAACAGCGCGCCGAACGGGCTGCCGAACTTCAGACCGCCGAAGAGCAATGGCTGGAGCTGACCAGCCAGGTGGAAGAGAGCGAAGCGGCGGAATAACCCCGCGGGCTTTCACCCGGTCGAGGTTGATGCGCCGCAGGAGCGCAGGAAACTTACGCCAGACAGACCAGCTGTTACTGGGCGGCCCTTGGAACAGCCACCTGCCCCTGCAAAAACGCTTCAAGATCCTCAAGGCTGTAAAACAGACGCGTTTTGGCCGGCAGTTCGGCGCGTATGGCTGCGAACCCGGCGCCGCCGACCCACAGCTCCACGCTCCGGGGGAGTATCGCGCGCAAATCACCAACCCAATTGACAAGGTCGGGGCCGCTTAGCCATGTGCTGCCCAGACAAACCGCATTTGCACCCAGCTTTCTGACGACCTTGCTGATTTCCATGACAGGCAGCTGCGCGCCGAAATAGTGGATTTCCACGCCGGATTCCTGCGCCAGCAGTGCGGCGATCAGTGTCCCGAGTTCGTGAATATCTCCTTCCGGCGTGCAGAACACGGCAGTCAGGGCAGCTTCACGTCCCCGCCCGAGCTTTAATGCCGAACCGAGTAGCGATCGAACTGCTGCCGAAATCAGGTGTTCGGAGCCGACCGAGAGGTCTCCCCTTTCCCAACGATCACCAACAATTTTCATCAATGGGGCGACATATTCAACAGCAAAAGCCGACGGACCGAGAAGCAGGAAGCGCTCAACCAGGATCTGATCAACCGCGTCATTGTCCAACATCTGTATCCGGTCCAGAATATCGGAGAACCTGGTCTTGCCCCCGCCCGAGCGTTCAAGAAGCCTGTTCAACTCGTCATCGCTCTTTTCGAAAATGGACCCTATGCGATGACCCGCGTCGATGCATTGCTTGAGCAACACAAGGCGCGCGAGATCCGCATCCGAAAAGAGCCGCCGATTTGATTCCGTACGCCCGGACGAAATAGCGCCAAAACGGCGTTCCCAAGCATGGAGTTGCTGCTTGGAAATCCCTGTTATGCGGATAACCTCTTCAATCCTGAAAATGTCGCCGCTCCCTCAGCCGCAAATCCTGTCTTGCATCCGCACATGCGTCCTGCACCGGCTCCTCAAACGCGGCCGGTGACACTCGCCTACGACAAATGACTAAGAGAAAATAACAAAAATCTTTGCTGCACGCCAGAGTGATGATGTCTCAAAACGACACCACTTTTGCCGATTTATGCTTTATGCATACATTTATTTGCCACTTTTATATTAAAATATAGTCTTTGTATATATTTGCACAGACCAAGATAAATTATATGGAAACTTGAGTTATTAAGCGATTTTAAACACCACAATGCCAATATTGACCACGAAATAGTGAACCCTGAACGCAGCAAGGCAAGGAACAGATCAGATCCTATTTATGCATGAGATTTCGCAAATCTCCGATACGAACTGGTTCTGGACTGCCCCTTGAGAGGAGACTTTTATGATCGGCAACCTTCTCAACAATGATGCAGAGAATGTCATCGCGGCACTCGGAAGATCTATGGCAATCATCGAATTTGACCTCAAGGGCAATATTCTGACCGCCAATGATCTGTTCTGCCAGGCTGTGGGCTATGAGCTCTCTGAAATCAAAGGCAAGCATCACCGGATCTTTGTTGATCCCACCGAAGCAGCCTCTGCTGACTATGCCGAATTCTGGAAGCGGCTTGGCCAAGGCACTTTCGACCGTGCGCAGTACAAGCGTTTCGGCAAGGGCGGCCAGGAAATCTGGATCGAGGCCAGTTACAATCCGATCTCGCGGAACGGAAAACCCTACAAGGTGGTGAAGTTTGCGACCGACATCACGGAGGCCAAGCTCAAGTCGGCAGAAGATTCGGGAAAGATCGCGGCTATCTCGCGCTCACAGGCGATGATCGAATTCAAACCCGATGGCACCATCCTCAACGCCAACGAGAACTTTCTCGGCGCGGTCGGCTACAGCCTCGAAGAGATTGTCGGCAAGCATCACAGCATTTTCTGTGATGCGGACTATGCCAAGGGGGCGGATTACGCCACCTTCTGGAACCGTCTTGAAAGTGGAGAGTTTTTCTCGGATGAGTTCATGCGCGTCGGAAAAGGCGGCAAGATCATCCATATCCAGGCCACCTACAATCCCATCCTGGATGCTGACGGCAAGGTCTTCAAGGTGGTCAAATACGCGACCGACATCACCGAACGCGTCCGCAACGTGTCGTCGCTTTCCAATGGGCTGGAACAGCTGGCCGAGGGTGACCTCATCACCGAGATTTCCGAGCCCTACATCGCAGCGCTCGAACCGCTGCGGACCAATTTCAACAAGGCCAAGACACGGCTGCGGGCGACCATGCAGTCCGTCGCGCAGAACGCGGAAGCAATCACATCCGGCTCCGCGGAAATCCGGTCTGCGGCCAATGAATTGAGCAAGCGGACAGAAAGCCAGGCCGCATCGGTTGAAGAGACCGCGGCAGCGCTCGAACAGGTCACCAAAACAGTGGCGGAATCGAGCAATCGCGCCGATGAAGCGGGCTCCCTGGTCAACAAGACCCGGGAGGATGCCGAAAAGTCAGGTCAGGTTGTCACCAGGGCGGTGTCCGCCATGGCCGAAATCGAGAAATCGTCCCACGCCATCACCAACATCATCAATGTGATCGACGACATCGCATTCCAGACCAACCTTCTTGCGCTCAACGCCGGTGTTGAAGCTGCCCGCGCAGGCGAGGCAGGCCGGGGTTTCGCAGTCGTGGCCCAGGAGGTGCGTGAACTTGCACAGCGCACCGCAACGGCTGCAAAGGAAATCAAGGTGCTGATCACCCAATCGGGCGAACAGGTCAAATCCGGCGTCTCGCTGGTCGACGAAACCGGTGAATCTCTCACTGCCATTGTCGAGCAGGTCCAGCAGATCAGCACCAATGTCCAGGCTATCGTCATCGGTTCGCGCGAGCAGGCCACAGGCCTTGCCGAGATCAACACCGCGGTCAACACGATCGATCAGGGCACGCAGCAGAATGCGGCGATGGTCGAGGAATCAACGGCCGCAAGCCACAGCCTGGCCCAGGAAGCCGCGTCGTTGTTCGAACTGCTCAGCCATTTCAAGACCGGCGAACATCAGCAGGGTAGCAAAGCCAGCGGTCCGCGATTGGCCACCAGCAATGCCACATCAAGCGCGACCAAGCCCGCTTCGTCGCAACGGCCAGTCGCCCATGGCAATGCCGCTGTCGATATGGATCAGTGGGAAGACTTCTGACAATCGCGAAAGACCGGGATGAACATTTCCGGTTTGGATCAAGCCTCCCGGAGCATACTCCGGGAGGCATTTTTTTGCCGATGCCCCTACCCGCCGGAGTGCCGGATCAGGCTTTCTTCTGCCAGCGGCGATCCTCGGTCTGCTGCCAGTAGGTCAGCTCGTGACCATCGGATTTGAGGCGCTTCCACTGGGCCCGTGCGGCTTCAAGCTGATCCTGGTCGTGGCCATCGAACATCAACACCAGCCGCTCTACGCCTGCCAGTGCCGGCAGGTCCGCGCCATCAGCAACGAAACGCACCGTTGCCGCGTTGGCAGCCTCTTGCGAAAGCGTCAGCAACACCGGCTGCCGGTCGGCATGAGCTGCCATGTCGCTGCCATGGGGCAGGAAGCTTTCTTCACGGAAGGTCCACAGATGCGCGTCAAGCGCAGCCAGGCGTTCCTCGCTACCAAGATGCACCGAGACCCGCCAACCGCGCTCGAGGCTTTTTTCGAGCAAAGGTGGCAGCGCGTCCTCAAGCCGGGATTCAGTCAAATGATAAAACAGAATCTCCGCCACGCCGCCTCCCCTCAGGCTTCGTAGTTGGCGCGCACCAACTCATCGAGAAGCCGCACGCCAAATCCCGAGGCCCATGACTGGTTGATATCGCTCGAGGGCGATCCCATCGCGGTGCCGGCAATGTCGAGATGCGCCCAGGGGGTTTCACCGACAAAACGCTTGAGGAACTGGGCGGCTGTGATCGAGCCCGCATAGCGTCCGCCGGTGTTCTTCATGTCGGCGAATTTGGAATCGATCATTTTGTCGTAGGCCGGATCAAGCGGCAGACGCCAGACCCGCTCCTGTGTCGTCTCGCCAGCAGCTCTCAAGGCCTGGGACAGATCGTCATCATTGGAGAACAGACCCGCGTGATGCTGGCCGAGCGCCACCATCACGGCGCCGGTCAGGGTGGCGAGATTGATCATCACCGCAGGTTTGAACTTCTCCTGGCAGTAGGTCAGCGCGTCACACAGAACCAGTCGGCCTTCCGCATCTGTGTTGATGATCTCGATGGTTTGACCGGACATCGAGCGGACAATGTCGCCGGGGCGCTGGGCTGCGCCATCGGGCATGTTCTCGACCAGTCCGATGATGCCGATGGCGTTGACCTTGGCCTTTCGGGCGGCAAGCGTGTGCATCAGGCCGGTCACGGCGGCCGCACCGCCCATGTCGCCCTTCATGTCTTCCATGCCGCCGGCGGGCTTGATCGAGATGCCACCGGTGTCAAACACCACACCCTTGCCGATGAAGGCCACCGGCTTGTCCTTGGGCTTGCCGCCCTGCCAGCGCATGATGGCGAGGCGTGGCGGACGGACCGAGCCGAGCGAAACACCTAGAAGCGCCTCCATCTTGAGCTTCTTCATCTCCTTCTCGGTGAGAATCTCCACCTCCATGCCGAGCGCTTCAAGCGCCTTGGCGCGGGCAGCAAACTCAACCGGGCCCAGCACATTGGCAGGTTCATTGACCAGATTGCGCGCCAGAATGACCCCTTCGGCCACTGCCTGACGGCTCACAAACGCCTTCTTGCAGGCGCTCGAATCCGCATGCTGGAAGATGACCTTGACCTTGCGCGACTCCTTGTCGTCGTCATCGCCTTTCTTGGTCTTGTAGAGGTCGAAACTGTAGGCGCGCATCAGAAGTCCAAGCGCCATGTCGGCGGCGGCATCGGCGGACAGAGCATCCGCCTCCCCCAGCAGCACTGTCACCTTGTCGGCCTTGCGGATCAGGGTGAAGATCTTGCCGCCAGCGCGCATCCATTCATGGGCGGTCATCTTTTCCGGCTCGCCGGCGCCGAGGATAGCGATCCGGTCCACTGCCGCAGCCGCGGGCGCCAGCAAATCGAGGGTGGATAAGGACTTGCCGGTAAAGGCAGAGACCTTGGCGGCCTTGTCGAGCTGGTCAGAGGCGTCCACAGAGCGGGCGGACGCAGAGATCGGCTCGGCAAGCGTGCCGATGGCGACAACCAGCCCGCCTGATATTTTTGCGGGCTTGGAAAAACTGACTTCAATGCTCATCGACATGACGGCTCCGTAGGTATTTCAGATGGAATTTCGGATGATCTTGCGTTGGTGGCGATCTTGGCGTTTTCGTGACAGAAGGCAAGGCCCGCAGAAAGGGTCGGCAGAATCGAGGCAGGCATTGGAAGGGCATTGCATTTGCGACACATGAGGGCAAGAAACGATTAACCGTGTTCGTTTGCCGCAGATTATCCATTTTACGTTTGGATAGGAGTGGTGCAATGGTCGCAGGTGTCCGCAAATGACACACCTACGCCGCGCGGTTCACCCCGCACCGGAAAAAGGCGCAATGAATCAGATAGAACGGTACATATTGCGGCGCATGGCGTCCTTGACCTTCTGGTCGCTGACAGCAGCCACACTTCTGGTTATGACCACCCAGGTGCTGATCCGCGTCGATGTGCTGACCACGACCGGCCAGGCCTTTGGCGCGTTCATGCTGCTGGCGGCAACCATTATTCCCTCGGTGATCTCCGTGGTAGCGCCTTTCGCGCTGCTGATTGGTGTCAGCCAGGTGCTCTCCGGCATGAATTCCGACAGCGAACTCGTGGTCATCGAAGCCGCAGGCGCAAGGCCCGCAACCGTGCTCAGGCCGGTCATGGCGCTTTCCGTCGCGCTATCAATCATGGTGCTGCTGGTGGCCAACTTCGTCGAGCCCTGGTCCAACCGCAAACTCTACGATGTGCTTGCTCAGGCGCAGTCGGATCTGTTTTCGGTCGCAGTGCGCTCGGGCACCTTCATGAAGCTTGAGGACGGGCTCTATGTGCAGGTCAACGAGAAGCTCCCCGGTGGCGCATTGAGCGGGATTTTTCTCTCCGACACGCGGACCGATGGCACTGAAGCCATCTATTACGCCAAGAGCGGCGTGATCCAGCCCGAGGGCGATACCAATATTCTGCTGCTTCTTGATGGTGAACTCCAGCAGCGCGACACGTCAAATGACCAGATCTCGATTGTGACCTTCTCATCCTATGCGCTCGACATGGCGGCCTTCGTGCCCGCCGGACAGAACGCCGCGCGACGGCCCAAGGAGCAGTCGACCGGCTATCTGCTCGCGCCCCCATCCGACGACTACTATGCCGGGAACGCACCCTATATCATCAAGGAGGAACTGGTTCAGCGGTTCAGCACGTGGCTGTATCCGCTCGCCTTCGGCCTGATCGCCTTCGCCTTTCTTGGAAAGGCCCGTTCAAACCGGCATGAGCAATTCCAGAACGGGGCATTGGTCGCAGGCATTGCGCTTGGGGCCCGCGGCTTTGGCTTCTACAGCGTTGAGGAAGCCGGCGCGAGTTCAGCCATGGAGGTCCTGTCCTACCTGGTGCCGGGAATGCTGATCGTTCTGTTCGGCGCGCTCGCAGTGACGGGACATACCCTGACCATCCCGAAAGCCTGGGCGCGGCTCAATGACCGCATTATCGAGACCGCAAGCGCCAGACTGGCGCGCTGGAACCGGCCTCAGAAAGGCGGCCAATCGGCATGACGGTGTTCCCGCCTATCCTGTCACGGTATTTTTTCCGGCGCTACGTGATGACATTCCTCACCTATTGCCTGGCCATTCTGGTGATCATTCTGCTGGTGGATTTCAACGAATCGGGCCGCCGGCTTTCCGCCGCTCCGGAATACACCGTTACGACGGGTCTGCTGGTTTCGGCGCTTCGTGTGCCAACCATCCTGCAGGCGGCCATCCCGTTCGTGGTGCTGATCGCATCGATTGCCACCCTGTTGCAGCTCAACCGCAAATACGAGCTGGTGGTGGCCCGGGCCGCCGGAATTTCCGCCTGGCAGTTCCTGGCGCCGCTGGTTGCCGCCAATCTTCTGATCGGGTTCATCGCGGTCGCCGGGCTCAACACCTTTGCCGCATCAGCAATGCAATGGGCTGAAACCATCATTGTCGAGCGAAACCTCGGCAGCGCGCAATCGTCAGACAGCGCGCCATGGCTCAGGCAGCGAACGGAACAGGGCGACACGGTTCTTGGCGCGCGCGCCAGTGCCGCCGGGGGCACCCGGCTGTCCGGCGCCACATTCTTCCTGTTTGATGAGGATCAGAACATAAAGGAACGGCTGGAAGCCGAAACCGCCGTGCTCGGCGACGGCGAATGGGTTCTCACGAATGTCCGCCGGATCCGCGGTTCGGAGCCGGTCGAACAAGTGGAATCAGCCTCTGTGCCAACCTCCCTGAAGGCAGAATTCGTCGGCGAATCACTGACTTCGCCGGACACCGTGCCGTTTTTCGAGTTGCGGGACAAAATTGCGGTTGCCAAATCCTTCGGCCTCTCGGCCACCAGTTATGAGATGCAATTCCATCGTTTGGTGGCCCAACCCGCACTTTTGGCGGCTATGACGCTGATCGCGGCGATTGTCTCGTTGAAATTTGTTCGCTTTGGCCAGTCTTTAACGGTCATCTTGGGTGGAATCCTCGCGGGCTTCGTGCTTTATGTCGTTTCCGAGTTGATCCAGGCATTTGCCAATGCCGGGACCATCCCGCCTATAGTGGCGGCATGGCTTCCGGTTCTGGTAGCCTCAGCATTGGGGACGACAGTGCTTCTCCACAAGGAGGATGGTTAGTGGCGAGTATGCGCCGGTCAAAAGTTCATGCGTTCGCTGGCGTTTTGTGCGCCGGTGCGGCCATTTGCTCTCTGCTGGCAGCGATGCCCTCCGAGGCGTCGGCACAAACAGCCCTGCCCGGTGGCCTTTCGGTGCCGGAAGACCAGAAAATGCTGCTTGCATCCGATGAGCTGACCTACAACAATGATACCGGGGTGGTGATCGCAACCGGTGGCGTGCAGATCGATTACGGCAGCTACAAGCTGGTTGCGGATCGCGTTGAATACGATCAGAACACCGGCCGCATGCGCGCGATCGGATCGGTGGAGATGATCGAACCCACCGGCAACCGGATCTATGCGGACGAGCTTGATGTCACTGATGATTTCGCCGACGGCTTCGTCAATGCGCTCAGAATCGAAACACCGGACAACACCCGCATTGCGGCCGAAAGTGCCGAGCGCAGCGACGGCACCGAGACCACCTTCAACAATGGTGTCTACACGGCCTGTGAGCAGTGCGAAAAGAACCCGGAACGCCCGCCCTTGTGGCAGGTGAAAGCCGAACGGGTGATTCAGAACGGCGAAACACAGACCATCCGGATGGAGCGGGCAACCTTCGAGCTGTTCGGCATGCCGATTGCCTACCTGCCCTATCTCGAATTGCCGGACCACAACAAAAAGCGCAAGACCGGTTTCCTGACCCCCTCCTATCGGACAAGCGAAAACCTGGGATACGGCGTGTCGGTGCCGTTTTACTGGGCGATCTCACCCTATATGGACGCGACATTCACCGGCACCGCCTACTCGAAGCAGGGTTTTCTGGGTGAGGCTGAGTTCCGGCGAAACTTCGCCGATGGTGAAGTGACGTTGCGCATTGCAGGCATCTCGCAGCTCAAGCCCGAGCAGTTTACCGCCAACACATCCGATGCGCTCGAGACCGAACGCGCCATGATCGCCTCCACGGGCCGGTTCAGGATCAATCCGCGCTGGACCTTCGGCTGGAATGTGATGGCCCAGACCGACAACAATTTCGCGCGCACCTACAATATCGAAGACTACAATGCTAGCACGGTGAAATCAGAGGTCTTTCTGACCGGGGTTTCCAACCGCAGCTATTTCGATTTGCGCACATACCGTTTTGACGTTCAGGATGCCGACGAAAACAATACCACCGAGAAGCAACAGGCCTTGGTGCATCCGTCGCTTGACTATCAGCGCACGTTCTCCGATCCGATCGCAGGCGGCGAGTTGGCGCTTAACGTCAATGGCTATTCATTGTCGCGGCGGGCGGATGACATCAATCCCCGCGCCGGCCTGGCAGCGGTCGATCCGCTCAACGCAGATCGCTACAAAGGCTTTGAAGGCAACAATTCGCGGCTGAGTGCCGAACTGGAGTGGAAGCGTACCCTCACGACCATGAACGGCCTGCGGCTGACCCCGATCCTGGCGGCACGCGGCGATCTCAACTCCGTCGATGTCGACAATGCACCGACCGATTATGACGGCACATTTGCCGGCAATGGAACGCATTCCCGCGGCATGGTGACTGCGGGTCTTGAAGCCAGCTACCCGGTTCTGATCACGGCGCCCAATTCCAGCCATGTGATTGAACCCATCGCCCAGGTCTTTGTGCGTCCGGATGAGCACCTTGCCGGCGGGATTCCCAATGAGGATGCCCAAAGCTTCGTTTTTGACGCGACGTCGCTGTTTGAGCGCGACAAATTTGCGGGATTTGACCGCACCGAGGGCGGAACACGGGCCAATGTCGGCCTGCGCTATTCCGGCAACTATTCCAATGGCATGACGACCTATGCCACCTTTGGGCAGTCCTATCATCTGGCCGGATTGAACTCCTTTGCCACACCTGACCTTTCGCAGGCAACACGCAATTCCGGTCTTGAAGATGATGTGTCCGACTTCGTCGGTGCGGTCGGCCTGGCTACGCGCCGAGGGTTTTCATTTGCCGCCTCGGCACGCTTTGACAAGGATGATTTCCGCGCCGAGCGCACGGACATCACCACCGGCTACTCCAACACCCGTTTGAGTCTGAGTGGCACCTTCAGCGAAATCAAGGCGCCCCGGCCGAACACCTACTCGGAGCCAGATCGTCGCGAAGTCACCGGCTTCGCATCGCTCAAAATACACGACTACTGGCGTGTGGCAGGTTCGGCGAGCTACGATCTGGCAGACAATGAGTTCGACCGCTATGCGTTTGGTGTGCTCTACGAAGACGAATGTTATGCATTCTCGTTCTCCTATCAGGACATTCGTGACGACAACAACACGAGCGGGCGCGACTGGAGTGTGGGGGCGCGGTTGAGTTTCCGTACACTGGGAGATATCAACGCAGGTGAAATAGATCCCCTGCTTGAACCCAGCTTCTGACGCTGGCGATCAATTCAAAGGCTGGCCGCTGCCGCAGGAACAAGTATTGGGCGCCTCGTTTTCGCCGTATCGTGGGGGCATTTACCAGCTTGCATTGATTTGCAACACTGTGCGAAGCATTGCGCACAACAAAGGATCTTAACGCATGAAAGTCTCTGCGATACTTCGCCTTACCGGGCTACTGGTAGCAGCCACCATGGCGTTTTCCAGCGCCCCGGGCCTTTTGCCGAACGCAATGGCAGCAAGCGAAATCAAGATCGTGGTCAACAAGCAGGCGATCACCAGCGTCGACATTGCCCGGCGGGTCGCCTTCTTGCGTTTGCAGCGCACAGGCGGCAATCTGCAGGCCAAGGCGCGAGAGCAGTTGATCGAGGAATCGTTGAAGTATCAGGAAGCGCTGCGCATTCGTGCGGTTGTCTCACAGGCACAAATTGATGCCTCATACGCGCGCTTCGGAAAATCCAACAATCTTTCGGTCAAGCAACTCAATCAGGTTCTCAACCAGGCCGGCGTGACGCCTCAGCACTTCAAGGACTTTATCCGGGTGCAGATGAGCTGGCCGCGCGTCGTCCAGGCCCTTGAGGGAACCTCAGGCGGCGGCATGTCGACACAGGATCTGGTGTCGAAAATGCTTGAGCGCGGCGATGACAAGCCCTCAACCACGGAGTACATCCTGCAACAGGTCATTTTCGTGGTTCCGTCCAACAAACGCTCCAATGCGACGCTGAACGCGCGCAAACGCGAAGCCGAGCAGTTGCGCGGCCGGTATCAGGGTTGTGAAAATGCCGCGGCCGCTGTGACTGGCCTGCGTGACGTGACTTTGCGCAATCTTGGACGCATCATGCAGCCGCAGTTGCCGCCAGATTGGAAACCCCTGATTGAGAAAACTGAGGCCGGCGCCACCACCCCCACCCGGATCACTGACCGGGGTGTAGAGTTCATTGTCATTTGTTCGTCCAAGACAGTCAGCGATGACAGGGCGGCTGAGCTCGTGTTTCGTGCCGAAAACAGTGATGCCGGCGATAGCGAGACGGCCAAGAAGCATCTCGCCAAACTGCGCGAGAGCGCCGTTATCGCCAATCGTTAGAGGCCATCGCACATGACCGGAGGCAACGCTGCGCTTGCCCTGACCATGGGGGATCCGGCCGGAATCGGCCCGGATCTGTCGCTTGTGGCCTGGCACAACCGCGCAAATCTCCGTCTGCCAGCCTTTTTCCTGCTTGGTGATCCAGACATGCTTGGTGCGCGCGCCAGGATGCTGGGGCTCGACATTCCATTGGTCGACACCACGCCGGAACGCGCGGTTTCCGATTTTGCGCGGGCCCTGCCCGTCCTGCCGGTGAGGCTCACGGCTGACGTGCATGCTGGTGAGCCAGATACCGCCAATGCGGGCGCGGTGATCGAAGCCATTCGCCAGGCTATCGAACTGACTATGGCAGGCCGCGCTCAAGCTGTTGTCACCAACCCGATCGCCAAGTCCGTGCTTTACGGAGCCGGTTTCGGGTTTCCAGGCCATACCGAATATCTGGCGCATCTGGCGGGAGACGCTCTCGGCCGCACGGTCACCCCGATCATGCTGCTCGCCGGGCCGGAGCTGCGTGTTGCGCCGGTAACCATCCACATCCCGCTTGCCGATGTGCCCCGCGCCCTGACCACCGAGGCAATTGTGGAAGCCGCGCGGATCATGTCGCATGATCTGTCGTTGCGCTTTGGCGTTGCCCGGCCACGGATCGCCATATCGGGGCTTAACCCCCATGCCGGCGAGGACGGATCGCTGGGAGCCGAAGACGGGACCATCATCGCTCCTGCAGTTGCCGAGTTGCGCGCAGGCGGCATTGATGCTGTCGGGCCGCTGCCGGCCGACACCATGTTTCATGCCGAGGCGCGCGCCACCTATGACGCGGCGCTGTGCATGTATCACGATCAGGCGCTGATCCCGGCCAAGACGCTGGGCTTTCACGATTCGGTCAACGCCACGCTGGGCCTGCCCTTCGTGCGCACCTCGCCCGATCACGGCACGGCGTTTTCACTTGCGGGAACCGGGACCGCGCGTCCCGACAGCCTGATCGCGGCACTCCGGCTCGCCAACACCATGGCCAGCGCCGAAGCCCGGCACACATCGAGCGCTGCCTGATGGCCCTTGCCCATGACGGCCTGCCTCCATTGCGCGACATTGTCGCCACCTACGGGCTCGCGCCGAGGAAGGCGCTGGGTCAGAATTTCCTGTTCGATCTCAACCTGACCGGCAAGATCGCCCGCGCGGCAGGCCCTCTGGAAGGCTTCACCATCTTCGAGATCGGTCCCGGTCCCGGCGGCCTCACCCGCGCACTGCTTGAACAGGGCGCCGAGCGTGTCGTTGCCATAGAGCGGGATCAACGCTGCCTTCCGGTGCTTGAGGAGATCTCAGCGCACTATCCGGGCAAGCTCGAGGTGGTGGAGGCCGATGCGCTGGACGTCGATCTGGCAGCTCTTGCCGGCGGCGCACCCGCCAAGATCGTCGCCAACCTGCCCTACAATGTCGGTACGCAGCTTCTGATCAACTGGCTGACCGTCAACCCCAAGGCACCGTTCTGGACTTCGATGACACTGATGTTCCAGAAGGAAGTGGGGCAACGCATCATTGCCGCTCCGGGTTCGAACCATTTTGGCCGCCTGGGGGTTCTCGCCGGATGGCTGACCCATGCCGACATTCTGTTTGACGTGCCGCCGCAGGCTTTCACGCCACCGCCGAAAGTGACCTCGAGCGTGGTGCAACTGGTGCCCCGCGCCGATCCCCTTCCCTGCGAGCTGGCAAAGCTCGAGCGTGTCACACAGGCTGCCTTCGGCCAGCGCCGCAAGATGCTGCGCCAGAGTCTCAAACCCTTGGGTGGCGAGGCGCTACTCGAAAGCGTCGGCATCGATCCCGCACGGCGGGCGGAAACGCTCAGTGTCGAAGAGTTCTGTGCGCTGGCGCGGGCAATCTGAAACCGCCAGCCATGGCCCAGCGGCGCCCGTTGCCGCGGCCAGGCCGGCTCCCAGAGGAGCATCAAAGCCATGAAGACAATCGGCATTCTGGGCGGGATGAGCTGGGAAAGTACGACCACCTATTACCAGTTGCTCAACCAGATGGTCCGGGCCAGGCTCGGTGGTTTGCATTCGGCGGATATCCTGCTGCGTTCCTTTGACTTCGCGCCGATCGCCGAACTTCAATCCGAGGGCAACTGGGCGCATGCAGCAGAGGTGATGACCGAGGCTGCAATTGCGCTCGAGAAAGCCGGTGCAGGCTGCCTGCTGATCGGAACCAACACGATGCATATCTGCGCCGATGCCGTGCAGGCGGCGCTGTCGGTCCCGCTGCTGCACATTGCCGATGTCACCGCTGCTTCGATACAGGCGAGCGGTTCGAAGTCGCCACTGCTGCTTGCCACCCGTTTCACCATGGAAAAGGATTTCTACAAGGGCAGATTGAGCGACAAACATGGGATCAAGGTCCAGATCCCCGATGCGGTAGAACGCCAAGACGTCCACAGCATCATCTATGAGGAGCTTTGCCAGGGCGCGATCAGCGCAGTCTCCAGGGCCCGGTATCTCGACATAATCGCAGCAGCCAAAGCGCGCGGCGCAGACGGGGTGATTTTCGGCTGCACCGAAGTCGGTCTGTTGATTTCGCCCGAGGACTTCGACATGCCCGCCTTCAACTCAACCGAGCTTCATGCCCAAGCCGCCGTTGATTTTGCGCTGGCCGGCGATGCCTAGAGCGTTTCACGTTTTGACGGAAGCATATCCTGCGTTTTGGAAATAGTTGGCGCATTCTTTGGGCTCGATGGTTGAGACGAGTGTGCCGATGTGGCGCCAAGTGTCGTCAATGCTACGTTTCTGGGCTGCGCGCATCCAGTGTTTGATCTTTGCGAAGGCTTGTTCGATCGGGTTGAGGTCGGGGCTGTAGGGCGGCAGGAACCAGAGCCTTGCTCCGGCCGATTTGATCAACTGGCGAATGATGGCTGCCTTGTGGGAGCCAAGATTGTCCAGAATGACGATGTCACCGGGTCTGAGAACCGGCAGGAGCTGTTGCTCGACATAGGCGCGGAAGCATTGGCCGTTGATCGGACCATCGAAGACGCAAGGTGCGGCGAGGCCATCACAGCGCAGCGCACCAAGGAATGTCAGTGTGCGCCAGTGGCCATGCGGAGCAAAGCCGCGCAGGCGCTTGCCCTTCGCACCCCACCCGCGTAGCGGGGCCATGTTGGTTTTGATCCAGGTTTCATCGATGAAGACCAGCCGCCTGGGGTCGAGATTGCCCTGAAAGGACCGCCATCGCTGTCGCCTGCGCGCAACATCGGCACGGGCCTGTTCAAGGGCGAACAGGGTTTTTTTTGAAGCGCAAACCCTCACGGCGCAAGAACAGCCAGACCGCGTTGTGTGAGACCTTCACACCGCGCGCCGCAAGCTCTTTTCTCAGCCCATGCAGGGTCAGATGCGGCGTTTGGCCGATCCGCTCGATGATGAAGTCACGATGCGGTTGAAGAAGCGGCTTGCGGTGGCCACCAATCTTGCCAGGCGCAACACAGCCAGTCGAGCGATAGCGCTGCGACCACTTCACGACCGAGGAAACCGCAACGCCAAACCGAGAAGCGACCCTTCGGCTGGGTTCGCCGGCCAATACCGCGGCAACAACGCGTTCACGCAAATCATTGGAAAGGGGTGCTGTCATCCGATGCTGGCCTCCAATCCCAGCCAGCATCTTGAATCACAATTCCGAGAAAATGGGAATCCCATCCGATTCTCTCAAAACGTGAAACGGTCTAGTTTTCGAACCCAGGCAGAGCTGGCACCAGACTAAACAGGTG
Source organism: Hoeflea phototrophica DFL-43 (assembly GCF_000154705.2). Taxonomy (NCBI): domain Bacteria; kingdom Pseudomonadati; phylum Pseudomonadota; class Alphaproteobacteria; order Hyphomicrobiales; family Rhizobiaceae; genus Parahoeflea; species Parahoeflea phototrophica. Next base: position 1,745,360 of record NZ_CM002917.1, on the reverse strand, counting down.
TTTGCAAGCTCCAGGCACACCGGAAACTGTCACCCCTCCAGAAGTTCCTGGACAAACTCGAACAGGCCGGGCCGGCGGTCGCGGCGCAGGCGTTCGGCCTGGACGATGGCGCGGACGGCGGAATAGGCCCGGTCGAGATCATCATTGACGACGACGTAGTCATATTCGCGCCAGTGCTCGATCTCCGACCGGGCGTTGGCGAGCCGTTGCTCGATCACATCATCGGCGTCTTCGGCACGGCGATGCAGGCGGGCCCGGAGTTCCTCCATCGAGGGCGGCAGAATGAAGATCGAGACCACATCGGCGCTCATTTTATCCTGAAGCTGCTGCGCGCCCTGCCAATCAATATCGAAGAGCATGTCACGCCCCTCAGCCATGGCGACCTCGGCGGCCTCGCGCGGCGTGCCGTAGTAGTTGCCATGCACTTCGGCCCATTCAAGCAGAGCCTCGGAATCGCGCATGCGTTCGAACTCACGATGCGATTTGAACTGGTAGTGCACACCCTCGATCTCGCTGCCACGGCGCTGCCTGGTGGTGACGCTGACCGAAAGGCTCAACCCGGTATCATGCTCCAGCAGATTGCGGGCAATGGTGGATTTCCCGGCTCCAGAGGGAGACGAAATCACCAACATGAGGCCCCGCCGCTTGATGCGAGCTGAAGGCAAGTGTGCGGGCGGCTGGCTCATCGCTACTCCAGATTCTGGATCTGCTCGCGAAACTGATCGATCAGGACCTTCAGATCAAGGCCGATCGCAGTGACGGAAGCCGCATTCGACTTCGAGCATATGGTATTGGTTTCACGGTTGAACTCCTGGGCAAGGAAATCGAGACGGCGGCCCGCCCCTCCTTCGCCTTCGATCAGCGTGCGGGCCGCCTCGACATGGGCCTTGAGCCTGTCGATTTCCTCGCGAAGGTCGGCCTTGGTGGCGATCAGCGCCGCCTCCATGTGCAGCCGGTCACGGTCAAGCCCGGCGCCGGTGTCCATCAACGCCGAGACCTGGTCCGCAAGACGTGCGCGGATCGCTTCGGGAGAGCGCGACGGATCGGCTTCGACCGCAAGTGTAAACGCTTCAATGCGGTCGATCTGGTCGCGCAGAACACGGTTCAGCGCCGCGCCCTCGGACAACCGCATTGCCTTGAGTTCTCCAAGTGCTGCCACAAAGCCCGCAAGCACGGCTTCATCACGCGTTGTGCGGTCGGCATCCGAGAGTTCGGGATCGCGAAACTCGAGCACGCCACGGATGTTGAGAAGCCCATCAAGCGCAGGTTTGCGCGCATCTATCCGCTCGCCAAGCCGGTTTACCAGCTCAATCACAGCCTCGAGTGCGGTCTCGTTGACCACAGCCTCCATGGCGGGAGCTGTGCCGCTTACAGACAGTGTGATCTGCACATTGCCGCGGCTCAATTCAGCGGCGGCCGCCTTGCGGACAGGTTGCTCAAGCGCCTCAAAACCCGGCGGCAACCGCAGCCGCAAATCAAGGCCCTTGCCGTTGACGGAGCGAAGTTCCCAGACATAGCGGCAGCCGGGGGCCTCTCCCTCATGGCGTGCAAAACCTGTCATCGACTGGATTGCCATTGCCTTGCCCCCTTCCGATTCCCCAACTCACGCAGCATAGCCTGCCGCGCCGTCAGTTCAATTGCCTTCGGAATTTTCTGTTGCGGCTTCGGCCTCGGCGGCTTTGCGGCGCTCCGCCTCAATCCTCCGCCAGCGGGCAACATTGGAATTGTGCTCATCCAGCGTCTCTGCGAAAGCATGCCCGCCGGTGCCATCGGCCACGAAGAACAGGTCCTTGGTGCGCGACGGGTTGGCCACAGCCTCCATCGCCTCACGCCCCGGATTGGCAATCGGGGTGGGCGGCAGCGCATCGATCACATAGGTGTTGTAGGGCGTCGGCTTGTCGATGTCGGAGCGGTAGATCGGGCGGTCGGACGGTTTGCCCTCACCGCCGAAAAGACCATAGATGATGGTCGGATCCGACTGCAGCCGCATGCCGAGATTGAGGCGATTGATAAACACGCCAGCCACGCGTGGGCGTTCATCTGCACGCGCGGTTTCCTTCTCCACGATAGAGGCCAGGATCACCAGTTCCTCAGGTGTTTCAAGCGGAAGGTCGGCAGCGCGGCGGGCCCAGATCTGTTCGAGCGCCCGGGTCTGGGCCTTTTCCATCTGTTCCAGGATTTCAAGCCGTGTGGTGCCGCGCGAGAACTTGTAGGTCTCGGGTAGCAATGCGCCTTCAGGGGGCATCTCGTCGGGAAGATCGCCTTCAAGCACAGGGGCTTCCCGCAGACGGTTGAACACCTGCACCACGGTCTGCCCTTCAGGCACCGTGAACGCATGCAGGATCGACTTGCCAGATTGCATCAGGCTGACGATCTCGCGCATCGACGATCCAGCCTTGATCTCGTATTCGCCAGCCTTGAGCGTGTCGTCACCCAGCACGCTCTTTGCACCCAGGGAGAAAATACGTTGGTCAGAGATGATGCCCTGACGCTCAAGGCCTGCCGCGATCTGATTGAGGCCCGCGCCCTCGCGCACCATGAAGTCGGTGGTCCGGTCCAGCGGACCGCGGCCTTCAAATTCGGTTTTGCCATACCAGAAGATCCCGACCCCGATAATCAGGACAAAGATCACCATCGACAACATGAAATTCAGGAACACGACGACCTGGTTGCGGGCGCGACGCGACCGCTTGGGTGGCGGCGGCGCATTTTCGGGCTTGAGCGCCTGCGAAGGCGAAACCGGAACAATCGGGCTTGAATCGCTGCTTTTTTTGTCTGCTGCGCGCCCGAAAACACCGCTGTTCTGGCTGTTGCTGTCGTTCAATTGGTCAACCTCCAGAGGAGTTGTGCGGGGCTCGTCCGCGATGCATGTTCTGTCTGTTCAATGTGGCGAAATGCCGGTTGTCGGGTGCCGCGCAGGAACAGCGACCGGACATCAGGCCTCAAAACGCCGCAAAACAAGCGATGCGTTGGTGCCGCCAAAGCCGAAAGAATTTGACAGCGCCACATCGATCTTGCGCTTGCGTGCCACCTTGGGAACCAAATCGATCCGGGTTTCGACCTCGGGGTTTTCAAGGTTGAGCGTGGGTGGTGCGATGCCGTCGCGGATGGCCAGGGCCGAGAACACGGCTTCCATCGCTCCGGCTGCGCCCAGAAGATGGCCGATCGCCGATTTGGTCGATGACATCGACACATTGGCAGCGGCATCACCGAGCAGCCGCTCGACCGCGCCAAGTTCAATCGTGTCGGCCATGGTCGAGGTGCCATGGGCGTTGATGTAGTCGATGTCAGATGGGTCCAGACCAGCGCGCTTGAGGGCCATCTTCATGCAGCGATAGGCGCCATCGCCGTCCTCGGAAGGCGCGGTGATGTGATAGGCATCACCGGACAGCCCGTAGCCAACAACTTCGGCCACGATGTTGGCGCCGCGCGCCAGTGCATGGTCAAGCTCTTCGAGCACCATGATTGCGGCGCCCTCGCCCATGACGAAACCGTCACGATCGCGGTCATAGGGGCGCGAGGCTTTCTCGGGGGTGTCGTTGAAGGACGTCGAAAGCGCCTTGCAGGCTGCAAAGCCCGCCAGGCCGATTCGGCTGATGGCGGCCTCGGCACCACCGGCAACCATCACATCCGCATCCCCCAATGCAATCAACCGGGCCGCATCGCCAATGGCATGGGCGCCGGTCGAGCAGGCCGTTACGACCGAATGGTTGGGACCACGCAGCTTGTTGCGGATCGAGACATGACCCGAGACAAGGTTGATCAGGCGTCCTGGAATGAAGAAGGGCGAAATGCGCCGTGGGCCCTTGTCGCGCAGGGTGTAGCCCGCCTCGACAATGCCCTGCAGACCACCGATGCCGGAGCCGATCATGACGCCGGTTGCAATCTGGTCTTCGTCGCTGGCCGGATGCCAGCCGGCATCCTTGAGCGCCATGTCAGCGGCCGCGATGCCGAACACGATGAACGGATCAACCTTGCGCTGTTCCTTGGGTTCCATCCAGTCATCGGCGATGAACGCACCCTCGATGGCCGGATCGGTCGGCACCGAGCAGGCAATCTGCGCGGCGATGTCGCTGACATCGAAGGTGTTGACGCGGGACGCGCCGTTTTCACTGTTGATCAGGCGGGACCAGGTAATCTCGGTACCGCTTCCCAAAGGCGAAACCACACCCATACCTGTGATGACGACTCGGCGCATCGCTTCAAATCTCCGTCAGGTCAAAAAAGCAACAAACCGGCGCAAATCTTGCGCCGGCCGCTTGAATGGGCCGTTTTAAAGGCCAGACGATCGATGAACTCAGGCCTGAGCCTTCGAGATGAACTTGATCGCATCGCCAACAGTCAAAATTGTGTCGGCAGCATCATCCGGGATTTCCACGCCGAATTCTTCTTCGAACGCCATTACCAGCTCGACGGTGTCGAGTGAGTCCGCACCAAGATCGTCAATAAAGCTCGCGCTTTCGGCCACCTTCTCTGCGTCAACGCCCAGATGTTCGATGACAATTTTCTTTACGCGGTCTGCGATGTCGCTCATGTCGGTTTCCTCGACCTGTTATACGTTGGACTTGCGCCTCGTTACCTGCACAAGCACGGGTAATCAAGCATGTGGCGCGCTTTTATGCGCTTGGCCCGCTTCCGTCAAAGCCCAAACTGTGGATTTCGGCATTTTCTGATCCCGGCTGGAACACCCTGCCGTGCTCGAGCGCAGCGACCTACCACGGTTTTGGAAGCGGGCAAACCCAAAAAATCGCCTTGGCTGCGATTTCCGGCCAGCGGAAATCGCTTGCAGCACCACTGCATCCCACTGATAGCGTTTTGAAACCATCGCTGATGCCGGACTCTTTGGGCTGGCCTACTGAGCCGGCCTTAGACCATCAACATGCCGCCATTGACGTGGATTGTCTGCCCGGTGACGTAGGATGCTTCATCGGACGCAAGCCAGGTGACCGCGGAGGCGATCTCGTTGCCGGTTCCCATGCGCCGCATCGGAATGGCCCCCATGATGCCGTCTTTCTGCTTGTCATTGAGCTTTTCGGTCATCGCGCTTTCGATGAAGCCGGGGGCCACGCAGTTCACGGTGACATTGCGCGGCGCGATTTCCTGGGCGACGCTCTTGGTAAAGCCGATCATGCCGGCCTTGGAGGCGCAGTAATTGGCCTGGCCAGGATTTCCGGAGACACCGACCACCGAGGTGATGTTGATGATGCGGCCCGAGCGGCGCTTCATCATCGGATGTGCGAGTTCACGGGTCAGACGGAAGACTGATGTGAGGTTGACCTCAAGAACCGAGTCCCAGGCATCATCGTTCATGCGCACGAACAGACCGTCCTTGGTGATCCCGGCATTGTTGACCAGGATGTCCACGCCCTCAAGGTCCTGTTCAGCCTTCTTGCCCAGGTCCGAGACGGCATCGCGGTCCGAAAGGTTGGCGGGAAACAGCATCACCCGCTCGCCAAGATCCTTGGCCAGGGCCTCGAGCCGCTCAACACGGGTGCCGTGAAGGCCGACAGTGGCACCGCGGCTGTGAAGCTGCCTGGCGATAGCTTCGCCAATGCCGCCGGAAGCGCCGGTTACAAGGGCCTTGCGGCCGGTCAGATCGAACATGGAGGGTCCTTTCGGAAGGTTATGTCAGGTCAGTTGGTCTGACCGGAAATTGCGGCCAGAAACGGATCGATGTCAGCCGGTCCGGTGACATTGAGCGCACTCACCGAGCGGTCGATGCGCCGGGCAAGGCCGGTCAGCACCTTGCCGGCGCCAATTTCCGCAACGGTGGTCACGCCGTTTCTGGCGAACCATTCAATGGTCTCGCGCCAACGCACCTGGCCCGTCACCTGCTCGACAAGCAATTGCACGATCTCATCAGGATCGGACACGGGCGTCGCGCGGACATTGGAAATCACCGGCACCACCGGAGTGTTCTTGGCAACGCCGGCCAGGGCCTCGCGCATGGCTTCGGCAGCCGGCTGCATGAGGCTCGAGTGGAACGGGGCGGACACACTGAGCAACAGCGCCCGTTTGGCGCCCTTCTCAGTGGCAGCCGCTGCCGCGGCCTCGACGGCAGCCTTGATGCCGGAAATCACCAGCTGACCGCCGCCATTGTCATTGGCGATCTGCACGGCGCCGTGCGCCCTGCTTTCGGCGCAGGCGGCCTCGACATCGGCAATCTCAAGACCAATGATGGCTGCCATTGCGCCCTCACCGGCCGGGACCGCTGCCTGCATGGCATTGCCACGGATGCGCAACAACCGTGCGGTGTCGGCAATCGAGAACATGCCAGCCGCACACAGGGCAGAGTATTCGCCCAGCGAGTGACCGGCGACATGGCTCGCGGTGTTCTCTAGCTTGAGACCGCGCGCTTCAAGCACGCGCATCAGAGCCATCGACATGGCCATCAGCGCCGGCTGCGCATTGGCGGTGAGTGTCAGCGTGTCTTCCGGTCCTTCGAAAATCACCGCGGAGAGCTTTTCACCCAGCGCTTCATCAACCTCGTCGAACACTGCCCTGGCTTCTGGATAGGCATCGGCAAGGTCCTTGCCCATGCCAACGGCCTGGCTGCCCTGCCCCGGGAAAGTGAATGCTGTTGCCATATCGCGGTTCCGTTTGCTGCTTGACTGTTTGGACAGTTGCGCCCTGTTGGCTGATCATCGTCAGCGCCGGATCACAAAGCCGTGTTGGCGCTTCAATTCACATTCCATCCGCCGGTGTCAAGCACAGGTGCCCCATCCCGGAGCGTTAACGGCACCAAATCAGGCCTGGATGAGGCCTGTTTTGTAGTTCCATGCCGCATCGTGATCAGCGCGGGAAAGCCTTCGCGGATCAGCCAATTTATGTTTGCCGAAGGGCCCCCGAGGTCTTGAATTTGCTTTCTGCGGGGTGCATCTGTGTAGGGCAGCGCTCAAACTGGAAGCGCATTTTGAAAGCCAAGACGATGTCAAGCACTGACACTTCAGATCCGGCACAGGCCCGGACAGCAGCCTCCGCAGCACCCGTTTCGAATTTCACCTTCGCAGCCCTGTCCACAGCAATGGGCGCAATCGTTCTGATAGCGTCCGAAATCTGGCTTGCGGCGCTGGCCACGATCTGGGCAGCCGATGGCGTTCTCGGCCTTTCGGTAACCGGCGACATCATTCTGGCCGCTATTCTTCTCCCATTGGCGATCTGGGCTACATGGATGACCGTGAAGCTCGCGATCAATGCGGAAATGGACCCCGACAACGCGGGCTGATCGCGCCACATTTTCCATAAAACCTGAGTGCTGTCCCGAAAGAGCGGGCAAGAGGAACGATTTTCGCCCGTCATAGAAATTGGCGGCGGAAAGGTGCTTGCTGTGACCGCAGACGATGAGGAATAGCCTCTGGCACCGCGTCAATTGCGCGCCCATGATACCCCAATAGGCTGAGGAGCCGTCACATGCTCATGAATATTCTGATGCTGGCCGCTGGCTTGGCATTGCTGACCTTTGGCGCGGATTATCTGGTGCGTGGCGCTGTATCGCTCGCCAACCGGCTCGGCATGCCGCCGCTGCTGATCGGGTTGACGGTCGTCGGCTTCGGCACCTCGATGCCGGAGTTGCTGGTTTCGCTGCAGGCAGCCCTTGGCGGGGTGCCGGCAATCGCAATCGGCAATGTTGTGGGCTCCAACATCGCCAATATTCTGCTGATCATCGGGCTTGCGGCTTTGATATCGCCGATGGCCGCGCGCATTCCCAATCTCGGCCGGGATATGGTGATGATGCTGGCGGCAGCAGGGATCATGCTCGGTCTTGGTTATCTGGGCATCATCGGCTTCTGGTCCGGACTGGCGATGTTCGCTTTGCTTGCCGCGTATCTCGCCTGGGTCACCTATAGCGGCCATGGCACCCATGACGCCTCGGATGAGGGGCTGAGCGTCAAGCTTGCCGGCTGGAAGGAAGCGCTGTTCATTGTTGGCGGTCTCGCCGGCCTGTTCATCGGCGCAGACCTGCTGGTCAAGGCGGCAACATCGATCGCCCGTGAGTTCGGCATCTCCGAAGCGGTGATCGGCCTTACCATTGTTGCAGTCGGCACCAGCCTTCCCGAACTCGCCACATCGGTGGTTGCCGCCTTTCGCCGCAATGCCGAAATGGCGCTGGGCAATGTAGTGGGTTCCAACATCTTCAACATCCTGGGGATCCTCGGCATCACCGCAATCATCATCCCGGTGCCGGTGGATGCTTCCATCGCGGGCTTCGACATTCCGTTCATGCTTGGCGTCTCGCTTGCCTTTGCAGCGTTGATCATGCTGTCCGGGCACATCGGCCGGGTTGCCGGCCTTGCTATGCTTGTGATTTATGCGGGCTATGTCGCCTGGCTGTTCTGACGACAACCCGAACCGATGACAGACTGTTTGCTGGCCAGCCGGGTTGCACCTTCATGCGCCGGCGTTATGGTGCCGCAAACTCAAATCGAAGGATTGCGCGCATGAAAATGAACCCGCTCGGACGCACCGGAATGATGGTGAGCGAAATCTGCCTGGGCACCATGACCTGGGGCGAACAGAACACCGAGGCCGAGGGGCATGAGCAGATGGACTATGCGCTCGCCGAGGGTGTGAATTTTGTCGATACCGCCGAAATGTACTCCACCGTTCCGCTGCGGGCGGAAACGCAAGGCCGGACCGAGGAAATCATCGGAACCTGGCTTGCGGGTTCGGGCCGCCGGAAAGACATCATCCTGGCCACCAAGATGACCGGCGACGGCATTTCCTGGGTGCGCGGCGGCCAGGGCTTTACCCGCGCCTCGGTGATGGAGGCGGTCAACGGCAGCCTGAAACGGCTTCAGACCGACTACATCGATCTTTACCAGTTGCACTGGCCCAATCGCGGCTCCTACCATTTCCGCAAACACTGGGCGTTCGATGCCAGCAAGCAGGACAAGAGCAAGGCCAAGGACGACATTCACGAGACCCTGCGCGGGCTTGATGACGCGGTCAAGGCCGGCAAGATCCGAGCCGTAGGCTTGTCCAATGAAGGTGCCTGGGGCACGATGCAGTTCGTCCGTATGGCGGAAGAGCACAATCTGCCGCGGGTCGCCTCGATCCAGAACGAATACAATCTGATTTGCCGCCTGTTCGACACAGACATGGCCGAAGTCGCCCATCACGAAGACGTCGGACTGCTGGCGTTCTCGCCGCTGGCGGCGGGCATTCTGAGCGGCAAATACCAGGGTGGCGCAGCCCCTGCCGGCTCGCGCCGCAGCGTACAGGCGGACCTCAACGGCCGTTGGCGCCCTGCCACAGAAGCCGCCACTGCAGCCTATCTTGAGGTCGCCAAAAAGCACGACCTTGACCCGTCACAGATGGCGATCGCCTTCTGCTCATCTCGGCCGTTCATGACCTCGACCATCATTGGCGCCACCAAAATGGACCAGCTCCGGATATGCGTTGGCGCCAAAGACGTCTCCTTGTCGGATCAGGTCCTGGAAGACATTGCAATCGTTCGCCGCGAACATCCGATGCCGATTTGACATGTAAGATACTTGTTGTCCTCCCGCCTCCGACATGGCGGGAGGATCTGACCGCCGACCTCCGTTCCTTCAAGCTTCCTCATGTATCCATGAGCCAGCCGCAAAGGTGTCGGCTGCCTCGGCAACGCAGCCGCTGACAGCATGCCGTCACTGGTCGATGAGATCAAAGATGCTCTGTCGTTTGCCAGTGTGGACAGCGAGCATGCCGTCGAGCATCTGAGCGTATCTCTCCTCTGAATAGGTGGCCCGAAGCAGCGCGTAATAGGCCTGTACACGCTCGTTGTTGTTGATCTCCGGCGGAGCCAGAAGTCCTGGCCTCACCTTTAGAAGTCCTGCAGCTTTGAGGATTTTCTCTTCTTTTTTGAGGCGCACGTCACTGGCTTTGTGACGTCTTTCGGCAGCTTGCAGCAGCCCTTCAATAATTTCCTCCTTTTCCTCTTCAGTTTTGGCCCGTTCGAGGCGTTCGATCAGGCGTCTGGCCCTGTCGGGCTGATGTCGCACTGCTGTGGCGATATCCCGGCCGTAGTAGATCTCCAAAGGACCTGTGATCCTGAGCGTGGTACCGCGGATCCCCAGGGAAACATCGAGCAGTGTATCTTTGTTCAAACGCAGCAACTGGTCTGTCGTGAGAACCAGTCTTTGGGGCCGGTCTCCTTGCCCGCCGCGGTCACCATCGCCACCAAAGGTGGCGAAAGCGGGCTGGGGAAGCGCCAGGGCACACGTCAGGCCGATCAGAGCCGGCAATATCACCGTCAGGCTCCGGGTTGTTCCTGCAAACTTCATCATCACATCGCTCCATCTTGCATGTTGCCATTTGGGAGGAGCGGCCTGATCGTTGACCGGCAGGTCTCCCCGTCTTGACAAAGGATGCAGGGCGCACCCCCTGAAGTAATCATCAGATGTGATGACCCGCCGGCTGGATTGAGAAATCTGGAAAGGATCGAACATATCGGCAGGTTATCCACCAGGACAGGTCGGCTCATCATTGCACCGCGAACATCCGATGCCGATTTAGATGCCCGGGGCATCAGCCCTGCCGCGTTCGATCAGTCCATTTGGGAGAGTTGCCAGCTTGCAGCACGCAGAAGATTGTTGAACGCCCGTTGCGCGGTGTATTGATCATGCATCCTGTAGAGGTCTTGCACTGCTGGATCGCTACTTCTCTGCCCGAACACGCCGATCATGCGGTAATTGACCAGGTGCCCCTTTTTCCGCAACTCTGCGGCCCTTATTTGGATGTTATAGTCCAGCTTCGAAGCCTTATGAACGTCTTGCGATAGAATCCTCCACGTCATGACTCGCTTTTCCTGCGTGGATTTTGCCCGCGCGAGCCGCTGGAGGAAGCGGCGCGTTTTGTTGGGAGCATAGATCAGGGCATTGGCCAGAGTGTCGAGGTGCCTCTCCGCCAGTCTGGGATGTTTCAACCTGTAAGCGCGGGGATTGTTCCGGACGATCACAAGCCCGGGTTCGCTCATGCTCAGGAGCGTGTCGAATGTGATGGTCTCGACATCGGAACGCTCTCCCGGACCGGTGTCGTCCGAACCGGTTATGGCATGGACCGGAGAAGGTGCGATCACGGCCGTGGCGCAGCCCCCAGCCAGCGCGATCACGATGCCGAGAGACTTGAGGGCGGACATCGAAGGTAGCATTTGGGTTCTCCTGACTGTTTTCGAAACGGTCAGAAATGTCTTCAAGAATGCCGGATCGGTAATCATCAGATGTGATGATATCAGCCTTCGATTTGGATGCAGTCAGGCTCAAGGCTGGACATGCGCCTTGCGGATCAGGTCAAGCTGTCCTGTGCTGCCGGTTTTTTCCAGAAGCCTTCGCATGTGCGTGCGTGCTGTGTTGACCGATATACCTGCCTTTTCGGCATGGGCCACCACGGTCTGTCCATCAACCAGGCTTTCGAGCAACTTCCGCTCGGCCGACGAAATCCCGAACTCAGCTGAAAACCTGTCGAAATCAGGCTCTTTCTCCGCGGACAAAGATTCCAGCCGCTTGGACAGATTCAGCACGGTCTGATCCGGAAGCTGTTCAAATATCTGCTTCATGCGCGCAAGTTCTCCGGGGTCATAATCGAGATCGAACAAGCCGCTGTCGCGGATCAGGCCTGGCAAAGCCGCGCGCGCGTCAAACAGCTTGTCGCTGTCGTGTGATGACTGCGGCTCTGCCGATCCGTTTTTCCTGTCAGTTCGCTTCTCCGCCATTTCTTCGGATGCTCCCCAAACCCCGTTTTACAAACACGGCGGCGCTCTTTAGTGTGCTCGAAGCAATGCGCTGCCGTGTTGATCAAATGGATGTGTGTGGGTGATAGAATGTCACAATCAGGGATCACCGCCAATTCCGATATGCTGAGCAAGCTCATGGGGCCGCGGCTTGCAATGCTGGAAGCCACCGATCTGGCCAGGCGGTACACGGTTGATTCCAGCCTGATCGCGCGGAATCTGGAACGTCTGGCTGCCCGGATCGAAAACCGGGTGATTGAACGCATCCTGATTTCAAGGTTGAAATTCGCGCTCCGGCAGACGGGAAGCCTTGAGGCCGCCGAATTGCACATAGCCCAAATGCGCGGGGGCTATGAAAGCGGCACGCTTGAAACCTTGCCAAGCTTTATACCTCGCGGCCTGAGCGCACAGGGTTCCGCGCGGCCGCCTCAGCCCGGCGCAGATCCCGACAGGAGTGAAGGTTCCGCAGCCAACCGGCCGGTGGTTCTTTACGTGGCGGGCGGAGGCTTCCTCATGCCGCCATCGCGCAAGCAGAAGACCATGGTTCAGCGGCTCGCGGAAGCGATTGAATGCGAGGTCATGATGGTGGCGCACAGACTTGCACCGGAACACCCGTTTCCCGCTGCTCCGACCGACTTTGCCGCGCAGTATCTTGGCCTGATCGAACAAGGGCACCGTCCCGAAAACATCTTCTTTGCAGCCGATACCGCGGGCGCATCGATTGTGCTTGGGGCCCTGCAGATGCTGCAGCAGGACGAGAGCGCATTGCCTGCGGGCATCGTGCTGTTTTCGCCATGGTGCGACCTCAGCCTCAGCGGCTGGTCCTACATCACGTGCTCAATGTCTTCGCAGAGTCCGTTCCGGATGGAAACGGCCGCATTCTGTGCAAGGCTTTATCTGCAGGATGAACCGGTGACGTCGCCGCTCGCCTCGCCGGTTTTTGCCGATCAGGCCGGATGGCCGCCGGTGCTGATCCACACCAGCGAGCACGATCTTCATTTCGATGACGCGATTCGCATGGCGGAAAATGGCCAAAAGCACGGATGTGATGTGCGTCTCAATTACTGGGATTCGCCGCGCCATCACCTGGAAAGACTGTCATCGCAGGCCGCAGCGCAGTCGTTTCGGGAGGTCAACGCCTTCATCAACCGCCACTGGAAACCAGGGCACGCCTGACGGCTCCCGGACTTCGCATCTGGATTCCGCTGTTCACCGAAACGAATTGGCCGGATCAGTGGCTGGCTGTGGATCGTGCGAGTTGCACAGCTTGCAGGCTCAAGCCAGCGCTGTTCCAACCCAGCTTCTGGGCGGTGGCGAAACCATGCAGGATAGACGCATGAAGCTCGTCGCCCGGCACCGGGCGGCCAAAATAGAACCCCTGCACCGTGTTGCAGCCCGCGCGTCGCAAAGCCTCGACCTGGCCCACCGTTTCAGTTCCTTCCGCCGTGACGGGAATACCCAATTTGCGCGCCAGCGAGGTGATCGAACCAATCACGGCACGCGCGCGCATGTCGCCCTCGATCTCGAAAACGAAGCTGCGGTCGATCTTCAATTCATCCCATTCGAAACGCTGCAGATAAGACAGGGCAGAATAGCCCGTGCCAAAATCATCGAGCGCGATGGAGACGCCAAGCGCCTTCAGCTCGGTCAGCACTTCTATCGCTCTGTTGGCATCACAGATCATCAGAGATTCCGTCACCTCAAGTGTCAGTTGCTCCGCCGGGAAGCCTGTGGCCTGGAGAACCTCACGAACGGTCTTGACCACATCGTCTCGCGCAAACTGACGTACGGAGAGATTGACCGAGACATTGAGGCGGCCGGGAAAACTCAGCGTGTCGATGCAGGCGCGCTCGAGAATCTTGCGTCCAAGTGAAACGATATGTTCGGAGCTTTCCGCGATCGGCACGAATTCGGCCGGTGAAATGTGCCCCAGCTCGTGATGATGCCATCGGGCCAGAGCTTCAACGCCGACCACCTGGCCGGACGCCAGATCCATCTTGATCTGATAATGCGGCCGGATATCGCCATTTTCTATGGCTGACGCGAGTTCGGACTCGATGAGCGCATGCCTTAAGAAGCCATCGCGCATGGCAGGATTGAAACCGATCACCCTGCTCTTGCCTTCGGATTTGGCATGGGACAGCGCCATGTCTGAATCCACAAGCAGGTTGTGAGGGCTCTCACCGGGAGAGTTGAAGGCAAAGCCAATGGTGGCGCCCACCACCAGCGAGCTGCCTGATACAGAATGGAGCTGGGTGATTTGCCTGCGGATAAATTCCGCCTGTTCCGCGATGTCATCCTGATATCCGGTCGCATTCAGAATGATGACGAATTCATCCCCGCCGATACGGGCCGCCATGATGCCATTGGGAAGGCTTGCACAGGCTTCCGACATGCGCTTTGCCACCTCTACCAGAAGTGCATCGCCACTGGCATGACCCAGCCGGTCATTGATGTCCTTGAAGCCGTCAAGATCGATAGCAAGTATGGCGATCTGCCGGTCTGTTGAATTGACGCATTGCGTTACAAGCTCTTCGAACCGATTGTTGAATGCCATCCGGTTGGGCAGACCCGTCAAGCTGTCATGGTGCGCGAGATAGGAGAAATCCCTGGCAGCGCGCATCGTCTTTTTGTTGGCTTTGCCGAGAAAGCGGTTCTGGATGGCCGCCAAGCCCAGGAGCAAGGCGATCAGCACGAAAAGGCCCGTGGCGAGCCATTTTTGCAGGCTCTGTTTGTCATGCAACTCGCGCCGGTTTGCGGCCGCCTGATTGACCGCTTCGGCATGCGCCTCGGCGCCGACCCGGTCCATCGCCTTTAGAACCTGCTCGAATTCGGACAGGAGCATGAGGCTCCTGTCCTTTCCAAGGGTTTCAATCCGCTTGAGCTCAGGCACTATCCGGTCAAAGCGGCTGGTGGCTTCATCAAGGCGTGCACGGCGCGCCGGCTTGGAATCCACAAAAGCCCTGAAGGCTTCGGTGTCAAAAATCCCGAACCGGCCAACGACAATGTCGGTGAACAACATGGCCTGCCTGGCGTCTTCCGGGCTTCCGGTCAGAGCGTATCTGGCGAGCGATGTTTGCAGTGCATAGGCTTCCAAACGCCCCCCGGCCCCAACCCAGGCGACATCAAACCGAGAGGAGCGCTCCATGGCATTTTCGGTCGCTTCAACCAGATTGGTGTGCACGACGACAATGGCGAGAAATGCCGCCACAACGCCGAGACCAAACAGATTGAAGATATTGAAGACGGACCGCATGCCACTCACCATTTTCAGACCGGATCATTCGACCGTAATCGAGCGAACCTGCCATGCTGAGCGGGCGAAGAAGACTTCGTCGTGAAGTTCGGCGTGGGCGTCAAAGGGATAGACGACAAACAGCGGGCCTTTGTCGCTGACCGGCATATAGGCTCCATCCTGTTTGTAGGCGAGAATAACCCCGTATTTCCGCAGATCGGCGACCGGTATCTCGGAATAATAATTGTTGAGAGCCATCACGGAGAGCGTCTCGCCCGTTGCACCGAGCCTGTCGATGAGGTCGGCAATCGGGACGCCTTCAAAGGCCGTGGGAGAATCATGCCAAGGTGTCTTGGTAACCACCGTCTCGCTGCCCAAGGCCTCGACATCCTGAATGGACAATTCGACAGGGGTTTGGCTGGCGATCTTTCCATCAATTGTCAGAATGGTTCCTGCAACAGACACCGGAAGCGGCAAAACGAAAACTGCGGCTGTGATGATGGCCGCAAAAGTCCAGACTTTCTTGAACATGATGAATTCCCTCGATTGTTTGGATAGCAAGCCCGAAACCTTACGGTCTGAGCAGCAACATCTTGCAATGCATCATTTACCAGCCGCCGGTTGCACAGCCCTAAACCAACTCGTTAAAATTTTTCGCAATCCCTTTCCGGGGCTGTCTGGCGTTACCATGAGGGCTGCCGGTTCGGGCTGGCTGGCTTGCGTGTTGGCCCTGGGACTTGCAATGCGTAGAAAAGCGCGTATAAGCGCGGCTGTTCGAACACCCGGTCATCTGGCTGGTGGCTGAACGGAGGGTGCGATCTGAAAGGATCCTAGGGGCAACAGCGCTCCGGCCTCCCGTGTCTCCGCTCACGACCGTCTCGATACCACGTCTTTCTTGCCCGGCCTCAAGCGCCGCCAGGACAAGTCGCTGGGGCTTAGCGCCGGATCCGGGTGATGTTAAAGCAAGAAAGGCAAGTCAATCATGGCTCTTTATGAACATGTATTCCTTGCCCGGCAGGATGTTTCCAGCCAGCAGGTCGAAGCCCTCGTAGAACAGTACAAGGGTGTGATCGAAGGTCTGGGCGGCAAAGTCGGGCGCATTGAACACTGGGGCCTGAAGTCCCTCACCTACCGCATCAACAAGAACCGCAAGGCGCATTACGCGCTGATGGACATTGATGCCCCGGCTCCGGCCGTGAAGGAAATGGAGCGCCAGATGCGCTTCAACGAAGACATTCTTCGCTTCATGACCGTTTCGGTTGATGCCCATGAGGAAGGCCCGTCGGCCATGCTTCAGAAGCGTGATCGTGATGACCGTCCGCGTGGCGGCGATCGTGACCGTGGCGACCGCGGTGATCGTGGCGACCGTGGCCCGCGCCGTCCGCGCGAAGACCGCGAATAGGAGTTTAGACCATGGTTGATATCAATCAGATCCCGACGCGCCGTCCGTTTCATCGCCGCCGCAAGACCTGCCCGTTCTCGGGTGCGAATGCGCCGAAGATCGACTACAAGGACGTTCGTCTTCTGCAGCGCTACATTTCCGAGCGCGGCAAGATCGTTCCTTCCCGCATCACGGCCGTGAGCCAGAAGAAGCAGCGCGAGCTCGCCAAGGCGATCAAGCGTGCCCGTTTCCTCGGCCTGCTGCCTTACGTGCTGAAGTAAGACACAACCGGATCCGGCGTTCCCGCGCCGGATCCATTTCCCATCCCGCGACGGGCGCGGGGTCTGGGCCGCAAAATCCCGGGTTGGGGCAGATGCCTCTAACTGCTTGAAGCAGGACAGCGAAAGATGACACAGCAAAGAACATCGCTCCTTGTGGGCCTGCTCGCCGGCATTTCAGCCGCGTTCCTGCTTGTCAGCGCCGGTTCACCTTCCGGGCTTTCTTTCTTTCTGTTTGCCGCTGCGGCGCTGCCTGTTCTGATCGCCGGGCTTGGCTGGTCGAACCTCGCCTCAGGCGTGGCAGTACTGGTGGCCATGGTCGTGCTTGGGCTGACAACCAGCCTGCAGGCAGCCGTGGTGTCATCGATCACCACCCTGGCGCCGGCAGCGTGGATCGCACATCTGTCCAACCTTGCGCGCCCGGCAGAGGAAATAGGCGGGCCCAAGGGCGCGGTCGCCTGGTATCCGCTGTCCGACATCGTGCTGAGCCTCAGCGGTGTCGTCTGCATCGGCCTGTTCGCCGTCGGTCTCGCCATGGGCTACGGGCCGGACTTCGTCGATGATCTGGTCAATCTGTTCGTCACGGCCATCCAGCAGAACAATCCCGCCTACCAGCCGTCGGCGGAAAACCTCGAGGAAATGAAACAGTTCTTCCTGTTCGCTCTGCCGGCCATTCAAGCCTCGATCTGGGTGCTTATCCTGCTCGCAGGCTGGTATGTGGCTTCGGCGATCGTGCGGGCGTCGGGGCGTTCCAAGCGTCCCAAGGATGATATGCCATCACAGCTGCGCATGCCGCGGACGGGCGCCCTGGCTTTTGTTGCCGGCGTGGCGCTGAGCTTTGCACCGGGTTCCATCGGGCTGGTCGGCTGGACCATTATCGGCGCATTCGGCGTCGGCTTCGTGACTGCGGGATTTGCAATCGTCCATGACCGCACCCGCGGAAAACCGGCGCGCGGACTGATCCTGTGGGCGGCTTACACGACCACGATCCTGTTTACCCTGCCCTTGGGCTTCTTCTTCTTTCTCGGGCTGTTTGAAACCGCCCGTTCCACGACCGCGACCGGTCCTGGTTCAGGCCCTGGAACGGGGTCAGGCCCAGGCGCCGGTCCAAACTCCAACACATGATTTCAACGACACACCCGAAAGGACACTACAATGGACGTCATTCTTCTTGAACGCATCGCCAAGCTCGGCCAGATGGGCGAAACCGTTAAGGTTCGCGACGGCTACGCCCGTAACTTCCTGCTGCCTCAGGGCAAGGCACTGCGCGCCAATGCCGCCAACAAGGCCCGCTTCGAAGCCGAGCGCTCGGTGCTCGAAGCCCGCAACAACGAACGCAAGTCTGAAGCCGAAAAGATCGCTGAAAAGCTCGACGGCCAGAGCTTCGTGGTGGTTCGCTCGGCTGGCGAAACCGGTCAGCTCTACGGTTCGGTTGCAGCCCGCGACGTGATCCAGGTGCTGGCCGACAACGGCTTCACAATCGGCCGCAGCCAGGTTGACATGAACAACCCGGTCAAGACCATTGGCCTGCACACCGTGCCGCTGGCGCTGCATGCCGACGTCAATGTCACCGTGACCTTCAACGTTGCCCGCTCCGCCGATGAAGCCGAACGCCAGGCCAAGGGTGAAGACCTGTCCTCTGCCGACGCGATCTACGGCGTTGATGAAGACGAAGCGGAGGCAGCGGCAGAAGCCGCAGCCAATGATCCGGATTTCCTCGACGATGAAGAAGCGGCAGAAGCCCGCGCCATCGAAGGCGAAAGCGACGAGACTGCCTGATCATCCCGATCTGCTGATCGTGTATCATGCCAACGCCCGGGAACGTCTCCCGGGCGTTTTTTGTTCTCTGCCTGGCTCGCCGTTCCGGCAAAGGGCGGATTTCTGTCCTTCAGGGCCAGAGCAGCTTTGCGCATACAGCTTCCCTCAGCCTGCGCTTTGAGCTAGAGCTGGGACATGGCTGACACCGCCTCCGACATCCCGCCGCAAGCGCTCGCGGCGCTGCTTGGCTTTTACGCCGAAAGCGGCGTGGATGGGGTGTGTGAAGAGGTTGCCATCGACCGGTTTGCGCAAAGCGCGGAGATGGCGCAATCGCGCAAGCAAAACGCTTCCCGCAACACCCAGGCGCCGGTGACGGCGGGGGCCTTTGGGGAGCAGAGCCGAAGCGCATCAGACGGACCTGGTTCACGCCCCTCGCCCGCAATGGCTGCGCAACGGGCGCCTGCTGCCAGCGGGGCGTCGGCAGGCACAACTCCAGCGCAAGCATCGCAACTCACCGTGCCCGGCGAAGCTGTCTTCAAAGACGCCCGCGCGCTGGCCGAGAGCGCCAGCACGATTGACGAATTGCGCGCCGCTCTTGAAGGCTTTGGCGGCTGCAATCTGCGCCACAGCGCCAAATCGCTGGTGTTTGCCGATGGAAACCCGGAGGCCGAAGTGATGTTCATCGGCGAGGCGCCGGGCCGCGAGGAGGATCTTCAGGGCACTCCATTCGTCGGCCGCGCCGGGCAATTGCTCGACCGGATGCTGGCGGCCATCGGGCTCAATCGCCAAACGGCCTACATCACCAACATGATCCCCTGGCGACCACCGGGCAACCGGACTCCCGCGCCCCACGAAATCGAGTTGTGCCGGCCCTTCATCGAGCGCCATGTGACACTGGCCGCGCCAAAGATCGTCGTGATGCTCGGCAATGTTGCCACCAAGTCCCTGCTCAATACCGACAAGGGCATTCTGTCGCTGCGCGGCGACTGGATGGAGTATACGTCAGGAACGACATCTATCCCGGCAATGCCCACACTGCACCCGGCCTATCTGCTGCGCAATCCGGCTCAGAAACGCCTGGTCTGGGCCGATCTGCTTTCGCTGCAACAACGGCTCGAGGACATGAACGGAACCTGATGAATTCAAATCCGCTTGGGACGGCGTCAGGTTCTCTGATTGATAATGGCGCGTTGAGCGAGAGGCAGGACCCTGTTGTACTTCCATGGACACTTCGGAACGAAGCTGCGAACCTGGTTCGGTTCCAGATCTGCGATTGAAGCTACGAGACTGCCAGGCAAGATTTCATCAAACTCGACACCGGCTGTAACAGTGCCTACACGCATGACCCTGCCACCAAAACACTCGTTAATCCACGGCAAATAGATCATGCATCTTTTTGACAGAAGATCGAAAATCTTCGTTTCTATTTTCACTATATCATTGTTTTTCCAAGGCATATTCTCACTCAGAAAAAGACATCCAGATGAGGAGATATTTACAAGCTTCCCGGTAGCAGCCACGTAGGACGGTTTGTTGAGAAATGTGAACTCAACAATGGCGGCGCAATTTGCGTCATATCTGATCTCTGATCTGCGTTCCGACATTGGTACCCACCAACAAATTCGAATTAAATTTGGCTAAAGTATAATATATGCTGCGTAAATAACGGGTAAATTCCTGTATGAGAGACGTCATTTTTCACCTGTTACTTTCCCAGAAACGGTCAATCCGATTTTTGACAGAAACGGTTGGGCCGCGGGGGATCCAAAGGCCGGTGACAGATCCGGACAATCGGCGGCTGCGCAAACAAATCTCTCCGAGGTCGCAATCGAGCCTTCCCCTGTCAGGTCGCAATGGCATCGTGTCTGACAGAATCACGATCACAATCAGGTCTGCATAATCCGGGGGACCCGGGCTTTGGGCAGGCCGCGCTCCGTTGGCAGGGAGAGCCGCCATGTTCCAGTCCGTTCGATCGGTGGCGTCACTGCTGCTTTCAACCTTCTTCCTGCTGACTGCCATGGGGCTGTCGGGCTATCTCATTCCTGTCAGGGCGGTGGCCGAAGGCTGGTCTACCTTTACAATTTCGCTGATTGCCACGGGCTATGCCATCGCGTTTACGGTCAGCTGCGTCGTAACACCCAGACTTGTGCTGCGGGTCGGCCATGTGCGGGTATTCGGCGCACTGACTACGCTGATGGCAATGTCATTTCTTCTGCATTCGCTGATGGTTCATCCCGTTGTATGGGTCCTGACCCGGGCGATGGCTGGCTTCTCAATCGCAGGTGCCTACATGATCATCGAAAGCTGGCTCAATGAAAGGGTCAGCAATGAGAATCGCGGTGCCCTGTTTTCAGTCTATATGGTTGTCAGCATGTCGGCGGTGATGATCGGCCAATACATCGTACCTTTCGGTGATCCACTGGGCGCGAGCCTTTTCATGGTCTGCACACTGATCTGTTCGATGGCAGTGATGCCGACCGCCTTGTCGAGCGCGCAGACGCCACAGCCCCTCACCCAGGTCAAATTCGACGTGCCAGCGCTTTACCGCCGCTCTCCGGCGGCGGTGATCGGGACGTTGCTGGCAGGACTGATTGCCAGTGCATGGGGCGGGCTGGGACCTGTCTATGCGACCCAGCTCGGCCTCACGACGACGGAAGGCGCGACCATGCTCGCCATAGCGATGGTCGGTGGAGCCATCTTCCAATATCCGCTGGGACGGGCGTCGGACCGGATGGATCGCCGCAGGGTCATGATTGTTGCCGGGTTCATCGGGATCGCCGCATGTGCGATCACCATCAGCTTCGGAGTAGAAAACAGAATCATTTTCTTCGCCGGAATGCTGTTTTTGGGAACGGTGCTGTTTCCGATCTATTCGCTCAATGTGGCGCATGCCAATGACCACGCACAACCCGACGAATTTGTTGAAGTCTCGAGCGGGCTGATGATCACCTATGGTGTGGCGACGATGATCGGCCCGGTGGTTACTGGTGCGGCGATGGACTGGTTCGGTCCGCAGGCGCTTTTTGCCGTGATTGCTATCTGTTTTGCTGCCTACTCGGCCCATGCAGCATGGCGCATCAGCCGCCGCGAGCAGCCGCCGGAAGAGATGCGCTCGGACTTCCTGGCGATGGCAGCCATGCCCGACGTTACCCCACAGACCGCAGAGCTCGACCCGCGTTCAGACCCTGAATATGGCGTGGACTCTGAGGAAGACACCGCGGGCACATCGGCAGGCGTGGTTTGATATTGGATCCTTGATCAGCCCTGAGGCGTGACCAGCTTGCGCTGGTCACGGCGCTCAAGCCCCAGCCGGTGCTCGCGCATGATCACGAACAGCCCTGCCCCCACAACGATCGTGGTGCCGGTGAGCATGGTCCAGGTTGGCACATCGCCGAACAGAAAATAGCCGATCAGGATGCCAAGAATGATCGATGTGTACTCGAACGGGGCGACGGTGGAGACATCGGCGTGGCGGTAGCTCTGGGTAAGCAGGATCTGGCCCAGACCGCCGCAAAAACCCGCCAGTGCCATCATCAACAGCGTCGGCCAATCCGGCACGACCCAGCCAAATGGTACCGTGACAAGCGACAGCACCGTCGCCGTGAGTGAGAAATACAGCACGATGGTCGGCGTCTTTTCGGTCAGCACAAGCTTGCGCACGAGGATCATCGCGGTGGCGCCGAGGGTGGCCGATGTCAGCACGGCCAAGGCCCCGAACGCCTCTGTCGAGCCGAAACCATCTCCAAACAGGTTGAGCCGGGGCCAGCTGATGATCAGCACCCCGCCAAGCCCGACGACAACCGCACTCCATCGGAAAATCCGGACCTTTTCGCCGAGGAACAAAGCTGCAAAGACCACCGCAAGCAACGGCATCGCATAGCCTATGGCAATGGCATCAGGCAGGGGCAAATGCATGATGCCATAAAACCCGCATCCCATGGCAAGCACACCGACAAGGCCACGGCGAAAATGCGACAGCGGGTTGGCGGTTCGCCATGCGGTATCAAGCTGGCCTCGCAGTGCAAGATAGGCAAGGATCGGCAGGATCGCAAAAGCCGAGCGGAAGAACACTATCTGGCCGGCCGGCAAGGCCTCGCCGCCAGATTTGATCAGCGTCGACATGGTGACGAACACGCTGACTGAAGCGACCTTGAGCAAAATGCCGGTCATGGGTGAACCAGCTTGGGTTGGCAACGTGGCTTGCGTGCCGGAGCCTGCCCGTCCCGGTTCGGTTGGCGCGGTTTTGGCGGGTGTCTCTGGGGTGGATTGTGTCAAAGGGCTTCTCTTGTGGCCTGAAAGGGAACAGGCAGGTCGTCATGATGTGCATGGAACCGCAAACTGATGCGATTCCCACTCCAGCAACATAGCCGGAGCCGTCGCAGCCGTCCGGTCAAAAACGCTGATGGAGAGTTGTTCCACGTTGATGCGAGAGAACTGCGGCGGATCAATGGGAATGCGTGACCGAATCCCAAACGATCATTTTCCCCCTAAGCCAGGTCAGCCATTGAGGGCTTCCCAGACACGCAGCGGCGTGGCCGGCATTTCGATCTCGCCAACACCACAGGCGCGGTAAAGCGCGTCGATGAGCGCGTTGACCACCGCAGGGCAAGCCCCGATGGTGCCCGCCTCGCCGGCACCCTTGATCCCAAGTGCATTGGTGATGGATGGCACATTGCGTGTCTCGAAATCGAAGAACGGAGCATCATCGGCACGCGGCATGGCGTAATCCATGAAACTCGCGGTCAGCAACTGGCCATCTTCGGAATAGACCACACCCTCGGTCAGGCACTGACCGATGCCCTGCATGACGCCGCCATGGACCTGGCCCAGCAACAGCACCGGGTTCACCGTCACACCGAAGTCATCGACAATGGTGTAGCGAATGATTTCTACATCGCCGGTCTCCGGGTCGATCTCGACCTCGCAGATATGCGTGCCATTGGGATAGGTCGCCTCATCCTGCACCACATCCGCATCTCCGGTGCGATCCTCCTCGGTCTTGGCCGCGCGGGCGATGTCGGCGTAACTGATGACGCGGTCGGTGCCGACAATGCGCGCGTCCCCATCGACAAGCTCGATGTCGGCCGGAGAAGCTTCGAGCTCATCGGCGGCGAGCTTCTTCATTTTCTCGGCGAGAACCTCGGAGGCGCGGGCCACCGAAACACCACCCAGCGGAATCGAGCGGGAGCCGCCGGTGCCGCCGCCCTTGGCAAGCTCTGCGGTATCACCCTGGCGCACAGTGATCTTCTCGAAATCAAGGCCGATCTTGTCCGCCACAAACTGGCTGTAGGCAGTGGCATGGCCCTGGCCGTTGGTCTGGGTGCCGATATAGAGCGTGATGCCGCCATCCGCATCGAGCGTCAGCTTCGCCGGCTCGGAGCCCGCGAACGCGCAGGCCTCAATGTATACGGCGGTGCCGAAACCACGCAGCTTGCCACGCGCCTCCGCCTCTTTGACCCGTTCCGGGAAGCTGGCCTTGCCAGCCTTTTCAAGGGCCCGGGTCATGTGACCGTCAAACTCACCAACATCATATCTGCGGCCGCCGGGGGTGAGATAGGGCATCTGTTCAGGCTTGATGAAGTTCTTCCGCCTCAACTCTTCCACCGGCATGCCGATCTCGCGGGCCGCGGCGTCCACCAGCCGTTCGATCAGGAATGCGGCTTCCGGGCGCCCTGCCCCGCGGTAGGCATCGAGCGGCGTGGTGTGGGTGTAGACCCCTCGCATCTCGAAATCGAGATTCTGGATGTCATAGACGCCCGTCGACATGGTCGCGCCCAGCGCCGGGATATAGGGACCGAACTGATGCAGATAGCCACCCATATTGGCCAGAAGATCGATCTTCAGACCAAGAATGCGGCCATCCTTGTCCATTGCCAGCGAGGCGGTGACATCATTGTCGCGGCCATGGGCGTCGGCGAGGAAATGCTCGGTGCGGTCGCTGACCCATTTGACCGGGCGGCCGAGGCGGCGCGCACTTTCCAGCGACAGCGGATATTCGCGGTAGTTGAACGACTTGGTGCCAAACCCGCCCCCCACATCACGGGTGATGACCCGGAAGTTCTCGAGATCCGTCTTGAACACGTCACGGGCCAGCGTCTTGCGGATGCCATGAACGCCCTGGGAACCAAGCGTGAGCGTGAATTTTTCACTCTCGGCATCCCATTCGGCAAGGCAGGCGCGGGGCTCCATGTAATTGCAGATCAGCCGGTTGTTGATGAACTTGATCGTCGTCACATGATCGGCTTCGGCGAAGGCCGCCTCGGTCACGGCCCGGTCACCCATGCGGTACAGGAACGCCTGGTTGGTTCCCAGATCCGGCCAAACCAGAGGACTGCCGGGCTCAAGTGCACCGGCTAGATCGACCTGGGCTTCGCTGAAATCCCAGTCAATCTCAATCAGCTCGGATGCATCCTGCGCCTGGCTCAGCGTATCGGCCACGATGAAGGCAACGGCATCGCCGACATAGCGGACCTCGCCGTCGCACAACAGCGGCACATGCTTGAGCGCGTGAGCACTGCCGTCGGGCTGCTTGAGCGGCGTCTGACAGATCACCGGCCCCAGATGTGCAAGATCGGCGGCGGTAAGCACAAGGTGGACACCGGGAGCCGAGCGCGCTGCGTCAAGATCACCAATGGCAAAGTGCGCAGCGGCATGGGGCGAGCGCAGCACAAAGCCACGCAACTCGCCTTCGGCCTTGATGTCATCGGTAAAGGCCCCCTCGCCGCGCAGCAGCCTGGGATCTTCCTTGCGCAGCGCAGAGGCGCCAACGCCGAACTTGGGGGTCGCGATGTTCATGGCTCGTCCTGATGATCAGTGCATAGATTATGCTCGGGATGGCGATGAAACCAAGCAGCATGTGCATACTTATCCTGCTGACCAGGTTTTTCGAGGCCTGAAGCGTCTTTGGGCAAAGCCAACACAGACGCGCCAGGATCGGGCCAGGACGCCGGCTTCTTCACCATTTCGCGGCCAACACACCGCATGCGAGCAACGAAATCTCATGGCAGCCATGGATAATCAGGCACCCCAACTTTTTAATCTGGAGACGCTAAAATATACTCTTAGTTGCATGCGTTGTTAACTCCGTGGCAGCATCCGGCATGTTAGCATCCCAATTAACAATGCAAAACGCGGGACAATATACATATGCGGACTGATACGGGACACGTCTTCAAGCTGACAGATTACAAGCCGACCGATTTCGTGGTTGAACGGATCGATCTCACCTTCGAACTCGATCCGAAAGCAACCATCGTGGTCTCGCGGGTAATCCTGCACAGGCGTGAAGGTGTTGGCACGGATGTACCGCTGGTGCTTGATGGCGACGAGCTGACGCTCGACAGTCTGCTGATCGACGGCATGGAGATAGATGCGTCTCTGTATGACGCCACGCCCGACAGTCTGACCATCCGCGAGTTGCCCGAGAGCGCGCCGTTTGAAATCACGGTGACGACCACGCTTTCGCCGGAAACCAACACAAAGCTCATGGGCCTCTACCGCACCAGCGGTGTTTACTGCACCCAGTGCGAGTCCGAGGGCTTCCGCCGCATCACCTATTTCTATGACCGGCCGGATGTCCTGACGGTCTACACCGTGACCATCATCGCGGCCAAGGACGATGCCAAACACCTGCTGTCGAACGGCAACTTCCTGGGCGGCGGAAATTATGACGAAGGCCGGCATTTTGCAGCCTGGTTCGACCCGCACCCCAAGCCCGCCTACCTGTTTGCATTGGTGGGGGGCGATCTGGGACTGGTCGAAGACACCTTCACCACCATGAGCGGCCGCGAGGTTGCCCTGAAGATCTACGTCGAACATGGCAAGGAGCCGCGCGCGGCCTATGCGATGGATGCGCTCAAGCGCTCGATGAAATGGGACGAGGACGTTTACGGCCGGGAATATGACCTCGACATTTTCCAGATCGTCGCCGTGTCCGATTTCAACATGGGCGCGATGGAAAACAAGGGCCTGAATGTCTTCAACGACAAGTATGTGCTGGCCGATCCCGAGACGGCGGCCGATGCGGATTACGCCAACATCGAAGCCATCATCGCGCATGAGTATTTCCACAACTGGACCGGCAACCGGATTACCTGCCGTGACTGGTTCCAGCTCTGCCTCAAAGAAGGTCTGACGGTCTATCGCGACCATGCTTTCTCGGCTGACCAGCGCTCGGCGCCGGTCAAGCGCATCGCCGAAATCCGACTCTTGAAGGCCCATCAGTTTCCCGAGGACGCAGGGCCCCTGGCACATCCGGTTCGCCCTGAAACCTACAGGGAAATCAACAACTTCTACACTGCTACCGTCTATGAGAAGGGCTCGGAAGTGGTCCGCATGATCCGCACCATTCTCGGTGTGGAAGATTTCCGCAAGGGAATGGATCTGTACTTCGAGCGGCATGATGGCGACGCGGCCACGATCGAGGATTTCCTCGCCTGCTTCGCCGAAGCCAGTGGCCGTGACCTCAAGCAGTTCGCCCTCTGGTACAGCCAGGCGGGAACCCCGTCCGTGTCGGTGTCGAGCGAGTGGAACGAGACCAAGAAGACCTTCAAGGTCACGCTCGAACAATCACTCGCGCCAACGCCTGGCCAGTCGCGCAAGGCGCTGATGCACATTCCCCTCGCCTATGGCCTGATCCTGCCCGACGGAACAGAGTTTGAAGGACAGCCCACCGGCGGCGAGGCCTCAGACGGTGTGTTCCATCTCACCAAGCGCAAGCAGACCTTCAGTTTTTCGAATGTTCCGGGCCGCCCGGTGGTGTCGATCAACCGCGGATTTTCCGCGCCGGTCAACATTGCCATGGAACAAAGCCCCGAAGACCTCGCCCATATCTCGCGCCATGAAAGCGATGGTGTAGCGCGCTGGCAGGCGCTCAACGACTATGCAACGCGCCACCTGGTGGCAGCCTCGCGGCTTGCCCGCGACGGCCGCAACCTGATGCCGGCCGGCGATCTCGCCGATGTGCTGATCGCCACGGCGAAGGACGATACCCTTGAGCCGGCATTCCGGGCCCAGGCCCTGGCGCTGCCGGCCGAAAGCGACATTGCCCGCGAAATCGGCTCGAACATCGATCCGGATGCGATCCACACTGCCCGTGAGGCCGTGCTGGCCGAAGTGGCACGCGCCGGACAGGAGGTGTTCACCACGCTTGCGGCAAGCGCACCCAAGGGTGCCTACAGCCCGGATGCGGCTGCAGCCGGCCAGCGTGCCCTTGCCGGGATCTCGATGAGCTACGCCTCGATCGCCGAAGCAACAGCCGAACGCGCCAAGGCCGCATTCAATGCCGCTGACAACATGACGGTGCTGGCCCAGGCGCTGCAGGTTCTGGCGCATCAGTTCCCCGGCTCGGACGAAACCCGCGAGGCGCTCGAAACCTTCAGGACACGCTATGCCGACAATCCGCTGGTGCTCGACAAATGGTATTCGATCCAGGCCATGGCGCCCGGTGCCGAGACCTGCGAACGGGTCGAGGAACTCCTCGCAAGCCCGGTTTTCGACCACACCAATCCGAACCGCATGCGCTCCCTTGTCGGTGCCTTCACCGCAGGCAATCCCACGGGCTTCAACCGCGCTGACGGTGCGGGATACCGGCTGCTTGCACGCCAGGTGGTAGAGATTGACGGACGCAATCCGCAACTCGCCGCCCGCCTGCTCACCGCAATGCGGTCCTGGCGTTCGCTTGAACCCGGACGGCAGGAGCAGGCCCGGCTGGCTCTTCTGTCCATTCGCGATGCGGGCAAATTATCAGCAGACGTCAGCGACATTGTTGAACGGATGCTGGCTGCCTGAGATCCCGGTGACGGCTCGTCGCGCCGTTTCGCACGAGCAGATTTGACCGGCAACAACCCCTGCGTGTCCCGGCCGCATTACAGCAAGGCCGGGGCTGCGACTTGCTGATTGGGACCAACGCGAGGTGATTTGCCGTCTTTGGTCTGCTTGCTGCGCCGCAGCAGGCTTTTGGTGCGACTCGATTCAGTGAAAAATCCATAATTTTCAATTTCTTAACAAAAGGTTTCTTTTGGGGCTGGACAAGCCGAATCACCTTTGATTCATTAGGGTAGATTCGGAGATGCGGTAGTCCGAATCCCAACGGGGATACACAGAAATCATGGCGGATGCGCAGTCTATATCTGCGGCCGAAGGGTCGAGTCACGTTCAAAAACCGGGTGCAAGGCGATCGTCCGGGCGGCAGTTATCAGGCCACGCGAAGCTGTTTGCACAGCCTGCCTATGACGGCCTGATCAATGCGGAACCATTTCTGAAGCGGCTCATTCCGGTACTCATCGTCGCGTTTCTGTTGGTCGTGGCAACCGCGCGTTTTCTCAATATCAATGAAAACCGCGACCAGCTTTTTTCTGCTGCCGAGCAGATGACCGCGCTGTCTTTGGCTGCGGCCAGTGCCGCCCTGTCGATTGACACGGACCCGGTTGCCAAGAAACTGCGGTGGGAGACAGAGGCGCGGCTCAACCGGGCGCTCGGCGCCATGCCCGAAGATCAGGGCCGTTACCTTCTGGTCATTGACGCCGAAGCCCGCATTTTCGCCGCCACGGCCGGCGGCAACCATCTGGTGGGGACCGTCCTCTCCAGCCTGCTTTCGGAATCCTCTCCGCTTTGGCTGTTTGGCGAGCGCGCCGGAGTGCAGTCAATCAGGTTTGATGGCGAAGACAGCCTGGCGGCGCTCACGCGGCTCCCCGACGGTGCGGGCGCCCTGCTGTCCCTGACCCCCGTCAAGACCATGAATGATGCCTGGCGGCAGTCGGTCTCGGTCAATGTGACCCTGTTTATCGCCACCTCTTCGATCCTGCTTGTGATCCTCTATGCCTATTTCAGCCAGGCCGGCCGCGCACAGGAGGCTGACAGCATCTACCATGAGAGCCAGCGGCGCGTTGACATGGCGCTGTCACGCGGGCGCTGCGGCCTTTGGGATTGGGATATGGCGCGCGGGCGGCTCTACTGGTCGCGTTCAATGTACGAGATCCTCGGGCTCAAGCCCCGCGACACAGTGATCTCATTCGGCGAAGCCTCGCAGCTTGTGCATCCCGATGATGGTGACCTCTACGAGATCGCGCGCAAGGTCGCATCCGGCGATATCAAGCAAGTCGATCACCTGTTTCGCATGCGTCACGCTAACGGTCATTATCTGTGGATGCGGGCGCGGGCGCAGGTTGTGGATCCGACTTCGGCGGAAACCCATCTCATCGGCATCGCCATGGACGTGACCGAGCAGCACCGACTGCAACAGCGGACCATGGAAGCCGACCAGCGGCTGTTTGACGCCATCGAGAGCACTTCGGAAGCCTTCGTGCTTTGGGACCGTGACGAACGGCTGGTGCTTTGGAACAAGCACTATCAGGAAATTCACGGACTGCCCGCTGACATCCTGGCACCCGGCACGCCCCGTCCGGTTGTCGAGAAAGCGGCAACGCGGCCTGTGGTCGAACGCAGACTGGCCGTGCCCTGCGCGCGCGATTCAGCGCAGACCTTCGAGGTTCAACTCGGCGACGGACGCTGGTTGCAGATCAATGAGCGCAAGACCCGTGACGGCGGCTTGGTTTCGGTAGGAACCGACATCACCCCGCTCAAGCGCAATCAGGAGCGGCTGCGCGACAGCGAGAAGCGGTTGATGGCGACGATCGGGGATCTGACCTCGTCGCAGGCAGAACTCAAGCGCAAGGCGGCTGAGCTCTCCGAGCTCAACATGGACTACCAGGTCGAGACCGAACGGGCCGAGGCGGCAAGCCGGGCAAAGTCCGAGTTCCTGGCCAATATGAGCCACGAATTGAGAACCCCGCTCAACGCCATTATCGGCTTCTCGGAGGTGCTGCAGGCGCGGATGTTCGGCCCGCTGGGCTCAGACAAATATGGCGAATATGCCGATGACATTCACAACTCGGGCATCCACCTGCTCACCGTGATCAACGACATTCTCGACATGGCCAAGATCGAGGCCGGACAGATGCAGCTCGAGCGTGAGGATGTCGATCTGGCGCCGTTGCTCAAAGAGACCTTGCGGCTGGTCGCAATCCAGGCCGAGCAGAAAGACATCCGGGTCGATCAGCGGATCTCGGCAAAGCTCTCATTGAATGCCGACCGCCGTGCGATGAAGCAGATCCTGCTCAACCTGTTGTCCAACGCGGTGAAGTTCACCGAGCCGGGCGGCAAGATTCTTGTGCGCGCTCGCAAGACATCCTGCGCGGTCACCCTGACCATCGAGGACACCGGCATCGGAATACCCAAGGCGCTGTTGAACCGTATTGGTCAGCCATTTGAGCAGGTGCAGAACCAGTTTTCCAAATCAACCGGCGGCTCAGGTCTGGGATTGGCGATTTCACGGAGCCTGGCGGAACTGCATGGCGGAGCGATGAAAGTGCGCTCCATCGAAGGAATGGGCACGATCGTAAGCGTCAGGGTGCCAATCAATTGCCCGGAAGATCAGCCGTCGAGCATGATCGACGCCGACGCCGTGGATGAAACCGAGAGCGCAGCAGTGGCCTGATGTCAGGACTGCGAAGCTTGAGACTTGCCCTTCTCGATTGCGTTTGTTGCGCACCAACGACCAAGCAATTTTCTGCTTAGCGCTCCTCCAAGGCTGAGCGGCTTGCTATCGGGTTCTCCGAGACCTTGGAGGTGATGCGGGCTGACCGGATCTGGCTTGCGCCCAACGCCGAGCCGGCGCTATCGCATTGCCTCATGCCAATCTCACCGATTGAAGAATGCGATCTGCCGCATCAGCAAATGCGGGTTTGCAGCGATTGACCATAAAAAAACCCGGCGCCTGCAAGTCCATGCAGGCGCCGGGCCATGTTCACAAAGCTTGGGTTCGATCAGGCCGCGCGGGCTTGGGTCGAAGAACCACCGGTGGCCGAGCGAAGACGGAACTTGCGCAGCATGCTGGACAACTGGGAGCTTTCCTGGGTCAGCGTCTGGCTCGCCGCGCTGGTCTCTTCCACCATTGCCGCATTCTGCTGGGTCATCTGATCCATCTGGTTGATGGCGGTGTTAACCTCAGCAAGTGCGCTGGCCTGTTCATGCGCCGCGGTGGCGATCGAATTGACCTGCTCGTTGACCTTGCTGACAAGAGCCTCGATCTCGGACAGTGCCTCACCGGTCGACTGGACCAGCGACACGCCGGATTCAACTTCGGTGGCCGAGCTGCTGATCAATTCCTTGATCTCGCGGGCTGCAGTTGCCGAACGCTGTGCCAGTTCCCGCACTTCCTGTGCCACGACCGCAAAGCCACGACCGGCTTCACCGGCGCGTGCCGCCTCGACGCCGGCATTGAGGGCCAGCAGGTTGGTCTGGAAGGCAATCTCGTCGATGACAACGATGATCTTGCTGATCCGGTCGGACTCTTCCTTGATCCGGGTCATCGCGGAAATCGCGCTGTTGACGATCTTGCCCGAACGGTCGGTGCTCTGACGGGTCTCGCCAACCATCTTGTTGGCCTCGGTGGCACGCTCGGACGACGACCGTACGGTCGACGTGATCTCGTCAAGCGCAGCAGCCGTCTCCTCGAGCGAAGCCGCCTGCTGTTCGGTGCGGCGCGAGAGGTTGTCGGCGGCTTCCGAGATGCCGTCAGCGCTGGCGCTGACCACGTCGGTTGACTGCGAGATTGTGGCGATCACGTCACCAAGTGCCACGACAGCCGAATTGAAGTCGTCGCGGAGCTTGGTGTATTCTGACGGGATCTCGCCGATCTGAACCGTGAGATCGCCCGATGCCAGACGCTCGAGAGCCGAACCCAGTGTCTGCATGACATCGGCCTGGCTCTTGTTGATCTGTTGCTGGCGGCGCTCGCCCTCACCGCGTTCGGCATTGATGCGTTCTTGCTGGTCAGCATCACGAACACGCAAATCTGCCCGCTCACGCACCGAATCGCGCAGAACCAGAACCGCAGCAGCCATATCGCCGACTTCATCCTTGCGGTGCGTTTCAGGAACGTCGCCATCCACATCCTCACGCGCAATCGCATGCATGGTGGTGTTCAGATTGCGGATCGGGTTGACCACGGAACGAACGGTGGCATAGGCGAAAAGAAGAATGGCCAGTGCGCCGAGACCGAGGATCACCGCAGATCTGCTCGCATTGGTCTTGAACAAGGCCGCCAGGTCGTCCGCGTAGACGCCGGTGCCGACAATCCAGCCCCAGGGCGCAAAGCCTTCCACATGGGAATATTTGAGAACCGGCTCTTCAGCGCCAGGCTTGGGCCAATAGTAATCGACATAGCCTTCGCCGTCCGCTTTGACGACCTTGACCATCTCCTGGAAGATGAATTTGCCTGTCGGGTCTTTTAGCTGTTCCAGATTCTGCCCCTCAAGAGCAGGCTTGATCGGATGCATGACCATGACGTTGTTCATGTCATTGATCCAGAAGTAGCCATCAGCCTCGTAGCGCATCGCACGGACGGCTTCAGTGGCGCGGGCCTGCGCCTCCTCGCGGGTCATCTCGCCAGAAACCTCGAGGCTGTGGAAGTGCTTGAACATGGCAATCATGCTTTCATCAAGCGCATTCAGCTTGGTCTTGCGTTCATGGACCAGCGCATTCTGGGAATCGTAGAGCTTGTAAACCGCTGCAGCGGTAAAAACCGCGAGGGCCAATGCGACGAGTACGTATAGTCTCGTTGAGATTTTGAATGTGCTCATCATGGGGTGATTTTACCTGTCACTCGGCGTTGATATTGAGCGCAGTCTTGTGTTGCAGTTGCTAACATTAGATAAATCTGGCACCTCAGAAATTGCTGTTTTGGTCAGATTTATTGGTTTTCTGGCGACATCAAACAATTGACGTCAAAATGCTTTTACATTCCAGCGAGCAATGACAAGCGCGCGTGACACGTCGAGCGACACAGGCGCAATGTCCTGCCAAAGCCGAAATCCTATCGCACCGCACTATGACGTGATTTTTTTGAACAGCGCACGCACCTGTTTGGAGGTTGCCTTGAAATCCGCCTCAAGGCTCTTGAGGGACGGCGCTTCACCCTTGCGGATCGCCAGATCGATCAGGCCTGCGGGTGCTTCTGCCGGATCGAACTCACCTTCGGTGCAGAGCCGCACGACCTGGGCGTGGCCGCTCCAAAGCGCCAGTGCCCGGCGCAGGGTCTCAGTCACCTCTAGTCCCAATGCCTTGGGGCCAAGTGCGGCCAGTGTCGCGTCAGTGCCGGTGCACTCCCCGAACTCCCGCTCCTCTATGCCAAGGTCGAACGGCAACGGATCGCCGCTGCTGCCGCTGGTTTCCCCTGCCCGGTCTCCGGCCCCATCTTCGCCCTCGTCCGGCACCCAACCGCCCGCGCGCGCCTCAAGCGAAAGCATCTGGGCAATGAATTCGATGTCAATCAGCCCGCCGGGGATCAGTTTGACGTCCCAGATATCGCGGGGCGGCTTTTCCTGCTCGATCAAGTCCCGCATCTCAGTCAGGTCTGCGCGCAGCTTTGCCTTGTCACGCGGCCGTGCCAGCACCTCGTCGATCAGCCGCCGTGCATCGCCGCACAGACTGGCATCACCGGCGACCGGACGCGCGCGCGTCAGCGCCATGTGTTCCCAGGTCCAGGCTTCCTCGGCCTGGTATTTGGCGAAAGCACGCACCGAGGTTGCGACCGGCCCCTTGTTGCCCGATGGCCGCAGCCGCAGATCGACCTCATAGAGAATGCCCTCGGCGGTGGGCGCAGAAAGTGCGGCGACCAGCCGCTGGGTCATCCGGGCGTAATAACGCGCGGGATCGAGCGGCTTTGGTCCGTCGGATTCCTCACTATCGGGATCGTGATCATACAGCAGTATGATATCGATATCGGAGCCGGCGGTGAGCTCAAGGCTGCCGAGCTTGCCCATACCCAGCACCGCAGCACGACCGCCGGGGATCTTGCCATGGGCCTCCTCCATGCCCGCACGGACGGCATCCAGCGCTGAAGCGATGATCAGGTCGGCAAGATAGGAGAACGCGCGCGCGGCGCGTTCAGGTGCAATGGCGTCGGTGAGCAGGCGGACACCAATCAGGAATTTCTGCTCCAGCGCCACGATCCTGAGCCGGTCCAGCACCTCCTCATAGGCTGTCGCGCCATCAAGGAAGGAGGCAAGCCGTTCAGCGAGATAGCGCCGGGTGGGAAGTTCGGCCAGCAGGCCGGGATCGAGCATGCCGTCAAACACATGCGGTTTGCGCGCGATCACCTCAGCCAAGCGAGGTGCGGCTGTCATGATCGTCACCATCAGCGACATAAGTCCCGGATTGCTGCTGATGAGCGAGAACAGCTGGATACCTGCCGGCAGCCCGGCGATGAAGGCGTCAAAGC
Source organism: Hoeflea phototrophica DFL-43 (assembly GCF_000154705.2). Taxonomy (NCBI): domain Bacteria; kingdom Pseudomonadati; phylum Pseudomonadota; class Alphaproteobacteria; order Hyphomicrobiales; family Rhizobiaceae; genus Parahoeflea; species Parahoeflea phototrophica. The sequence continues at coordinate 1,710,716 of NZ_CM002917.1, read as the reverse complement.
GTATCAACGCCTCATCGGCGCGCTTGGTGGCCCCGAAGACCCTGAGCAGTTCCGGCGTCAGTTCTGTCAGCCGTTCGCGGGCTTCCACAGATTGGGTGGCACGGTAGCGGCCATAGTGCCAGGTGCGGATGATGCGGGAAATGTCGGCGGGGCGCTCGAAGCCGAATTCGGACAGGGTCTTGAGCGTTTCGGGATCGTCATCCTCACCGGTGAACACCAGGTTGCCGGCGGTGCCAGACAGTCCGGCTTCGTTTTCGAAAAGCGCAGCGTAGCATTCCTCGACCCGCTTGAGCATGGAAACATAGGTCTTGCCGAAGCTTGCAGTGCCCGGCTCCCCCATCATCAGCGCAATGCGGGCGAGCTCGGCTTCGGTTTCGGGCAAGGTGTGGCTTTGCTCGTCGTGGACCATCTGGATGCGGTGCTCGACATCGCGCAGATACCAGTAGCTCTCGGCAAGCGTCCGGGCGGTGGCAGGGTCGATCCAGCGGGCGCGGGCGAGAGCCACCAGCATTTCGTCGGTGCGCCGCAGCCTGAGTTTCGGCATCCGCCCGCCGGCGATGAGCTGCTGGGTCTGGACGAAGAATTCGATCTCGCGGATGCCGCCGCGTCCAAGCTTGGTGTTGTGCCCCTTGACCGCAATGTCGCCAAAGCCGCGATGGGCGTGGATCTGGCGCTTGATTGAATGAATGTCGGATATGGCGGCGAAATCGAGGTATTTGCGGAAGACGAAAGGCACCAGCTCCTGGATGAACCGTTCGCCTGCCGCCAAATCACCAGCAACGGCGCGGGCCTTGATGAAGGCGGCGCGCTCCCAGTTCTGTCCGCGGCTCTCATAATAGTTGAGCGCGGCCTCCAGCGGAAAGGCAAGCGGCGTCGAGCCGGGATCAGGGCGCAACCGCAAATCCGTACGGAACACATAGCCGTCGCCGGTCCGCTCCTGCATGATCCGGACCAGACGGCGCACCAGACGGGCGAATATGTCGGTGGCCTCATCCGGATCAGGCACGATGCCGGCTTCGGGATCAAAGAACACGACGATATCAATGTCGGAGGAATAGTTGAGTTCACCCGCGCCATGCTTGCCCATGCCCAGCACGATCAAGCCGGACCCCTCGCCGGGCCTGTCGGGGTTCTTCAGGGTGAGTTTCCCTGCCTCGTGGCTGTTGAACAGCAGATGGTCGAAAGCAGCCCCAAGGCTTGCATCGGCTAGGTTGCTCAAATGCTGGGTGGTTTCGCTGCAACCAATCAGCCGGGCGAGATCGGCCAGCGCCAGCGCCATGGCGACCTGCCGTTTGGCGCATCGCAGGTCGCGCATCACTTCGCTCTCGCTTGCGGGCGTCCCGTCTTCTCTGCGCCAGCAGCCCCGGGCCCGGGCGACGGTTTCCTCCACTAGTTCGGCCACGGGACGGGTCAGGCTGCGGACCAGCGCTTCGGGATCACAGAGCGCGAGATCGCGAAGATAAGGCGACAGCGCAAGGGCCGCAAAGAGGAATTCGCGTGCGGGTGTGTTGGCGCTCAGCAGCGCGGCAATCTCCGGGTGATCGGCGCCCAAAGGCTTGAGATCAGCAGCCACGGATTTGGCTGCTGTGGCTGAGGGCGCGCGGATCGGACTCTGTTCGAGTTCAATCAGCCTGGTATGCGCATTGGTCTCGGTCATCGTCCCCCTGGCAAGGCCATGATCGCAGCAAGGCCGGGGTTGGCTTCGGCTTCTGGCGATCCATCCTTGAGCTCCAAGCGCCCACCATGCAGCGCCGCCACCGCCTGGACAAGACTCAATCCCAATCCGGTGCCGGGTTTTGACCGGCTTTCATCGAGCCGGACAAAACGCTTGACCACATCTTCGCGGCGATCGGCGGGCACGCCGGGGCCATTGTCGGTCACGGACAGCCACAGTTCGCCGCCCTCGCGAGCCAGCGACACCTTGATCCGGGGCGACGGCACATCGCCAACATATTTGATCGCGTTGTCTATGAGATTGGACAGTGCCTGGGCCAGGAGTTCGCGGTTGCCGTTGATGACAACATCCGGTGCGATTTCTGCGATCAGGCTTACCCCCGCATCTTCGGCCACCGGTTCATAAAGTTCCGCGGCGTCGCGGGCGAGATCCGAAAGGTCGACGGAGCTCATCTGGGCGGTCGAGGATCCGGCTTCGACCCGGCTGATCATCAAAAGCGCGTTGAAGGTGCGGATCAGCTGGTCGCTGTCGGCGATCATCTGTTCGAGCGCCTGTTGCTGGGCTTCCGGTTCGCCATCTCCTGCCAATGCGGCTTCGGCACGGTTCCTGAGCCGGGTGAGCGGCGTCTTGAGATCATGGGCGATGTTGTCGGAAACCTGGCGCAGACCTTCATTGAGGCGCTCGATACGGCCCAGCATGGCATTGAGCGAGAGGCTCAGCCGGTCGAATTCATCACCGGATCCATTCACCGGGAGCCTTTGAGACAGGTCACCGGCCATGATCTTCTTGCTGGCTTCGGACATGTGATCGATGCGCTTGAGCGCGCGGCGGCCAACGAAAAACCAGATCGCCAGTGCGCCAACGAACATGATCGCCAGCGCCCTTACCAGAGCCTGGCGGACAAGGCCGCGAACCTGTTCGCGCTCCCCGATATCGCGGCCCACCATCAAGCGCATTCCATTCGGCAGGCCGACCACTTGCGCCAAAGCCAGATGATCCTCCCCCTCGGCATCACCCAGCCGCTCATAACGAAACGGGGAAGAGGTCCAGCCTTCCTGATCGAGCACGCCCGGTGCAATCGCGGAAATGTTGCCGGCGATCAGTTCACCGCTCGGCGCGGCTATGGCATAGAGGTTGGCTCCGGGCTGGCGTGAGCGCCGTTCTATGGTGCGAACGAGACCGGTCATGCCGTTGCGGCGATAGGAGCCCGCCACCACTCTCAATTCGCTCAAAATGATGGTCTGGGTACGGTCATGCTGCATCCCCACAGAGATCGAGGTGATGTAGAACACCAGAGCCACCGCGCACAGCGCGAAAAGACCGAGATAAAGCGCCGACAGTCTCACCGCGGTGGTCGACAACATGGCACGCAAACGGGTCATGACAGGATCATCCACCGGCCTTCATCATATAGCCGGCGCCGCGCACGGTTTTGAGCAGCGGCTCACCGAAATCCTTTTCGATCTTCGAGCGAAGCCTGGAGATATGGACATCGATGACATTGGTCTGCGGGTCGAAATGATAATCCCAGACATGCTCGAGCAGCATGGTGCGGGTGACCACCTGCCCTGCATTTTTCATCAGATATTCAAGCAGGCGGTATTCGCGCGGCTGCAGCGGGATCGGCTGGCCCGCGCGGCGCACCTCATGGCTCAACCGGTCGAGTTCGAGATCGCCCACCCGGTAGGTGGTTTCCTGATCGCGTGCACCCTTGCGGCGTCCGAGGATTTCGATGCGGGCCAAAAGCTCGGAAAATGCATAGGGCTTGGTGAGGTAATCGTCGCCGCCGGCGCGAAGCCCGGTCACCCGGTCGTCGACCTGGCCAAGTGCCGAGAGGATCAGCGCCGGGGTGTCGTCGCCATTGCGGCGCAGCTCGCTGATGATTGAAAGACCATCACGCTTGGGCAGCATGCGGTCCACCACCAGTGCGTCATAGGTGTTTTCGGAGGCCAGAAAGAAACCGGAATCGCCGTCGCTTGCATGATCCACCGTGATCCCGGCTTCGCGAAACGCACGGGAAAGATAGGCGGCGGTTTCCAGATCGTCTTCGATGATGAGTATTTTCATGGCGTCTGTCCTGGGCGTCTGTCCTGGCGGCTCGAACCCTTCGGGCATGCCCGGCGAATGCGGGCAAGTCAAGAACGCGGATCGACGGGCGGGAAAAGCGCGGCGGGCTTGCGAAGGGGGGGAGCACACCCGCCGCCTTGGCGCCCACCCTCCCAAGCGAATGGATTGGAGCGGACTTCAGGGCGTTGGTGCGAAATCTTCAACGCCCATTGCTTCCGTCCTGCATCAGGGGATTGCCGAGCGGAAGCTGCCACACCCGGCGCGGAGCGGCCCGCGCCGGATGCGAAGGGCTTAGCCCTGGTCGATCGGCAGCGCCACGAAGCGCGACCGGTCTTCGTTCTCAACCTGGAACAGGGCTGCCTTGCGGCCGTTGCTTGCGGCATCGTCGATGATGCCGACCACATCGGCGGCATTGGCCACGTCCTGATTGTTGACCGCAACGATCACATCGCCGGCTTGCAGTCCGCGTTCCTCAGCCGCACTGTCGGGCGCCACGGAGGTGATCAGAAGGCCACTGCCGGTTTCGGCCGGGACGACGGTGAGCCCGAAACTGTCCAGCGTGGCTTCTGCCTGCGGTGCGCTCGGCGTGGTCTCCTCATCTGTGCTCAGCGCTGCGACTTCTGTCGGCAGCGAGCCCAGTTCGACCTCGACCGCCTCGCTCTTGCCATTGCGCCAGACAGTGATCTCGACCGTCTTGCCCGGATCCATGGCCGCAATCTTCTTGGCCAGATCACGCGGATCCTCGACTGCGTTGCCATCGACTGCAGTGACCACGTCACCGGCCTCGATGCCTGCCTTGGCGGCGGGAGCATCGTCCTGCGGTGCGGTGATCAGCGCGCCCTGCGCCTCGGCGAGGCCAAGCGATTCAGCGATGTCGGCGGTAACCGGCTGGATCTGCACACCAAGCCAGCCACGCTCGACCGAACCGCTGTCGATCAGATCGTTGATCACGGTGCGCGCGGTGGATGCGGGGATCGCAAATGCAATGCCGACATTGCCGCCCGAGGGCGAGAAGATCGCGGTATTGATGCCGATCACTTCGCCGGAGAGATTGAAGGTCGGACCACCGGAGTTGCCGCGGTTCACCGCAGCGTCCACCTGGATGAAATCATCATAGGGGCCGGCACCGATGTCGCGGCCACGCGCCGAGACAATGCCTGCGGTCACCGTACCGCCGAGACCGAAGGGGTTGCCGACGGCCACCACCCAGTCACCAACACGAATCTTGGAATCATCGGCGAAGTCGACATAGATGAACTCGCGATCTTCCTCGACCTTGAGCACTGCAAGGTCGGTGCGGCTGTCGCGGCCGATCAGCTTGGCATCGAGTTCGGAGCCGTCATCCATGATCACGGTGAAGGTCGCACCGTTTTCGATGACGTGATTGTTGGTCACCAGATAGCCGTCCCCGGAAATGAAGAAGCCGGAACCCTGGCTGACCGGGCGCACGCGACCGGGACGGCCCTGGCCATCGGGGCCGCGACGGTCGCGCTCAGCACGGCGGTCGGGCTCACCGCCGAAACCGCGGCGGAATTCATCGAAGAACCGCTTCATCGGGTGATCGTTTGGAAGATCGTCAAATCCTCTTCCATTGAAATCGAAACTGAACGGCCCGTCATTTGACACCGGCCGGACTTCCGCCTGAACGCGGACAGAGACCACGGCAGGCGACACGGCCTCAACCACATCGGCAAAGCTCGGGGCCTGCGGGGCTTCAACGCGGACAGGTTCTGCAAAGGCCCCGGTGATGGTCGCGGGCACACCGGTCGCGAGCATTGCAGCAGCGACACCGGCAATGGCGGTGGTGGTGAGGAAACCCTTGATCTTCTTGCTGGGGGCTTTGGCTTGGGGGGATTTCGACATGTATCAACCTCGTTGTTGTGCTCAAGGCCATTTGATCGACCCTCGCCATAGAGAGATAGGACGGGTTCGGTTACGGCAAGCTTTCCGGATCATTAAACCTTTGTAATGTTGGCCGCCACGTTGCTGCCACAAAGTGCGCGGACCGGCCCGGAAAGCGCATTAGGTAACTTTCCCAACCCATTGAAGCTGTTTGCAGTTTTTCCTCTTTTGCGACGCACCCAGAGAGATCGGAAGAACACCGTTGCACCGTTGGCTCACTCGATCCGGGTGGTAACCTTTGCACCATGTTCGAGGGTTCGGTGGACCGGGCACTTGTTGGCAATCTCGACGATCTTGTCGGCAAGCTCGGCCGGCGCCCCGCCGTCGATCGTAATCACCCGCTCGAAGCGGTCGATCTTGCCATTGCCGGCGCGCTCCTCTTCTGTGCATTCGAGGCAATCCTTCATATGCACCTTGTTGTGACGCACTGCGATACTCACCAGACCGAGGTCGATCTTCTTCAGCCGGGCATACATGCGCAAAGTCATGGCGGTGCAGGCGCCGAGACCGGCTCCGACCAGATCATAGGGCGTGGGACCGGTGTCCGAACCGCCGACGCTTGCCGGTTCATCGGCAAGAAAGCGATGTGGCCCGGCCTGAACGGAGACCTGGAACTTGCCCTGCCCGGTTTCGCCAACCACCACATCCTCGCTTGGCTGGGCCTCGTCGCGTGGCGTTTCAACAGGCAGATAGCGCGCGGCCCAGGATGCAATGACACTGGCCACATAATTGGCGTCCGCCGGGTTTGTCAGAAGATGGTCTGCCCCATCCAGCGACACGAAGCTCTTGGGGTGTTTGGCGGCGGTGAAGATCGCCCCGGCGTTCTCAATGCCCACCGTCTCGTCGCGCGGCGCATGCAGAACCAGAAGCGCTTTCTTCATCGTGGCGATGCGGTCCGCCAGACGGACGGCATTGAGATCATCGACAAACTGGCGCTGGATGGTGAAGCTGCGCCCGCCCAGCTTGACTTCGGCGGCACCCTTCTCGGTGATCTCGTCGACATGTGAGCCGAAATTGTGGATCACATGGTTTGCTTCAGCCGGTGCGCCCAGGGTGACGACGGCTTTCACCGAGGCAAGATCTTTGGCAACGGCCAGCACCGCAGCGCCGCCAAGCGAGTGGCCGACAAGAATTTCCGGTGCGCTGTAATGCTTCTCCAGCCATTGCGCGGCGGAGCGAAGATCATCGACATTGGAGGAGAAGTTGGTCGAGGAGAATTCGCCGTCGCTCGAACCGAGCCCGGTGAAATCAAAGCGCATCACGGCAATTCCGGCGCTGGCCAGCGCGCCGGAGATACGGCGGGCGGCAAGCGTGTCCTTGGAACAGGTGAAGCAATGGGCGAACAGGGCCCAGGCGCGGATGGTTCCCGCCGGCAGATCAAGCCTCGCGGCCAGTTTGGCGCCGGAATGGCCATCGAATTCCGCCCGGATCGTATGTGCTGTCATCACCTGCCCCCTTGATTGGATAGGCAGACTACATATCAGCCCTTGCGATCACGGTCTTCCAACACTTTTGCGAGTTCGGCCTGTTCGGCCTCACTCAAGCGCTGACCGGGCGCTGTCACGGCACTGGCGCGGCCACGCGCATTGATCAGCATGACGACGATGCCGGCCAGCAGAAGAAGCATTGGTGCGCCCCAAAGCAAAAGCGTCTGGGCGGAGAAGCGCGGCGTGAGCAGAACGAACTCACCGTAACGCGAGACGACATAATCGATCACAGCTTCATCGCTGTCACCCGCCACCAGCCGTTCCCGCACCAGCAGCCTGAGATCCCGGGCCAGTTCGGCATTGGAATCGTCGATCGACTGATTCTGGCAGACCAGGCAGCGCAGATCCAGCGACAGCGCCCTCGCCCGTTCTTCAAGGGCCGGATCGTCCAGCACCTCGTCGGGATTGACCGCCGCCGCCGGCGAGGCCAAGGCGAATGCAAGCAGAACCAGCGCCAGCAACCGGGCCATCATCCTTGTTCCGGCCATCATGCGGCAACCCCGGCTTTCTGCTTGCCGGCCTTGGCGGATTTGGCACGGTTGGGCGCTCCGATCCGCAGCCTGCGGTCAGACAGCGACAACACGCCCCCGATCATCATCAGCACGGTCCCGTACCAGATGAAGGTCACCCAGGACTTCCACCAGACCCGGACCACCAGGCCACCATTGGCCTCGGGATCGCCAAGCGCGATGTAAAGCTGGCTTGCACCGAAAGTGACAATGCCGGCTTCCGTCGTCGGCATACCGCGCGCGGCGTAGAACCGCTTGGCCGAGGCCGTGCTGGCCACCACCTCGTCGCCGCGCATGATCGTGAACTCGCCGGACTGCGAGGTGTAGTTCGGGCCGGCATAGTCGCGAATGCCCTCGAAGCGAACCTCGTAGCCGCCAGCCAACACGGTATCGCCGGGCTTCATGCCGACCACTGTTTCGGTGGAGAAGATGCTGACGGCAACAACGCCAATCACGGTGACGCCAAGGCCCATATGGGCAAAGGCGGTGCCAAAGGCGGAGCGTGGCAAACCAACAAGGCGGCTCCAGGCAACTCCCGTGGCCACACGACCAATGCCGGAGCGGAGCGCGATATCGGTGATCGCGCCAAGGATCAGGAACGCGCCAAGGGCAATCCCGAGCCCCGCAAGCACCGGTGCGCCGGTCTGCAGGAATACCACGCCAAGACCAACCAGAAGGGAAATTCCGATGGCGAAGTAGAGCCGGTGCGCGGCCCCCGCCAGGTCAGCCCGTTTCCACGCCAGAAGCGGGCCAAATGGCACAGCCATCAGCAAAGGGATCATCAAAGGCCCGAAGGTCAGGTTGAAGAACGGAGGACCGACCGAGATCTTGGTGCCGGTGACCGATTCAAGCAACAGCGGATACAGCGTGCCGATCAGCACGGTGGCTGCAGCCGTGGTCAGAAACAGATTGTTGAGAACCAGCGCCCCTTCGCGCGAGATCGGCGCGAACATGCCACCGGCCTTGAGCGAGGCGGCACGCAGCCCGAACAGCGCCAGCGCCCCGCCGATAAAGACCACCAGGATCCCGAGGATGAACACGCCACGGCTCGGGTCGGTGGCAAAGGCGTGGACCGATGTCAGCACGCCCGAGCGCACCAGGAAGGTTCCCAGAAGCGAGAACGAGAAGGTCAGGATGGCGAGCAGCACGGTCCAGATCTTCAGCGCCTCGCGTTTTTCCATCACCAGCGCGGAGTGCAACAGCGCGGTGCCGACCAGCCAGGGCATGAAGGAGGCATTCTCCACCGGATCCCAGAACCACCAGCCGCCCCAGCCGAGCTCGTAATAGGCCCAATAGCTGCCCATCGAGATGCCGGCGGTCAGGAACACCCAGGCGGCAAGCGTCCACGGACGGACCCATCGCGCCCAGGCGGCGTCGATGCGGCCTTCGATCAAAGCGGCGATTGCGAAAGAGAATGAAATCGAGAATCCGACATAGCCGAGATAGAGCAGCGGCGGATGGATCGCGAGCCCGATGTCCTGGAGGATCGGATTGAGGTCATTGCCTTCCGCAGGCGCCGGATCAAGGCGAAGGAACGGGTTCGAGGTGAGAAGAACGAACAGCAGAAACGCCACTGTGATCCAGGCCTGAACCCCAAGCACATTGGCCTTGAGCGTGTCGGGAAGATTGCGGCCGAACAGTGCGACGAGACCGGAAAACAACACCAGAATGAGGATCCACAGCAGCATCGAGCCTTCGTGATTGCCCCACACGCCAGTGATCTTGTAGAGCATCGGCTTGAGCGAATGCGAATTCTCGACAACGTTCTGGACCGAGAAATCAGACACCACATAGGCGTGGGTCAGCGCAAAGAACGAGATCGCCACCAGCATCAGAGAGGTCAGTGCCGCCATCGGGCCGATCGCCATCAGTGCGGCGTCGCGGCGGCGCGCGCCGACCACCGGGGCGACCGATTGCACGAGCGCCGTCGCCAATGCGAGGATGAGTGCGAAATGGCCGATTTCAGTGATCATGGCGTCTTTCCTCCTGCACGTCCGCGGCGTTCAAGCCAATCAGTAAACCGGCGTCTCTTTGACGGTCACGCCCGGTGGCGGATCGCCTTCCTTCCAGACACCCTGCGCTTTGAGCGCGTCTGCGACTTCCTTGGGCATATAGTTCTCGTCATGCTTGGCGAGCACCATATCGGCCATGAAGGTGCCCTCCTCCGGCGAGAACACACCCTCGGTGACCACACCCTGCCCCTCCCGGAACAAATCGGGCAGAATGCCAACATAGCGCACTTTGACCGATGCATTGGTGTCGGTGACGGCGAAGGTCACGGCTGAGTTTTCACCGCGTTCCACCGACCCAGCCTCCACCAGCCCGCCCAGGCGGACACGGGTCCCGGGCTCCAGCGGCTTGGCCAGAACATCCGAGGGCGAGTTGAAGAACACGATCTGTTCTTGCAGCGCCGATGTCACCAGCGCCGCAGCTCCAGCGAGAAACACCGCACCAGCGGCAATAATCGACAATCGCTTCTGCTTACGGTTCATTGGCCTTCCAACTCTGTTTCAAGTCCCAGCTGCGCGGCCAGTGCGGCCAGCGCCTGTCCTTCGGCGGTCGCGCCCGGGAATGTGGCGCTTGCACGCTTGAGCGCCGATCCGGCGGCAGCCTCATCCCCAAGTACGGCATAGGAGCGTACCAGACGCAACCAGCCTTCGATGTTGTTGGGATTATCGGCGAGCCTTGCGTCAAGCGAAGCCACCATGCCGCGGATCATGGCGTCTCTGTCCTGGTCCGACATGGCTGCGGCCGCGGCAACATCGTCCTGGGTCGGTCCCGCTGGCGCTGCGCTTGTTTCAGGGCTGACGCCCTCGAGAATGAAGGGCGTTGTGGTGCCCTCGGGCTGGTTTGCGGATGCCGCATCTTCGGCAGGGCTTGCGGAGGCCACTGGCACCCCGCCGAGCGTCGAACTGGCGACCAGCCCCAATTCTCTTGCAGCGCCGGTCAGTGCCTGGGTTTCCGTGCTTGCGTTGGAAAATGCGGCAAAGGCCCGGTCAAGCGCTGCTTGCGCCCGGTCCCGATTGCCCATGACCATGTGCGAGCGGACCAGCCGCAACCAGCCTTCGATGTTGTCCGGGTTGTCGGCAAGGCGGGCCTCGAGGCTCTCGACCATCGAGCCGATCATCGCCTGACGATCCTCGGGGCTCATATCCTGTGCTGCGGCGATATCGGCGGCCGATGGATTGCCGGGGGCCAAGGCTCCTGCACCGGTTACGGGACCTGAAAGCGGCCCGGACGGCGTATCCAATGCAGCGATCTGGCTTTCAACGGCTGCGATCCAGGGCGCGCCTTCCGGCGCCGTTTCCATCATGGCGGTGAAGGCGGCACGGGCTTCATCACGCTTGCCCGCCTGCACCATTCCGACGGCCAGGAAGAACTGCGGCCGCGGGTCGTTTGGATCGAGTTCGCGTGCGGTCTGGAATGCCAGCATCGCCTCTTCCGTGACGATCCCGCCGGATGCGGAAAAAAGAGCTTCGCCGAGACTTGCAAGACGGGCCGGTGACGGTCCGAGCAGCGCGATGGACTTGCGGAATGCCTCAGCCGATTCGGCGAAACGGCCGGTGCGCATGTAGATCGGCCCGAGCACGGCCCATCCGCGGCCATCTTCGGGGTTTTGGGCAAGATGTTGCTCGGCGCGGGCCACAAGCATTGCAATGTCGGTGTTTTCCGGCTCGGACTGCAAACGGGCGGCGAGCGGCAATTGCGGCAGGTCCGGACGGCCCAGCTCAAGGTAAGCCGTGACCGCAGTCAGCGGCATGAAGATCGCAACGGCATAGACAGCGATCTGCCGCAGGCTGCGGTTCGACGACTGGGTATCTTCCGCATCTTCGGCTTCGCTCTTGCGCGAAGCGGCCAGCAGGCGCCGGGAAATTTCGGTCCGTGCCACTTCCGCCTGCGCCTCGTCGACGAGGCCATCAGCCAGATCACGATCGACCTCGGCCAACTGATCGCGGTAGACTTCCATGTCGTGACGTGCAGGCGCCTCCGACGCGGCAGAGCGGGCACGCGCCACAGGCCCAAGCAGAGCCAGGGTGACGATAGCGGTCAGGACGGCGGCGATTACCCAAAACAACATGAAGCTTCAATATCTGAGCATTGTGCGTTTTCCAACCGCAATCGACCGCGGGTGTATCGATGGGGCGTTTAGTCGCGTTAAAATCAAAATCAGGGCCCTCGAAACCCGGATACGATCTTAAAAGCCTCGCCAATTCGTTGATATGCATCATTGGGCGAAGACCGACTGGTCCGAACACTGTTTGAAATCACTGATTCCGGAGCCGGCCAGGACCGGGGCGATGAGCTAGCTCAACGGCGTCCAGCTGCCATCGGCATTGCGGCAAGCCGCACCCCGGCCCGTGACAGTCGCTCCATTGATCTGGGCGCTGTGGGTGTATTGACGGCAATTCTGCTGACCGACCTGATAGGGCGTGCCGGCCTTCACCTCACCGGAAGCTCCTCCAACCGGGCTGGCCCATGCGACCGACTGACCACCCGGCGTTTTCTCAAGCGCCTGATATTCGGCTTCCATGGCCCTGAGCCGCTCAGCTCGTGACAGCGTTGACGCAGCCTCCTGTGGCAGAATACCGCCATTGAGTGCCTCCAGAATCGCGTCACTTCCGGCAGGCCGGGTGCTGTTCAATTCAGGCGATGCCACCGGGCCGAACGAGAGTGGCCTGACGCCCGAGGTCTGGGCACATCCCGAAACCATGACCAGTACCACTGCCGCACTTGCCAGTTTCGCCGAACTCGTCACCAGATTGACCATCATCCTGTTCCTCGCTGTTCGCGCATGCTCGCCGCCTGCACTGTTCAATCAGCAGCCATCTTCTTGCCGCGCCGCTGTGGCGGTATTGTGACGCAGACCGGCAGTTGCTCCGCTTGCACAGCAACGCGCGCGCCCATAATTGCCCGGACCGAACCGTTCGCCAAGGCGCCCGTCTGCCGGTTTGGCTTGATTGCTTTGGCCGCTACCGCTCACGCCTCGGTCTCCACGCCCGGCAGCGTCAGCCGGGCCGACAAGCCACCTGTTTGCGCGCGCGCCAGCGCAAAGCTGCCCTGATATTCACTTGCAATCTCGTTGACGATCGACAGACCAAGTCCGGTGCCGGGCTTGGACTCGTCAAGCCGCCGGCCACGTTTGACCGCTTCCTTCATTCCGGCCTCATCAAGCCCCTGCCCGTCATCATCGACATCGATCCGGAACATTGCCCGCTGCCCATCCTTCCGAGCAGCCACCAGCCGCAATCGCACCACAACCTTGCTGCGGGCGAACTTGGCGGCGTTCTCAATCAGATTTCCCAGTGCTTCCTCGAGGTCCTGAGCTTCCATCGCAAGCACCGCTGCCTGCGGATCGATATCGGCTGCGAACTCCAAATCCCGGTTCAGCTTGGCCATCACCCGGACCAGCCGCTCGATGACCGGCGCCGCTTCGGTGCGGGCAAGCACGCTGCCGCGCTGGGCGGCGATGCGGGCACGGTCGAGATAGGTCTGCACCTGGGCCTGCATGGTTTCAGCCTGGGCGCGCACCAGTTTGGCATGGGCCGGGGTCATGTCCCGTGCCTCGTTGATCAGAACCGCAATCGGGGTCTTGAGCGAATGCGCCAGGTTCCCGACCTGCATGCGGGCCCGCTCGACAACCCGCCGGTTGGCATCAATCAACGCGTTGATCTCGCCGGCCAGCGGCGCGATCTCGCGCGGGAAGGCACCATCAAGCTGATCCGCCTCACCGGCACGAATCCGGCCCAGGGCCTGCCGGGCATGATCGAGCGGCCTCAAGCCGTAGAGAATGGCCACCGCATTGACCAGCAGGCTGCCGATGCCGAAGAGCGCCAGCGCGATGTAGAGATTGCGGGAAAAGCCTGCGATTTCGTCGTCCAGCACATCACGGTTTCCGGCGACCCGGAAGCGCGCGGCACGGCCCTGGTTGTCCAGTTCCACCTCGGTCTCGACCACTTCTAGCTGATTGCCGAAGCCGTCCGAAGCCGGATAGTACCGCAGATACCGCTGATCGAAGGGAACCTCGGCAAGCGTCGGCACATCGAGGTCTTGCTGGCCAAGCGATACGGAGGAAAGCCGCGGCCCCGAAACGTCCGTCAGCGGCTCCACCAGCCAAATCCAGCCGCTGCCGGGCTGGTCAAACACCAGATCGCCGAGTTGCGGCCGGCCGGCCAGTTGACCATTATCATTGATGGACACCGTGTTGATGACGCTGTTGAGCTGGGCGCGCAACAGATCGGCAAAGGCCCGCTCGGAGCCGTTGCGATAAAGCTGCGAGATCACAATGGCGATGGCCACCAGCGCGATCACCGCCCAGAGCGTGGCCAGCAGCAGCACCCGCGCGGTGAGCGAACCACGTGTCATCCGGATTTGCCCGCGCCCTCGTTTTCGGGCCGGGTCATCCGGTAGCCTAGCCCCCGCACGGTCTCGATCAGTTCCACTCCGATCTTCTTGCGAAGGCGCCCAACAAACACCTCTATCGTGTTGGAATCCCTGTCAAAATCCTGGTCGTACATATGCTCGACAAGTTCGGTGCGCGAGACCACCTGGTCCATGTGATGCATCAGATAGGACAGAAGCCGGAATTCATGGCTGGTGAGTTTGAGCGTGGTGCCATCGACGCTGGCTTTCGAGGCAGCCGTGTCAAGCCGCACCGGGCCGCAGACGATTTCAGAACTGGCGTGACCTGACGCCCGCCGGATCAGCGCACGTATGCGCGCCAGCACTTCCTCGACATGGAACGGCTTGGTGACATAGTCGTCCGCGCCCGCATCGATGCCCGCCACCTTGTCGCTCCAGCGATCGCGTGCGGTCAGGATCAGGACCGGCATGGCACGACCGTCGGCGCGCCATTTTTCGAGCACCGTCACACCATCCATTTCCGGCAGGCCGATGTCGAGGATCACCGCATCATAGGGCTCGGTGTCACCCAGAAAATGACCCTCCTCGCCGTCATAGGCGCGGTCGACCACGTAGGATTGCTCCTCTAGCGCCTCGGCCAGTTGGCGATTGAGATCCTTGTCGTCCTCGACAATCAGAATTCGCATGCAGTCCGCCCCCGCTGTGTTGCTCTCTCACGAATTGGTATCATTGCGGAACGGAAACGGTGACTTTCTTCGGCCGTTCATTGCCGCTGCCCGGCACCAGCACGGTGATCACGCACACTGTCTGGCCGCCCTGCGTCTGAGCCGATGCGGAGAGCAACTGCCCGCCGGTCTGACCCACCACCTGTGACGCAGCGCCCGAGCAGTCCGCTGCGGCATGCACGATGGTTGTGCCGTCCGGCGTGCGCATCTGAGCGGCCGCCGGCGCGGCCATGGCGGCCAGCGCGGCAATCAAACCAATTTGAAGAATTTTCACGGTCATGATCAGCCCTGAAGCGGTTGGTATTTCATCCTGCACCGATAGATACAGGATCCTGCCTGAACCGCAAATGAATGGAAATACCTCCCGATCCGGGTTCCCAAAACCCTTTACCCGATCCGCGATCTCGCCGATATCCGCCCGAACATGGCGATCAGCCCGCCGATTGCGGCTCCGAGCGAGGTCAGCATCTCGGTCAACGCCTCGCGTTCCGAATCGCCGAGGTCGATCCCGGCCATGCCGAGAGCGGCAGCAACCAGCGTCACCAATGCGCCCCATAGGGTCTTGGATTGCCACCAGGGCTTGGTTGTGTCCATGATCATGGTCCTTTTCGTGTTCGTGTCTGAACTGGATTTGAAGTCAAAGGCTGAGGGTCGCGGTGCGGGCAATGCCCCAGGGAACGCGCCTGCCGGCCTGCGCCACCCGCAGCGTCAGCTCGGTCTGCTCCGAGCCGAAATCGGCGAGTTCCTCGGCATGGGTGTAGAGCCAATTGGGGCTCTCCATCTCGGCTGTCCGGATGCTTGCGCCACCGAGCAGGATTTCGGCGCGGTAGCGCTCGAAGCCCTCATCATCGGCGATATCGGCGGGCGCCCAGCTGTCGGCCTGCAGCCGTCCGCGGCGGATCCAGCGAAAGCGGACGCCGCCGGGTTCACGGCGCGCATCAAGGTGGACCGGCGACAGCGGGGTCAGCGCCCTTTCGCCACCAGCGAAGATCTCCGGTGCCGCACCTTCGGCTGCGCCACCCACAGGCTCGGCAATCCAGTTGAGCGCCCGGCCCGCTTCCTCCAGCGTCAGCCCCAGCGGCACGACGGCACTGTCGATGAGGACAAACCGGTTGCCCGCACTTGCGCCCGCGCGCATGGCGTCATCGGTTCCCCCCTGCCCGCGCAGCAGGTTTGAAAGCCGCCAGCGGCCGCTTGAAACCTCTTCCGCCAGTTCGAACTGCACCACCTCCCAGACCACGGCATCAGAGAGGATTGCAGCCGCATTGGCGCCGTTAAGCAGCGCAAGCCGGCTCACCGAGGCCAATCCGCCAAAAGCCAGATCAACCTCGATCATCTGGCCCTTGAGGATCCGGCCTTCGCCCGCACCCGGCGGCAAGGCGGACGCCAGCGTGCCCAGTCTCGCCGGTGCATCCAGCGTGGCGCGCGCCGCATAGCCCTCGCTTTCCACTGAACTCGACAGCGCAATCCGGCGCCAGGGAACCGATAGCCCCGCCGCCCGCGCCCAGGCGGTCTCGTCGCTGCCCGAGAGCACCGGCAGGTCCATCAGCATCAGTTCAGGTGCGAAGGACGCGCTGGCGTCGCTCCCGGCATCGATTGGGACCGTTTCAGTTGAAGCCACCGCTGCCGCTCCTGCATGGGAGACGGCCTCGATGCGCCGGACATCGCCGTCCTCGATCCTGAGAATGCGAAACAGGCCCTGTGGTGCGCGTTCGAGATCAAGGCGCAGCGTGTCGCCGGGCTGCAGCGCGGCCATCTGCGGCGGCAGCGAAAGGCGCAAGCGCCGGCGTTGCAGCCGGTGATCCTGCAGCCAGCGGTCTGCGGTCACCCTTGCCAGCCCCGGCTCGTAAGCCAGGCTCAAGGGCATGTCACGCTGGCGCAAGGCCTCGCCCTCCAGCCTGCGCGAGCGCGCGGATGCCGCCGCATGATCAGCCAGCGGATCGGCAAACAGGATCATCGCCTCATTGGCGAATTCGGAGAGTTCGCCCCGGGTTTCCTCAAACAGCGCAGCATCGTCCGGGTCCGCCACCACCTCGATTTCTGTCGGGGCCGATCCCGCGCTCAGCCGCGAGCAGAACTCAAGGCCGCGCGGGCCCTCGCGCACATCGATGGCGAAAGCCTCCAGCAAGGGCGCAAGCGCTTCCCGCGGGGAGAGCGGATTGGAGATCACGTGGCCGGTGACGACGCCGTCGACCCGCTCGACATCGAAATCCTCAAACCCCGCCGCCTCGAGCACCGCGGCGATCAGATCCTTGAGCGCCACGGTTCCCAGCCGGCCATTGAGCCAGTGACCGGTGCGCCAGTTGGCACCATCCGACCAGACCGAGCCCGAGAGCGGAAACGCCGGAAACGGCCGCGCATCCCAGCTCCACAGATAGATGTGCTCGCCGCTCACCATGGCGTCGGCATTGCGCGGGCCGGACCAATGCTCCAGATGCGCCTCGAGAAAGGCGCGCTGGGCCAGGTCGTCGCGACCGCCACTCGAATACCAGGGAATGGCGCTTTCGGATGATTTCGGATCGGGAAACAGATTGGGCTGGTTGGCGCCCTTGTCGACAGCCGGGCAGCCGAGCTCGGTGAACCAGAAGGGCTTTGACCCTGGCACCCAGGGGCTGGGCGTGACTGCCTCGACACCGCCAATCCGTTCATAATGCTGGTTCTTCCACCAACCGCGCAGATCCTTGATCCGGTAGACCCAGTGTTTTCCGGCCAGCCCGTCAACAATCGGGAGGCGGTCGCGGGCATCGCGGCCTTGCCTGTCGGCGTAATACCAGTCAAAGCCCTCCCCGCCGTCGATCGCGACCTTCAGCGCTGCGCTGTCATTGGCAAAGCGGGCGCCATCGGGGTTGCCCGCGACAAGATCACCATCTCGCCAGTCGCTCAAGGGCATGTAATTGTCGATGCCGATCGCGCCGATTTGCGGATGCGCCCAGAGCGGATCGAGATGAAACAACACATCGCCCGAACCGTCATCGGGACGATAGCCCGCATATTCGGTCCAGTCAGCCGCATAGGTCAGCGTGGTTTGAGACCCCAGCAGCGTCCTCGCATCATCGGCGAGATCGATCAGTTGCTCGACAAAGGGAAACGCGCCGTTCTGATCACGAAGCGGCGTCAGCCCGACCATCTCCGAACCGATCACAAAACCATCCACACCGCCTGCGGCCTGCGCCAGAGCCGCATGATGGAGCACAAAGCGCCGGTAGCCTTCATCCCCGCCAAGCCAGCTCACGGTTTCCCCGGCGATGGCGAAATCACCGGTCTGGGTCGCGCCGCAGAGATCCAAGATCTGGATGCGCATCGCGCCCGTTTTATCGGGACTGCCGACACGTCCCCGCGCCGGACTTGCGGTGATGCGGCCGCGCCAGGGATAGGCGGGCTGGCTTGCCGAGCCATCGGGTGCGGGCAGCACATTGCCCTCGGGCACGTCCATCAGCACGAAAGGATAGAGCGTGACCTTCAGGCCCCGCGCCTTGAGATCCCGGATCGCCTCAATCACTGCCCTATCATCGGGTGTGCCGCCATAGGCCGGGCCACCATCCTTGTGGCTGATCAGATGCGCGGTGGCGCGGGTTTCACCGCCCACTTTCCAGGGTCTGGATTCGGCCGTGCGATTGCGCACCTCGACCCCGGGGCGGAAGCGGCAATGGCTGACGCGCAGATCATCGCCGAACCAGGAGCAGATCAGTGCCACGGATTTGAGATTGGGGCACAGCGCCTGCAATTCATCAATCGACTGGGTCCAGTCGGTGGCAGCCTGGCGCATGTTGCGGTTGATGAGCCGCTCGGCCCCGACGCCCAAGGATTCGCGCACTTGCGTTGTCGCATAGCCATGTTCGGTCGCGCCGGGGATCAGCGCCACCGCCTGGATCGCGGTTTCGAGCCTGCCCACCCGGCGCACAACCTCGAACTGAAACGCCGGGATGCGATTGCCGAAATCATCAAGTGGCAGGCGTTCGAACACCACATAGGCAAGCCCCCGCCAGGCCGGTGCGCGGCCCGTGCCCTGCTTGGCCTCGATCAGCGGATCGGGCAATTGTGTTGCCGTGCCGCGATAGATCCGCATATCAAGCGTTTCGAGATCAAGTTCGCGGCCATCGGCCCAGACCCGGCGGATCGCGGCGATCGGACCCTCGCAGATCCCGAGTGCAAAATTGGCATGGTAGCGATAGCTCTCCACCGTCGGCCCGCCGCCCTTGCCGCCTTGGCGCTCGCGCGTCACCGTCTCCTCGAACCGCGTCGCCCAGACCAATGTCCCGGCCACCCGCATGGTGCCGTGAACACGGAGTACCGGTGCGCCCTCATCGGCAGAGGGAATGCGCGCGCCGCTCAATCCCCTGCCACGAATGGTGCGGGTGGAGTTGATCAGGCTTGTGTCCAGCATGCCACCGAGGCTCGCGCCAATCGCCGAACCGATGGCCGTGCCGACCGGCCCGAACGCACCGCCAAGCGCTGCACCGGCCACCTGCAACAGAATTGTCGCCATATCGAAATCTCGCCTTGTTCAGCTTTGCGTAGAGCCAGGCATGCGGTGCACGGCGGCGATCCGCCGGCGCCACGACGGCACCAGCGCGCTTTCGATCACGCCGGCAGGCTCATAGGCATGGATGAAGTGATCCGGGCCTGAGAGAATGCCCGCATGTTTCGCCGCAACGCCCGCGCGCCAGCGAAACAGCACAATGTCGCCGGGCCGCATTTCACCGCTCGGAACCGGCTCGCCACAATGAGCGCGCGCGGCCTCCATCAGCCGGTCGACACCGGAGCGCTCGGCCCAGTCGGGTTGATAGGGCGGCGGAGCCTCTGCCGCCTTGCCGGTGATTTCCGCGAACACGCCACGCACCAGCCCCAGGCAGTCGCAGCCCACGCCTTTCAGCGACGCCTGATGCCGATAGGGTGTGCCGATCCAGCAACGGGCGATCGCGATCACGCGTTCCCCATGCACGTCACCATCCTCGGTTCTCTCCACACAGCCGCTCATGGCACAATAGGCCTTCCATCATGCACCGTGTTGGAATCAGCGTAACCATAGGCGAAATCGCTTCCTGGCAGATGCGGAAACCCCTGAAAATTGAGGGTATTGGAAAATTTTGCTGAACAGGTCTCAAAGGCCTTGTCACAGCCTGCCGTCACCGCCACCGCGTCGCCCGCTGCGGGTGCCCGCGCCATCGGCGACCAAAGCGACAGGCGCGCTCCCTCAGCCTCAAGACTATGGCTTGCGACATCGAGGTTCACACCCTCCAGCAATCCCGTGGCGAACATCACCCGCCCGCCGGAAAACCAGCCCGGTGACCGGTCGCCAAGCCCGCTCACAATCAGGCTCATCTCGTCGGGCACGCTCACCACTGAACCTTCCAGCCGGAACGGAGCGACCGACAGGTTCACGCCGCAGCGCGCGTCACCAAGATCGGCATCGCAGCGTTTGCCGTAAAGCCGGCCGCTGGGCTGGTCGAGCCTTGCGGCCAGGCTGCGCAGTTCGGCGCGGAATGCAGGCCCGGCACTGAGCACCTCGCCAAGCTCCCGGGTCGACAGCAGCAAATGGTCTTCCGGAGACTGCCAATTGACCAGAAACGTCTCCACCCGCGCGCCGTCGTATCGGCCGAGCGCCAGATCATCGGCGCTGATCGCCGCATCGGAAAACGCCCCTTCTATCTCGGCGGCATCGGCCTCAAGCCCGAGCCCGGTCTCTACTTCCGAGCCGCGAAAGCCAGTGGCGGCGGAAAACACCGTCCCGTCGAAGCTGAGGGTTCGGTCATGCTCGGTAAATCCCATCACCAGACCGTCGCTACGGGTGAGCCGCCAGGCATGGCAGAGCGTTGTCGAGGTCTGATCGAGATGGGTCTTGAGCCCTGCCGGGATCTCTCTCATGGCTTGATCTCCACCAATGGCACGCTGGGCACGGCGCCGGCCTTGAAGGCGGCCAGCGAAATTTCGATCCGGTCGGTGTCAAAGCGCACCGGAATGTCGAACTCGAAGCCTGCGGTCACCTGCGCCCCCGGTGCCGGCACGGCACCCGGATAAATCGTGATCAGCCCTGCCACCGCGTCGACGCTGAAATCGCCCGGCGCCAGCCGCGCGCCATCCACGGCGACCAGCACACTGCCCTCGGCCGGCTTTTCGATCCGGCGGGTGGTGGCGCCGCCCGGATCGGAATAGGTTTTTGTCAGTTCAAACAGCGTGGTCACGCCGTCACCTTCCCCAATCAGCTGATCGATCGCGGTCGGTGCCTGGCCATGCGCGCCCGAACGATTGTCGACCGGATCGCGAAAGCGGAACCCGTAGAGCTGCCCGCGCCGGGCCTCGAAGAATTCGATCAGCCGGTAGAGATCATCGAGCCCCCGCAGCCCCGTGCCGACATCATAACGGCGGCGGGCATCGGCCCAGCGTGCATTGCGGGTCTCGCCGCCATTCGACAGCGCCACGATGTCGGTGCGCCGTCCCGGCCCACCGCTTGCGCCCAGTGACAGCCGCAATGGCAGCCTCACCTCATGAAAGCCGTTGCTCATCATCGCTCTCCCGTCTCAAAGGCCGCGTCGGCCGCGGCCTACGGCACGGGCCAGCATCGCCGTGACCTGGGTTTCCGATTTGGCGAAGCTCGCAGCATCCGGCGTGGTCACGTTGAATGTCACCTGCACCGCCGGTTGGGCTCTGCCCGAGGCCACGCCGAGGCGTCCGTCCGGCCCGCGCTGCAGCGGCAGGATCGCTTCCGCGCCCGCTTCCCCCATCAGTCCCAGATCACCACCGGCCATCGGAAACAGTGTTGGCCCGCCGACAATGCCACCGTCGGCAAAAGGCTGGATCCGGCCCGGAACGCCGCCCTTGGCGAGGGGAAGCAATTGCCCCAGGCTGCCGCTCAGGCCGGAAATCGAACTGCTGATCAGACTGTCGAGCGGCCGCATGCCGGCATCGAGCGCAATGCTGACCATCCGGTTGCCGAGGCCTCGCAGCACATCGTCGAGGCCTCGGCCTTCGACGGTTGCCTGTTTGAGCGCGGTCGACAGCGCACCGCCAAAGGCGTTGGCCTTGCGGGTCAGTTCATCAAGCGCCCGGTCCGCGCCCTCAAGATCCAGATCGCCATTCACACTGAATTCGGGATCGTCAGTCATCCGCGTCTCTCTGTTGAATCGGGTCTTCAGGGCCATCACCATGGCCTGAGGCTGGCCCGGTGCCGTCCGGAAACAGCGCCATCAAGGCCGCCAGTCGTTCACGGGTTGCCGGTTCCGCCTGAGCTTGCGGACCGATCAGCGCCACAAGCTCGGGCAGGCTCAGCGCCCAGAACGCACCGGGGGAAAGCCGCAGGCGGCCGAGGCCGAAACGGATCACGGACGCCCAGGGGAACAACGCCCGCTCCGGTTTCGTCACCGCGACACCGCCTGCGGCGCGTGAGGGTTTGCGTCTCCCTCACGATTGCCGGGTTGATGGTTGTTTCCGCTCTGCTCTTTCGGTTCAGGCGCCGCGCCGCCAAAGGTCGCCCACAGCAACTCCGCCGCGATCCTGGCGAAACCGGCGACGCCGCCTTCGGTCGACATCTGCGCCACATCCTCGTCGGTCGCGATGTTGCCGGCACCACGCAATCCCGCGCCGACGATCTTGATGATGTCGCCCGCCGACAGCCTGCCGCTTTCAAAGCGCTCGGCCAATTCGGCCAGATTGGCGGCACCGAAGGCGGTTTCGAGTTCGGCCAGCGCGCCGAGCGTCAGGCAGAGAAGCCGGATCTCGCCGTCGAGCCGGGCGGCGATCTCGCCGCGATGCCGGTTGGGGTGGACACGCATCGCTCAGAGCGCCGCAAAGCTGAGTGGGCCGGCCGATTCCATGGCGATTTCGAAGGTCATCTCGCCATCATGCCGCCCCGCATATTCAAGTGCTGTGATCTGGAACGGCCCGGTCACGGTGCCGAAGTCCGGGATCGCCACCTGCCAGTTGCGGATGTCGCCGGCAAAGAACACCGACCGCGTCAGCGCATCGCTTGCCTGATCCTTGAACAGCCCGCCACCCGACAGCGCCGCGCGCTGCACGCCCGCACCGCCCAGCAATTCGCGCCAGCGCCCCGCCGATTCCGCGTCGGTGATGTCGACGGCGTCCGCGTTGAAGGCGAGCCTTCGCGCCCGCAACCCGGCAATGGTCACATAACTCCCGCCATCATCGATTTTGATCAGCAGATCCTTGCCCTTTTGAGCACTCATATCCTTTTCCTTTCCTGGTGCTGTCGCAGTGGCCCGGCAGCCAAAACATCATGGTGAAAGCGTCACGGTTCAGTGACGGCGCGAAAGCGGAGCCGCGCCAGATGCAGCCCGCTCCTGGGTGCCCGGCGGCTGAGCGTGCGCTCGTGACGAAGATTGATCAGTGTCGCGCCTTCAAGCGCGAGGTCTCTGTCATGCAGGGCCGCGCGAACGGCATCGGCCAGCTCGACAGCCTGCTTGCGGCCGTTCTGCTTGGTCCAGGCCTCGATTTCGAAGCGGTGCTCGGTGCCCCCGCCTTCGTCGTCTCCGGTGGAGAAGTCGCGCGCCACCGCCTCGCCAAACACCAGGTAAGGCGGTTCGGCCCGGGTGATGCGGCGATCAAAAATCCGGCCAGTGCCTGTGATCGCCAGAATGGCCGGGTCGGCCGACAGACGCTCGACAACGGCTTTCTGCAGCTGGTTGGTGCTCATGGCGCGCTCTCCTCGCAATCGCAGATCAGATAGCGCCGGCTCTCGTCTGGATCGTGCACCGCGCGCACATTGAGAAACCGCCCGCGGAACACAAAGCGCATGTCGTGGCGGATGTCATCGCGATGGCGGATCGTGACCCGGTGGCTGACCGGCGCAATCGCCGCCCCTGCCTCTTCGCGTGGCCTTGCGCGCAGTGGCTCCACCCGGCCCCAGAGACCGGTGACGGTGACCCAGCCTTCGCCCACCCCGCCCTGGCCGTCAGCCACATCTGCCGGGGTTTCGAGCCGCAGCCGGGCATTCAACCGGCCCGGATCCAGAATCTTGGCCACCATCACAAAGCCCTCCGCACCCAGGGCCCGATCAGCTGGTCATAGCCAGTGGGGATCGCCGCGGGCTGCATGTCGGGCGAGACCGCGCCACGGAATTCATGGAGATAGGCGGCATGGATCAGCACCGCACGGATCAGCTCCGGCGGGACCTCGTTTGCCGCGCCAAAGCCCGCGGTGAATTCGATCTCGATGCCGTTGATCGCCTGCCCGGGACGTGGCCTCTCCTTGATGACAAGCCGCGCGGGGCGTGCCGTGGCGTCGAGCAGCATGCCCGAAAGCGCCAGTTCCCGGGGCAGGCCATCGGCGTCATAAACACGAATCGCATCAATGGATTGGACCGGGGTTTTGCCAAGTTGAATCACCGGGGCCTCGGGCCAGTCATCCAGCACAAGCCGCAAACCGCGCGGCATCAGCGCGGTTCCGGTGACGGCCTCGAGATGAGCGCGGGCAACGCGGATCAGACTTTCCAGGAGCGCATCCTCGTCATTCACATCGATGCGCAGATGGGCCTTCAAATCGGCAAGCGTCACCGGCTCCGCCAGCGGCGGATCAGTCTCAATCAGGGTCATGGCAGGCTCCGGAATTGGTCAGGCTGACGGGGTGCGGTCCCGCCACGGGGAGGCAACGGGGCGGGACCGCAGTCGATGAATTTCGCAGCCTGTGGTCTAGGCGGCGAACTTCATCAGCTTGATGGCCTCGAAGTTCTGCACCCCGCCGCCGACGCGCTTGGTGGTGTAGAACAGCACGTAGGGCTTGGCCGAATAGGGATCACGCAGGATGCGCACGCCCGTCCGGTCCACCACCAGATAGCCACGGCGGAAGTCGCCAAAGGCGATTGATGCGGAGTCCGCGGCAATGTCGGGCATGTCCTCGGCCTCGACCACCGGGAAGCCCATCAGCGAGGCGGCCTGGCCGGCCCCCGCCGGTGGCATCCAGAGATAGTTGCCGTCGGCATCCTTGAACTTGCGGATCTGGCTCTGGGTCTTGCGGTTCATCACGAAGCGGCCATTCTGCCGGTGCCCGGCCTTGAGCGCATAGATCAGCTCGATCAGCCGGTCGGAGGGATCGGCGCCGAAGGCACCCGCCGCCCCGGTGGCGATGTGGCCCAGATTGCCCCAGCTCCAGCTCGTATCATCGACGCTCGGATAATCGAGGAAACCGCGCGGCTTGTTGACGCCATCGCCCGCCACAAAGGCAGCCCCCTCCTGCTCGGCGAAGGCCGCCTCCACCTCGGCTGCGATCCAGTTTTCGATGTCGAGCGCGCCGTCCTCGATCAAAGAGGTCGTGGCCGCCGGCATGGCGTAGAGCTCCATGGTCGGGAACTGCAGCTCGGTCAGTTGCGGCGTCGCGGTCTGCGGCCGCGCATCGGTCTCGCCGACCCAGCCGGTGGCCATGCCGTCGAGCGCGAAGGGCTTTTTCAGCACCGCGCCCGAGACCTGCCGGACCGTGGCAATCGAGCGGACCGGCGAGAGTTCGGAAAGCCGCCGGCCGATCTCGGTGTCGAGCTCGTCGGGCACCAGATAACCGCCATCTGGGTCGCTGCCCGCCGACATCGCCTTGAGTTCACCCTGGCGCAGCGCGGCCTCGTCGCCACGGCGCACATAGGCGTCAAACGCCTGGCGCACGGCTGAGGTCTCGCGACCGGCAGTCCTGCCGAGGCTGGGGCGCGCCTGCTTGACCATCAGCCGGTCGAGCGCGCGCTTCTGCTCGTCCAGCGAACGGTCGATGCGCGCCATCTTCTCCTCGGTCACGACATCGGTGCTGCCGCGGCGTTCGATGTCGGCGAGGCGCTGGTCATTGTGCTGCTTGTAGTCCTCGAAGGCGGACATGAAGCTTTCAAAGGCCTCGGTAACATCCGCATCGGCGGATTTGATCTCGGGGGCACGGGCGGGTGTTGTCAGAGTGTTCATCGCATTGTCCTTCCATGTGGGAATTGATCATTTTGCTGAATCGGCGGAGCGGAGCAGCATGCCGGTCAGCGCGCGGAGCTTCCGTTCCAGCCGTTTGAGATCCTCCGGCGCGGCATCCCGCCTGTCCGAAAGGGCATCGTGGCCGCGGGCAATCAGCCCGCGCGCCTGGCGTCGCGTCAGCCCCGCATCCCGCGTGAGCCGGCGTTCGAGTTCGCGTTTCGTCGGGGGCACGCCGATCGCCGATTTGACCGCGGTCACCCGCGCGCCCGGCTGCATCGGGAAGGTCACCACCGAGATTTCCCAGAGATCGGCGCTGAGGATCCGGCGCACGCCGCTCTTGGCCTCGTTGCGGGCCCGCAAGGTCTGGAAGCCGATCGACAGCCCGTCGAGCGCCCCGGATTTCATCAGCTCGTGCACCTCGCGGGCCCGCGCCACGCCGAGCGACAGCTTGCCCTCGACATGAAGGCCGTGGCTGTCCTCGCGGATCGACAGCCAGCGGCCGATCGGCTGATCGGGATCATGCTGATAGAGCATGCGCACATCGGCTGCGCCGCGGCGCCTGAGCGAGGCGGCGAAAGCGCCGGGCTCGATCATGTCGCGCCCCAGATCGACCGCGCCGAACAGGCTCGCATAGCCCGAGAAGCTGCCGTCGCCGCTTACATCCTCCAGTGCCAGATCGACGCGCTTTCGCTGCCGTCCGGAGATGCTCCAGTCCGTTGTCATGGCTTTGTCCTTGTTGGTGTCGAATTCCATCGGGATGCGGGCGAGCGGGGCGAAGCCCCTCCCCCTTGAGGGGAGGGGTTGGGGTGGGGGTCAGCTCCGGTCACCGGGACCGATGATGGTGTCGCACCCCCACCGGCTCTGTCCTGGATGAGCCAGGCCAATCGCCCGCCTCCCCTCAAGGGGGAGGCAATTCCTTGGCGGCCTCACTCCCCGATCGAAATGAATTGAAAGCTTGTCCTAGGTATATTTTCCGCGCCCTGCCCGGTCGGCGATCCGGGTCAGCACGCCCAGCACCCACCAGGCCGCAAGGCTTGCCGCCGCCGATCCCATCAGCACGGTTTCATCAGGCGAGAGCAGATCGCTCACCCCCATCCGCGCCGCCAGCGCCACACCGGCAGGCCCGCCGAAGACCAGCCCGCAGGCCACACCGACGATGGCGCGCGCGGCGGCCTCGCGGGTGCTGCGCGGCATCATGTAGACCAGCGAGACCAGCGCGCCGCAGACAGCGCCCGCGATGCGCATGGCCAGCATTGATGGTTCGGGCCCCATGCTCTGCATCGGCTTGGCTCCGGATTTTCGAGTGGTTTCGGCTTCACAAATTGATTCAGCTGGCTGCGGATCTGAGTCCGCCTCAGCCCGGAACACGTTGATATCCCACGGCTTCCCGCTTTTCCTCGTCGGTGAGGAAATCGGCGGCTCCGAGCCGCGACCAGAGCGCATCGCGCTCTGCGGCTAGCCCCGGAAGACGGTCGGCGTCATAGTCGATCTTCAGCCCCGCGCCATAGACAGGCTGCAGCCAGGCGGTGAGAGCCTGAGCCGTGCGGGCCACCAGCGGCAGCACCGTGAGGCGGCAGAAGGCGCGGTTGGCCTCCTGGTAATTGGCGTAGGTCAGGTCGCCCGGAATGCCAAGCAGCATCGGCGGCACACCGAGCGTCAGGGCGATGTCGCGGGCGGCGCCGTTCCTGGCCTCGATGAAATCCATGTCGCGCGGGGTCAGCCCCATCGCCTTCCAGTCGAGCCCGCCCTCAAGCAGCATCGGCCGCCCTGCCCGGCGCGCGCCCTGATAGCCCTCCTCGAGCTCGGCCTTGAGCCGCTCATATTGCTCAAGCGTCAGATTGCCACCGTCCTTGGGCTGGTAGACCAGTGCGCCCGAAGGCCGGGCGGAATTGTCGAGCAGCGCCTTGTTCCAGCTCATCGCCGCATTGTGCAGATCGAGCGCCATCAGAGCCGCTTCGAGCGGTGCGAAGCCGAGATGATCGTCAAGCGGATGAAACAGCTTCAGGTGCAACAGCCCCGGCCCCTCTTCGGGGTGGACGGCAAAGCGCTGCCGCCTGCCGCCCGCCTGATGCTCATAGGCCACCGGCCAGCCGTCCGCGCCCTCGATCACCCGCATCCGGTCGGGCCTGAGCAATTGCAGCCCGGCCACCCGTCCCGCCGCCACCACGGGATTGATCCAGCCATTGCCCGAAAGCACCAGATGGCCGTAGAGCGTTTCGAAAAAACCGTCCCCCGCACCGGTCGGGTCAGGACGGTTGATCAGGTCGATGACCGGATGGCGTTCCTCTTCGCGGCCCGCATCAAACACCACCCAGGGCACCGAGGCCGCGGCTTCCGCGATCAGCCGTGTGGCCCGGTGCGCCACCGGATTGCGCATGAAGCCCTCGCGGGCGAGTGCCGCATAGGACCGCCCGCTCCAGCGCGCGCCCGTGTCAGCCGCCAGCGCCGCAATCGCACCGGGCAGCCAGCTCTTGGCGGCCGGTGCCCGGTTTTGCGCCGCTCGGGTCCAGGGAAGCCTCAATCCGAATGCCATATCGATGCCCTTTCAGGTTATGGAATCAAAAACCCCGCCGAGGCGACCCGGCGGGGTGAAACGATCTTCCCGTCATGTCGGACCCCGATCCGGGATCCAGCGACCGCGCGTCGGCGCGGTGAGAGACTCTTTTCAATCTCGCGTCCTGCAAAAAGGTCTCCTGGCTCGCGGACGCTCGCCTGCTGGATACCGGATCAAGTCCGGCATGACGGCACTCATTGAACCCCAAACCACTTCACAAAAGCCGCACTTGCGGTTCGCTCCTGCGCCGACCAGCAATTCGCTCAGCCGCCGGCGGTGCCCTCGCTTCGCCTGAGCGCAAGCCAGGTCCAGGTGATACCGGCAGTCTGGTTCTCCGGCTGGATCGAGCCCTTGTCGACGCGGCGTATCAGATCCAAGCCGCAGGTCCGTGCAATCCCGACCAGCGCCTCAACATCGATCGGCCAGGCCTTCCGGCCTTCAGGCCCGGCACCGTGCCGCAGCGAGGCAATCATCAGGCCACCAGGGTCAAGCATTGGGGCCAGACGGCGGATCGCGCTTTGCTGCGCAGCCGGCTCGAGATGATGCAGCACGCCATTGGCCAGCACACAGCCATAGCTCTCAGCCACGTCGATCCGCTCCAGCCCCGGCAGACGGTCATCGACCCAGTCAATTTCGCCCTGCGGGTGAAGCCGCAACCCGGCCTCTCTCAAGGACCTTACCGGCTCCACCGCGGTAACGCAGTGCCCCAGGCTGACCAGCCAGGCCGCATCGCGCCCGGTGGCCGCTCCCAGATCGAGAACGCGCGAGGGCGCAAGCGGCAGCAGATCCGCCACAGGCGCATAGATTTCATCGCAACTCAGACCGTCGGAGCGGGCGATCCATTCCGCACCAAGCCCGGCATAGCCCGCCAGCACCATCTCCATTTCTGTCTCGGTCGCGCTGGCCACATCCATTCCTTTCGCCCTACCGGTTCAGAGCCGAGCCTGTCCGATTCTGCGCCAACATCAAAGATGCCGTATCTGCGGCGCGCCTCTGCGTTCGAGCAGCAATTCGGTCAGCGCCCAGACCAGCGCGTCGAGCCGGTCCGGCGAGCGGCCGGAGGACAGCCCGTCAGGGCCGAAGTCGCACATCTGGTCTTCCAGCGCCGCAAAATGCCCGGCATGGACCACCCGGCCCTGCTCATAGAGAGCGGCAACCGGTTCGGCGCGCAGCCATTTGCCGCGCGTCGCCCGCACTTGCCGCACCGGCAGCGTCGAATCGACGGTGCGCAGAACACTTGTCACCATGTCGCCGCCCTGATTGATCTCGGCGACCACGCAATCGGCGTCAAAGCGGCGGTAGAGCCTGCTCACCGCACCCGCCCAGCCCGACGGGCTTGCGCCCTCTTGCGAGCCATCGGCCAGCACCACCGCGCGGCCTTCCGCATCCAGTCCGGCGGCAACAATGCCGCAGCAGGAATGTTTTGCCTCGCCGGATGCGGGCGGATCCACCGCCACCACGATGCGCCCCAGCGGTCCGGGCTTGCGCACCACGAGGGCTTCCAGTTGCTCGCGCCGCCACAGCCCGTCCTCGCGGTCGGCGATCAGCTCGCCGTCAAGTTCCTGACGCCCCAGCCGCGTGCCGCCATAACGCGCCCGCACCGTGTCGAGAAACCCCGCCGCCAGATTGCCTGCATTGTCCTCGGTCCTTATCCGTGTGACCCGCGTGCCAATGTCTTTCACCAGCGCCAGCATCAGGGGCGTCGCCCTTGGCGTCGTGGTGATCAGCTGGCGCGGGTGCTGCCCAAGCCTGAGCGCAAATTGCAGCATGTCCCAGGTCTCGCGGGCATGGCGCCATTTGCCCAGTTCATCGCACCAGGCGAGATCAAATTGCGGGCCACGCAGGCTTTCGGGGTCTTCGGATGAAAACATCTGCGCCACCGCGCCGGAGGGCCAGACCAGCCTGCGTCGCGTCGCCTCGAAGGCGGGCCGCTGATCCCGAGCCACGCCCATGATCCCCGACACCCCGTCGATCATCACCTCGCGCGCATCGCCAAAGGTCTCCGCCACCAGCGCAATCCGCCCCTGACGGCCCAGGCCCGGCACCGCGCCGGACGCCAGCCCATGCACCCATTCAGCGCCTGCGCGCGTCTTGCCCGAACCGCGCCCGCCCATCAGCAGCCAGGATCGCCAGTCGCCGTCAGGCGGCAATTGCTCGGGCCGGGCGATCAACTGCCAGTCATTGGCATTGGCGATCAGCGCCTGGTCGTCAAACTCAGCGATCCAGGCTGCGAGCAGATCCGCAACCGCCGCAGCGCCGCTGTCCCCAACCTCAAGACCGGCTTCAAGATCGCCGCTGGGTTCGGACCGGGATGTGCACGCAGCCCCTTCGGCCATCCGCATCTGGATCCGCCGCGCGGGATACCGTCTGGGGCGCATCCACACGCCGCAATTCAGCGCCACCGTCATCGACTGGAGAATCATGCCGCGGGTCTCTCCGGCCATCTATCCGGCCTGCCCGCTCGCGCCATCCTCCGCCTGCCGCTGCGCCACCATCCGCTCGGCGGCGGCGAGGATCAGCTGGCGCACCGTCTGGCGCATCTGCTCACGCTCCTCGCCACTCAATGCCTGGCTCTGCGCGCGGGCCTTATCCTCGGCGATCAGCCGCTCCATCTGGTCGATCTTTTCAAGCGTCCGGGCAATCAGCGCCACCTGATCGACCGCCGCCTTGCCCTCCACGCCCTCCTCACCCAGCCGAGCCGCCTCACGGTCCAGCACTGCACGCATCTGCGCAAGCATCGCCCTGGTGCTGTCAGCGATAGGCGCCGGCTCGCTCCCGTTCACGCTCACCGGCTCTTGATCACCCTCTTGTTCCCCGACTTGAACACTCTCTTGATCCCCGGCATCGGGTAGCCTGGCCTGCTTGATTTCGATCATCGCACGGAGCCCGGGATCATTGACCAGAAAGGCAAAGGGCTCAGCCGTCGCATCATCGGCCGCCAGGGCCCAGAGCGCATCCAGCGCCTGATCAATCGCATCGGCCGGCAACAGCTCTCCGGGCACGGCAGAAAGGCCCGCAGCAGGCAGGTGGTGTGTCATCTCGATCTTTTCCGCTTGGAATCCGGCCAACAAAAAAGCGCCCGGGCCGCAGCCTCAGACGCTCACACAGTCTCGCACTGTCTCGCACTGTCAACTTCACTGCCGCAGCAGCACCTCACCCAACCCGCCGCTCCCGGCGCATTTGTGTGACGATGACATGAACCTACCAGAGCCCCGTGACGCCGTCAAGGATTATTTTCCTATTTTCTATAGTCTTGGGACTTCGCTTAGTCGTCATCTTACCAAGCTATTTTATAAGAACACAGTGATATCGAGCCACCCCAATCCCAACGGAAGAGTTTGGAAGACTGAGGCTGATAAAACGGGCTAAGCCTTCACAAAAGCGATCAAAATTCTATCCCGCAATCGGTAAACCGTCCTTCTCTTGCGCCTCTGGCTCTTCGACTTCGCTAGGATTAGTGACGCTCGCCAGCATTTGCAGAAAATAGAGGGAGCAACGCAAAATATGCAGTGCCTCCTGGCCGGAATAGAAAGAGGTCACGTGCATTGAACCGTTGCGCCAAGGGTTTCTGACTGCATCTATGGACGCATAAAGGCGCTCGTACTTTTCTCGCCTATCGCTGCCCTTGTCGAATTTTTCATCGATTTTGGTCTTGATGTCGCGAAGCATCGCCCCCCAATTGCGCTTGGCAGGATCAGTAGGGTCATCTATTTCAAGATGCGCGGCCAGAGCTTTTAACCCCACCTCCAACATGCGCATAGCATGAAAAACCCCAGCAGTCGGCCTATCAAAGGCTATGCATTTAGCCGATTCTTCAAGCTCCCTAGCTGCATCCGGGTAAAATGCATTTATATCCCAACCGCTCGCGAGCTCATTAGCGTTTCCCAACAGCATAGTCTCGTGCGCATGCATGACAAATATTGCCACCTGCTTGAGTTCGTCACGCAATCGAGATTCCACATCATCAATCGAAGATCTTACTTGCTCCATCCGCACGACTTGACTTGAATCATCGAGCATCTCAGCCATTCGCCTCGCAGCTACGCCCGCCAATCTTGCCTGCACCGCTTCGGCGGCCATGGCGAGCTCCCTGAATTGTTCGCTCAACGTAGCCCGTGCGCTTGTCACCTCTGCCTCACGCCCATCTTCACCCCAACTCTCGATTTGAGTTTTGATGCGGCGGATTTCCAGCAAAGTGTCCAGAAAACGCGATCCATTCAAAGAAAACATATTATACAAGTTCCGCAGCTAGCCGGACGCACCGTGAATCGCCCAATACTTTTATTCATAGCACCTCTTATCATATCAGGTGCACGAAGTATAAAACGCAGATACTTGTCCTATTGTGTCTATAGACGCAGAAAATACACCCCAACAAAAAACCGCCAGAGAAATATCTCCGGCGGCTGGGTTTCGCGCTGGGGGGGGCGCGGCGGTCAGCGCCGCGCCCCGACAGGGCGGCCGAATCCGAGCAGGCCGGCAGCGCGCAATCGGTTCCCGTCCCGCCCAAAATTATGCGCAAGAAGCGGATTGTGGCGGCCTTGCGCAGCGGATCCTGGGTGACGGTCTTGACTGGCGCTTCCGGGCGGCGGGCGGCTGGTGCTCAAGCCTCCTCGCCCGGCCACTCGACCAGGTAATCCTCGAAATCATCGACCAGCATCCCCTCCTCGCTCACCGTGCGGCCGCGCACCGAGACGCCGGCCTGGTGCACGGTTTCGGGATCGCCCGAAACCAGCGGATGCCACCAGTAGAGATCGCGGCCCTCTCGGACCAGCCGGTAGCCGCAGGTGGGCGGCAGCCAGGTGATGGTGTCGACCTGGTCCGGGGTCAGGCCGATGCAGTCGGGCACGGTGGCCTGGCGGTTGTCATAATCCTTGCAGCGGCAGGAATGGCCGTCGAGCAGGCGGCAGGCGATGTTGGTCCAGGCGATCTCGCCGGTGTCCCAGTCCTCGAGCTTGTTCAAACAGCAGCGGCCACAGCCGTCGCACAGGCTTTCCCACTCGGCCGCATTCATCTGGTCGAGCGTCTTGGCTTTCCAGAAAGGCTTGGGGTCCATGACGGGGCTTCCTTTTGCTACAGGCCTCGCCGCAGAGCGCCCGATTGGCTTGTCCTTTGACTGAAAATGCGGCAAAAGCATAGACCACAGGGGGTGAAAACTGTGGTGCGATTGTGCAGCACGGTCAAACCGACGCGCGGCGAAAGCTGCCGCGGCAACCCGCAATGGACCAAGGCCCGTGCAAGACCCGTTCAACCAGGAAAACCGGCCGCGCAAGCGCTCCAACCTGCTGCTCAGGATCGATTCCTGGATCGATTCGTCGATCTGGAACGCCGGCTTCCGCGTGGGCGAAATCTGGGAGGAGATCACCATCTTCTTCCGCCGGTTCCGCACCCGCGGGGTCTGGAAAGCGGTGTTCGAATTTGCCGGCGAAGGCATGAATGTCGGCACCGCCGGGTTCGTGCTGCTCCTGGCGCTGGCGCTTCCGGCATTCGAGGAGACGTCGGGCAACTGGCGCGCGCGGGACGATTTCGCCGTCACCTTCCTGGATCGCTACGGCAACGAGATCGGCCACCGTGGCGTCATCCACGAGGATTCTGTGCCCATCGACCAGCTGCCCGATCACTTCATCAAAACGGTTCT
Source organism: Hoeflea phototrophica DFL-43 (assembly GCF_000154705.2). NCBI lineage: Bacteria > Pseudomonadati > Pseudomonadota > Alphaproteobacteria > Hyphomicrobiales > Rhizobiaceae > Parahoeflea > Parahoeflea phototrophica. The sequence goes on along the minus strand of NZ_CM002917.1, from coordinate 1,676,913 downwards.
GGCCACCGAGGACCGGCGTTTTTTCGAGCATTTCGGCATCGATTTCCTGGGTCTGGCGCGTGCCATGACCGAAAACGTCAAGGCCAACTCGGTTGTTCAGGGCGGCTCCACCATCACCCAGCAATTGGCCAAGAACCTGTTTCTGACCAATGAGCGGACCATCGAGCGCAAGGTCAAGGAGGCGTTCCTGGCCTTCTGGCTCGAGGCCAATCTGCCAAAATCCGAAATTTTGAGGCTCTATCTCGACCGCGCCTATATGGGCGGCGGCACCTTTGGTGCAGCAGCTGCGGCGCGGTTCTACTTCGGCAAGAACATCACCGAGGTCTCGATAGCGGAAGCGGCAATGCTCGCGGGCCTGTTCAAGGCCCCTGCCCGCTATGCGCCGCACATCAACCTGCCCGCCGCCCGAGCGCGGGCCAATGAAGTGCTGTCCAACCTGGTTCAGGGCAATCTGATGACCGAGGGCCAGGTGATCGGCGCGCGGCGCAATCCCGCCAATGTCATCGACCGGGGCGGCACCGACGCGCCCGATTTCTTTCTCGACTGGGCCTTTGAGGAAGTGCAGCGCATCGCCGCCGGGTTTGACGAACATTCCTTTATCGTGCGCACCACCATCGACATCGGCATGCAAGACGCTGCCGAAGCTGCCGTCGAAACCACGCTGCGCCAGTATGGCGAGAGATATCGTGTCTCGCAGGCGGGGCTGGTTCTGATCGAGAACGGAGGTGCTGTACGGGCCATGGTCGGCGGGCGGGATTATGGTGAGAGCCAGTTCAACCGCGCCTCACGCGCACTCCGGCAACCCGGCTCTTCGTTCAAAATTTTCCCATATGCATTGGCTATGGAAGCCGGCATGACCCCGGACACCGCGATCGTCGACGCACCGATCTTCTGGGGAAACTGGAATCCGAAGAACTACAACAACAGCTATTCGGGACGGGTCGACATGAAGACGGCCTTTGCCAGATCGATCAACACCATTCCGGTCCGCATTACCAAGGAGCGGCTCGGGGAGGATGGGGTCGGACAGATCATGGAGATCGCGAAAAAGTTCGGCGTCGAAACACCAATCCGCCGCGATGTCACAATCCCGATCGGGACCTCCGAGATGACAGTGCTTGATCAGGCCACTGCCTATGCGGTGTTTCCCGCAGGCGGGCTTCAGGCCCGGCGTCACGGCGTTTCGCAGATCCTCACCTACAGCGGCGAAGTGCTTTACGATTTTGCCCGCGATGAACCACCGGCTGAGCGGGTTCTATCGGAACAGGCGGCGAATTCGATGAACCAGATGCTGACGCGGGTCCCCTATGTCGGCACCGGCCGCCGCGCGGCGGTCGATGGCGTGCTGACCGGCGGCAAGACCGGCACCACGCAGGCCTATCGCGATGCGTGGTTCTGCGGCTACACCGGCAATTTCACGGCTGCCGTCTGGTATGGCAATGACGATTACACTTCATCGAACCGGATGACGGGCGGATCGCTGCCGGCCATGACCTTCAAACGGCTGATGGACTATGCCCATCAGGATATCGAGCTGCGCGCCGTTCCCGGCGTGGAAGATCCGTTCCCGGAACAACTCGCCGGCGCTCGCGTCGCCGCCGCGCAGACAGATTCCGACGGCAATGCGCTGCCAAGGCTGCAACGGCCGCGCACCCTCAACCGTAACTCAACGGCAATCTTGCGTGCGCTTGGCCAGGCCTTCGAGAATGCCAAGCCGCTCAGTCCGCCCGAACGTCTGGCCGCCGCCGATACCGGCGTCGAGCCGGTTCCCAATACCGTCGAACGGTGATAAGCCATATCGCGATTTGGGGAACACCGGGGCGGTCGGCTCAATGCATGATTTCAAGTGCTTCGTAGATTGCGCGGTTGGTTCAGCCGGACATCTTTCAAGGTTGGCTAAGACCCGTACGTGCAACCAATCATCATGATTGACGAAGGACATTCGCAGCTGTGTTCCGCCTCCCCCTCCTGATCCTGCTCTCGCTGGTGATCGCCTTTGGCGGCGGCATGTGGTCAGCATCGCGCGTGCTTACCGCCACGTCGGGGTTCGGCGCCATCAGCCTTGGCCCCTGGGTCGGTTATCCGGAGCTGCAGACTGCAAGCGCCGACCCCTTCGCCAAGGCCCATCGCGCCAGTGACGGCCGGATTCTGCTCGGGCGCGCGGAAGGGCTGGTGTTCACCGCCAGCGAAGATCAGGATGGCGACGCGCTTTCCGGCCTTTGCAGCTACGAGGTGAGCGGGCAGACACCGCCGGCGCGGTTCTGGACGCTGCGCACCACCGACAACGCCGGAACACCGCTTCCCGCCGCAGAAATGTTTCCTGCCAGCCTGACCTCATGGACCACGCTGCGCGAACCCGACGGCACGTTCCGCATCACCCTTTCGGCAAAGCCCGCAACGGGCAACTGGATCAGGCTCGACGCCGACAGCGGGGTCGCTTTCGTGCTCACCCTCATCGATACGCCGACTGCAGGCAGCGCGGGACTGATCGAGCTCGACATGCCGACGATCAGACAGATCGGGTGCCGCGATGCGTAGTGCGCTGCTGGCGATCGTCATCGGCCTCGTCGGGGCTGCCTTGATTCACATCATTACCATTCTCGAAGTGCCGCGCTGGACCGGCACCGACACCTGGAGCCGGGTGACGGCTCTCGGCGTGTCAAACCGGTTCTTTCCGCTCGCAAATGAGCCCAACGCCACCGGGCTCTACAATGAGGACCCGCATATCCGCACGGCGGTGTGCCATTTCGACATCACCGACATGCCGGTGCGGATCCTGGCGTCTGGCACTACGCCGGTGTGGACGGTGGCCGCCTATGATCCGGGATCGAACGAAACCTATTCAATGAATGACCGCTCCTCGATCGGGGTGAATGTCGACATCGTTTTCGTCACCCCCTCACAGATGCTGCAATTGCGCCGGGTGATGCCAGAAGCGCTCGAACGTTCTGTCCTGGTGGAGCTGGCAAATCCGAAGGGTTTCGTGGCTCTGCGCGCCATTGCGCCGCTGCCAAGCCTGGAACCCGCGGCACGCGCCTTTGTCGCCAACGCCTCCTGCGCGCCCTACACGATAGTCCAGATCTGAACCGGAGCGTAACTCCACATTTGGTTCCGGGTCATTGTGACGGTATTGTTGACGCTCCAGGTCTCACTGCCGGCTCAATCTGAGAAACCGCTGAAGCGCACGCTCGGCGCGAGCGGCGATTGCCGCCTCGTCAAGCGGTGGCTGACGGCCGATCACCCGGCGGATCTGCAAATCACCGACCAGAAGATCGAGATAAAGGCCGATTGCGTCTCCTACCTCTTCAAATTCGATCAATCCTTCAGCTTTGGCCCGGACCAGAACCTCACCGATCAGCGGCGCCACACTTTCCCGGCCCCTTTCGGCAATCACAGCGCCAAGCTCCCCGGTCGGATCGGCGGCGGCGGCGCGGTTTAGCTGCACCGCGCGCGGACTGATCAGGAGCGTCAGCAATTGCGGGCCCAGAACCCGCAGGGTCTCAAGCGGTGGCGCACCGGAGGCGAGCGAATCCTCAAGCAGCGAGCGCACCGTATCGGCATTGCGCATCACCAGCGCGCGGAACAAGCCGGTCTTGTCGCCATACCAATTGTACAGCGTCTCATTGGAAGCGCGTGCCCGCTTGGCAATGGCCAGCATCGAAGTGGCCGCATAGCCTTTCTCTTCAAGCACTGCATAGGCCGCCTGCTCTATCTGATCCTGGCGGGCGGCCCTGGTCTCCTCGCGCATGTTCAGTCTTCTCCGGTTGAATTCGAGCTGTTGACGAAAACCGTAAACTGAATTACGGATATTAGCAACCGTACACCTGATTACGCTTAAGGAGACAGTTCATGACCACCACAGACCGCCTTCCCGCCGCTGCCCTTGCGGCATTGATCATCCTGCAATCTGTCATGCTGGCCGCGCTCTATGCCGGGGTTGCGCCACATCCCCCCGCCGCGATCGCGCCGTTCGCCATTGCACCCTTCCTTGGCGTCGCATTGTCGGTTGCGGCCGCGGCCTTGATCCTGGGCGCAGGGTCGAGCGGCGCGGGCCGTGGACTTGGCCTGTTTGCCGCATTGCTGGCGCTGCTGTCCTTCGGGCCGCAAAAGTATTTCGATCCGCAATTCGCGCTGATCTGGCCCGCAGTCATTGCCGGTCAATTGGCCTCCCTGGTGCTGATCGCCAACATGTTTGCCCCACGGTTCATTGCCCGGGCAACACTGCCAGAGGAAACGCGGACATGATCTCCACCCGCATTCTGCCACTCACGGCACTGCTGCTGACGGCCGCCATCTTCGGCTTTTTCTATGCCTGGGTTTGCTCCACCATGTGGGGGCTCGACAGACTTCCCCCCGCCCGCGCCATCGAAGCCATGCAGGCGATGAATGCCTCGGTCAGAAATGCGGTGTTCTTCCCGGCCTTTTTCCTCACTCCGGTGGCGCTTTTCGCTTTATCGCTGGCGCTGGCGCTCAAGCGGCGCAAGGCACCTGCCACCTGGTTCGGTGTTTCGGCCCTGGTCTATCTGATCGGAGGATTTGGCGTCACCGCGCTTGTCAATGTCCCGATGAACGAAGCGCTGGCTGAGGTCGATCTCGCCAACACGGCCGCAGACGTCACGGCCATCTGGCGCGACTATTCCGATCAATGGCAATTCTGGAACCAGATCCGCACCGTGGCCTCTGGCCTGGCGGTCATCATGGCCGGTCTGGGCCTCACGGGCCTCACGGGCCTCGGCCGAGCGGCCTGACACCGGCCGTAGTCAAACATCATTGATGCCGTCATGCGCGAGCTTTGGCTCGCACTGACCTTCTTGTCAGGCTTTCTTCCGGCGCCCGTTTTTGCGGCCGCGAGGCTTGCTTGGAAGCGGATCATCAAACATCGGCTCAGGTCGCCGTGTGGACCCTTCCGTTGCTTCATCGGCGGCCAACTGCTCGCGGCGCACACCAGTAAAGATAAGGATTTGAGCCGGCCCTTCCACAGTTTTTCCTGCCTGACCGGATCTGGTTGCTCGTCTGGATCCTGATGGATCAAAAGCCAATATTGTCGCCATTTCGTCTCTCCAACGTCGTGGAACAGGAAATACGCTCGACACTCTTCTCCTTAATTCTTCGCCATCAAGCCTAACTTTGGTTAACAGCTTGCTAACGGTTTGCGGATAAATTGAAGCAAGTGTGTGTAGCGTACCAGTCAGGTGTTCCCGTGTCCGACAGTTTCCGTGATCTCGAACGGCCCGAAGCGGCCCACCGCAAAGATGCGGTTCTGATGGCCGCAATCAGCGGCCTTGAGTATCTCGACCGGCCTTCCCGTCAGGACATGGCCCGGTTTTCAAAACTCTTTCTGCCCCTGTTCGAGGCCGCCTCCATCCAGACCCGGCGCACCGCGGCTGCCGTGCTTTCGCGTTTGCCGCGCGTCCCCGATGATGTCGCAGAGCACCTGATAAACCAGCCCGTCGAGATCGCAGCTCCCTTCATTGCCCATTTTGCCGGTCTCAAGGAAAGCGCGCTTGAGCGTGCCGTCGCACTCAACGGCGCACCGCATGCTCGCGCGGCCGCCCGCCGCTCCGATCTGTCCCCAAAGGCAATTGCCTCGCTGCGCGCTCTTGGTGACCCATCTGTGGAAAGCCTGCTGGTGTTGCGCGGACTGATCCCGGATCCCGCCAAACAGGGATCACCTTCAATCGACGCGCGCTACGAGCGCCTGGCCAAAGCTGAACTGCGGACCGTGGAAACGCCACCGCTGGATCCGAGCGAGACGCTGCGAGAACAATTGCGGGCGCTGGCATTGCGCACGCCCGCTGCTGCAGCAGAGCGAGCAAAACCAGGTTACAATGCGCCACTCAACCGGCCTGTAGGCCAGCGCAAGAAAGCCGTCGAACAGCAGGCCACAAGTTCCGGCAAGACAACGGCGGGGACTTCGGCTGCGACCCTTCGCCGGCTTGCGGATGCGCGCCTGCATCAGCTTGCCAAATACGCCAAGCCAGACCATGAGAGCTGGTTTGCCACCGCCCTTGCCGACGCCATGCAGACCTCCTATGCGCTCGCAGAACGCATTATGATGGATCTGTCGGGGCGGCAGCTCGCCACTGCCCTGATTGCGCTCAAAGCCCCACCGGAAACCACAAAGGCAGCGCTTGAGAGCTTCTTCCCGCATCTCTCCAAACCATCGACGCTGCAGACCCAGGCCAATGACCTGATGTCGGATCTCGATCCGCAGGCCTGTGTGGAAAGGCTCTCTGCCTGGCAGCGGGCCGATCGCTATACGTCGGGCGGAGCGTTGCATGTCCCCGCTCTGGCGGACGGAAAGCCGGTGCGGTCTCAAGCCAGCGGCCCGACAACTCGCAACGAGCACCGTCAGGACAATCGCAAGCCCATCACACCAAGATCTGGGACGCCTCGCAAAGCGGGTTAAGAGCACGCAAAACGGCGCACGGCCAATCAGGCTTCTGAGAAATCGAGATAGGTTTCGGGTGCGTCGGTTTCGATTTCGACCACCCAGATATCCGGGTCAAACCGGCTCTCACGGGCAATCGCCTCAGAGACCTCGTGACCTTGCGCCCGCACAGCACGCAATTCGAACAGCCGCGCATCGGGCCGTGCGGTGTCGAATGCGGTCTGCGGTGCCGGAGCCGCCAGGCTCTCGGCGCCATCACGGTGGCGAATGCGGATGAAGACAGCGCCGGCCTCTTCCGAACCCCGTTTTTCAATCGCTGCCATCCCGCCATCTGAGAATACGCGGCGCACCAGCGCGGAAACAAAAAGACCGGTCTTGAGCCTCACCTGGGCCTCACTCGGTCCTCACAGGGCACCAATTTCAAGGAGCTTGTTGAGAACCGTCTGGTTCGGCTCTCCCGTGACCGGCAACCGGTAGTGCTTTTCGAACGCCCGGATTGCCGACTTTGTCTGGGTTCCGGCGACACCATCCACTGTGATGTCGGCATAGGCGATGTTGGACAGACCCGACTGGATCTGACGCACCAGTTCGCTCACGCCGGAGACGGCAGGCGCCGGTTCGGTGACCGCCTCGCCGCTTACCTGATCGGCCTTGATGGCCGGTGCCGGCACGGATGTGACCGTGGGACCGGCCACCGGTTTTGGCCGCGACGTCGGCGTCGGCGCGACCTCGAGACTTACCGTTTCAACCGCTGCAACGGGCGCTGCCGGCTTCGGCGCGGGTGCTGCTGCCGGGGTGTCCATAACCGCCAGAAGTCCGGATGTCGGCTCACCGGTTTCGACATAGCCATTGGCCTTTTCCCAGGCGCGGATGCCGGCTGCGGATTTCGGACCCATCAGGCCATCGATTTCGCCGCTGTAAAGCCCTCTTGCAGCCAGGATTTCCTGTATGCGGGCCAGGACCGGATCGGCCTTCAAAAGCGCCGGGGCAGCAGCCGATGTGGTCGCCGGGGACATTGCGGGCGCGGGTGCCGGCGCGATGTTTGGCACCGGAATCGAGGCCGTCGAAGTCTCGTCGCTGCGCTCGATCCTGAAGGTTGTCACGCTGCGTGCCGGCACGTCCGCCACCGCTGGCGCGGCCGTGTCTGCCACCGGCGTCAAGGCATGGGCGGTTGGTGGTCCAACCTCGCGGGTCTTGAGAATCGGTGCGGGATGATTGCCCGGCTGGCTCCACAGCGCATTGGCCGAAATGAAACTGAATATCACCGTGAACGCCACTGTCCCTCCTGCCAGGGAGGGATGCGCGGAAACAAGCCGTCCCAGCGTGCCCAGCACGCCGCGGCCTTTAAAAGCATCCGCATCATACAATTCAGGCGCTGAGCGCTGTCTTGGCATTGGTCTCGTTCCTGCTTACATCCTGCTGGCGGTCTGCACCGGGCAGCACCGGTGGAAAGGCGATCGGGGCTTGTGCGTCTGTCTGGGATTTTGGCGCATTTGCCCCCGAGCCATTGACGGGGAGCCGAATGGTGACCACCGTCCCCTCGCCTTCCTGGCTTGCTATGGCGAACTGGCCGCCGTGAAGGTCGACCAGGCCCTTGACCAGCGACAGGCCAAGTCCGGTGCCCTCGAAATGGCGGGCGAGCCCATTCTGCACCTGCACGAAGGGCTGACCGATCAGCGCGAGTTTTTCCTCGGGGATCCCGATTCCGGTATCGCTGACAGAGAGCACCAGCAAACCCTCGTGGATCCCCGCATCAACATTGATCACACCGCCGGCCTCGGTAAACTTGATGGCGTTTCCAATCAGATTGATCAGGATCTGCTGAACTGCGCGACGGTCGGCCACGACTTCGCCGAGCCCCGGGGCCATCCGGCGGGTCATCACCACGCCACGTTGCTCGGCCTGAAGCCGGAGCATGGCATCACACCTTTCCACGACTTCGCTGAGCAAGAAGGGTTCGACAAACACCTCATAGCGTCCGGATTCGATTTTTGACATGTCGAGCATGGTGTTGACCAGCGCCAGCAGATGCTCACCCGACTGGTGGATCAGCTCAACATATTCGCGCTGCCGTTCGTCATTGAACTTGCCGAACATCTCGCGGGCAAGAATGTCGGAAAACCCGAGAATGGCGTTCAGCGGCGTGCGCAGCTCATGGCTGACGGCAGCCAGAAAACGGGTCTTGGACGCATTCGCCATGTCGGCTTCGTCGGCCATTGTGCTGGCCCGCAAGCGCCCCGCAACCTGATCCGAGATATCGCGGCTTTGAACAAATACGCCAGCAAAGCTGCCATCGGGGCCATGCTCGGCCGACAGCGAGAGGGCCGCGTGGACAAACTGTCCAGCGGCGTCGATCCGCTCGAAGCGGAGTTCGAACTCCCGGCGGCTTTCGCCAAGGCGCAGCGCGTCGAATGCGTCAAGAAAGGCAATCCGGTCGGCGACATGGATGCGGTTGATGAACCCGCGGCCGGTTACATCGCCGATCCACCCAAGGCAGGCATGTTTATCCCTGCCCGCAACGCAGACCACGTTGCCGTGGGCATTGTGACGGGTGATAAGGCCCGGCATCAGGTCGAGGATCTGCGGGACGTCGGCAGCCACTTGCTCCATGGCGGCGTGTTTGGGCTCCATGGGAGCGTTTTGCGCATCCGGGGAAGCAGCCTTGCTGTTGCTCACGGGCACATCAGGCGATGCACCTGTTCCGGCCATTGCCACAGCTTCAGGTGCACGCAGCGCATAAAGTCCGCCCCGGACCAGGCCATAGAGCAACAGGGAGACGAACACGGAGATCGCACTCGCCGGAGAAAGCGCGGCCGGCGCGGCGAAACCGTCAAACATGGCGATCGCCGCAATCGACGCAAGGGCGGCGGCCGAACCGGCAGCGAGGCCGGCGCGGCTTTTCGAAAGGACGGCTGCCTCGAGCGGCAGGAGCGCCAGAACCGGCAACAGAGGCGAGTTCAGCCCACCGTTGAGGCTCACCAGGATGCAAAGCAGTGCAGCTGCCGCGCCCAGAACCAGATATCCGGTCAGCCGGGTCGACCCGGTTGCAGCCAGAACCCCTGCAGCTCCAATCGGCAGCGCTGCGGCAAACAGGGCTGTGGCAAGCGCTGTAGACAAGGTGAGGCTGGCAAGCAGGGCTGGCAGCAGGATCAATGGGGCGAGAATGGCGCCCGACAGGCAAGCCGCCATGGCTCCGACCCGCTGGTCGTGATCTGCAGGGCCGAAAGCCGGCGTCACAAGCCATGAGCTTGCAATCTGCCGGCCGGCCACAATCATCCTGTCGAAGAAATTTTCCAATGCTCTCACTGCCGATTCCATACACGCCGCAGTTTTTTGTTGTTGGAGGGACTGTGGCAGTGGCGGCTTAAAGAAAGAATAAAGACAGCCCCCCCTGCTCTTGTATGCTGGGCGAAAAGGGCCTCCAGATGGAGATTCCGCCTGACTTTGGTGATCATGGTTAATGAGGGGTTTGCCGGAGAGGACAAGAGCTTGCCGTACCGCACGTGCAAAGCCATCGATTGCCTGATCAGAACCCCGCAGAACCGGGTTGATTAAATTTTTCATCAAATTTGGATCAAAAGCAGAGTCCCATTTCAAGCCGCTTTTGAGAGTTGTCGGGCACACTCCTGTTCAAGTTCGGGACACGTCGGACACACCGTCCATAGATGGCGGGCAACAGGAAGGGCTTAACAATGTGGTTTCTGATCAAGGGAAGTTTCTGGTTTTCACTTGTGCTGATCGCGTTGCCGGTTTTTGACAGCGGCTCGCGCGAGACACTCGAAAACGCGCCACCGCTCGAGGTCGGCCAAAGCATGGCCGCGGCGATGGATGCATTTGAAGACATCAAGCAGATCTGCTTGCGCAAACCTGACGTGTGCGAGACAGGCAGCGAAACATTCGCAGCTCTCGGCATCCGCGCCAAAGAAGGCGCCCGGATCGCCTATGAGTTTCTCGACTCAAAATTCGCCGACGGTGAAAGCGAACTGATGACCGGCTCGCTCCCACCAACCGAAATCGACAGCACCACCGCCAACAACTGATCGCCACAGACGGTCAACCGGTCCTCGATACTCCGATCATGGGGGCTGGCACGAATTTATCGACTTCATGATGCAGAAAACTGCCAACTCCAGTCGCGTCTGACGCGCCGCCGCCGGGAAACAGCCCTTCCTCCCGGCGGCGTTTTCTTTTTTTCGGCCCTTGAGCGAACCCGGGCGCAGACAGACCGCCCAAAGCCTCCAGCTAGACTTGGATCTCGCCACTCAACACCGGCACACAGCTGCCGCTTATCTTGACCACCTGCCCCCCGACTTCGATCGCGATGCCGATAAGGCTTGGCCGGTTCATGTCGATGCCTTGCGCGACCTTGAATTGCCGCGGCTGCGGGCCGCCCTTCTCAAGACTGGATATCAGGGCGCAGGCGGCGGCCGTTGCGCTGCCGGTGGCCGGATCCTCGGCCACACCGTCCCAGGGCGCAAACATCCGCGCGGTAAGGTCGGCATCGCCATCCGCGGGCCCTGGATGACGGCAATAGAGATAGATCGCATCGGCCCCGTCGGTCGGCAGGATCCGCGAAACAGCCTCCTTGTTGATACGCGCGGCCGAAAGCGCTGACCGGCTGGCAACTTCGCCAACGAGAAACGGCAGTCCCACCGATGCGATGACGGGCGGATGCAGGGCCGTGAGAATGTCGCCGGCTTCAAGCGACACACTTGCTGCCACATCGGCTGTGTCAAACCCCGATCCAAGCGAAAGTGCTTCGGGCGCCGTGAGTTCGACGCTCTCGAGCTCATTGCCGGACCACTCCAGGGAGATTGGAACCAGGCCTGCATTTTCTTCAAAGACAAACCCGGTCGTCTGTGATGACGACGGCTCAAGCATCGCCAGAACATAGGCAGTGCCAACATTCGGGTGACCTGCGAAAGGCACCTCCACGGCCGGGGTGAAAATGCGCACCCTTGCCGTGTTGGCGGGGTCGGAGGGGCGCATCACGAAGGTCGTTTCCGAGTAGTTGAATTCCCGCGCAATCGCCTGCATCTGTGCGCCATCAAGCGTATCGGCCTCCAAGACAACCGCCAGCGGATTGCCGCCGAATCGCCGGGTGGTAAAAACATCCACCGTTCTGAATGGGTAGTTCATCGAGACCCTGCCTGTTGATGTTCGGTATGCCTGCATCTAGCCGGAGCGGACCGGCCCGCGCAACGGCCTGTCCGGCACAAAGCCCCGCTTGGCACTGGGAGACTGGCTGGTGGTCTTGCAGGGCTGCGATCATGACATTCGCGCCTGGGGAAAAATCCAAGCTGCAATTCAAGGGTTACGGGGTGTATCCCAGATCGATTCCGCCTATATGTCTCGACAGTTACGGGATTTAAACATGAGCAAGCTGCAAACCATTATTGACGACTTCGAGTATCTTGACGATTGGGAAGATCGCTACCGCTATCTTATCGAGATCGGCAAGGCGCTGCCCGACATGCCCGAAAAAGACCGCACCGAGGACAACAAGGTCAAGGGGTGCGCCAGTCAGGTGTGGCTTGTCGCCGAGACCAAGCCGGGCGAATCCGGCGATCCGGTGATGGTGTTTCGCGGCGATTCAGACGCGCATATCGTTCGTGGCCTGGTGGGGATTGTTCTTGCAGCAACGTCGGACCACAAAGCCTCTCAGGTCGAACAATTCGATGAGGCCGCGCTGCTGGCCAAGCTTGGCCTCGGCGAGCATTTGACGCCGCAGCGCGCCAATGGCCTGCGCTCCATGGTGATGCGGATCAAGGCGCATGCGGCGGCGGCGCGCGCCGGCTAGTTTCAATATTGCTCCGCGGGGTTTGATAGTGCCGGGCGAGTGCCTGAAGCGCGGTGCGCAGCATCAGCTTGGCCGAGCGCACAGGCCATTGCCGCTCGCGTTCGATCTGTGACAACCCCTTGAGAAAGCAGCAGGCGTCGAGAACAACTCCCGACAGTTCGGGACCGATGGCCCCTGTGGCCGCTTCGACCCGCTGGCGCGCAGAAAGGGCTGCATCGGTGAGATCCTGAACTCCGCCCGCCTGGCCAGACATCCGCCCGGCCCGCACCGGCTCCCAGCGTTGGCCAAGCGATGGGGTCATTTGTCCACGGGTGAAATCGGCGCGCAACCGTTCACCTGCTTCAACCAGATCCTCGCTGAGAAACGGGGCCCCGTCCCGGCCCTTGATCCTGGCCAACGCCGAAAGCGGAGATTCGAGAACATTGACGGTCACAGCCCCGAACTCCTGGTCGGTTCTTGCCACCATCTGCCGGTGCTGGTCCTGAAAGGCGCTGTCCGGGTCGGCGATCAGGCGCCTGAGAGCGGCCCGGCCCGCATCGGTGATGGCAATTGTGCTTGTCCTGATGCCGGGACCGGTCCGGCGGGTGATGAGCCCGCGTGACAGCGCCGCTTTCAACAACGCCGGATCAAACTGGCGTTTGGCCCCGTCGCCGCGGACCAGACCAATGAGATGGCTGTCTGACGGCTGATCCGCATAATCCCGGGTTGCGGCGCCGCGCGCCAGAAAACCGACCATACCGGCCAGAGCCTTGCGCATGGCGCGCGTCTCAGCGCTCTTCATGGGAGCCTCCAAAGGGCGCAAAGATCGCATTGACGCAACGCTCACAACGTTCAACAAACCGGTCATAGCCAGGATCGTCGCGCCGGTCCTCGACCACCGCACAGGCGTGAACCACCGTGGTGCGGTCGCGGCCGAAGGCTCTGGCAATGGTCCGATAGGGCACGGAAAGCACCACATGGCTCAAATACATCGCGATCTGGCGCATATGACAGCGCGGTCTGCGCCGTGCCACGCCATTGGCAAGTTCACGTTCCAGAGCGGCATCGAAGAGTTCGGTGACCAATCGCAGCACCACCCGGCAACGCAGAACATCGATGGCATTGGCCCACCCGGCTGCCGGACCTGCATAGGCGAAGATGTCGCCCAATGCGGGTTCGGACAGACCCTGCGGCGCCGGCTGCCGCTGCGCGCCGGGTGAGCCGCTGTCCTGGGACGCGACGCCTGCCTGCGAGCCAATGAAGACAGCCGTCGCCACATCACGCCACTGGGCAAACCCGGCCGCGCCATCAACGCCGTGGTTCCGAATGGCGGGCGGGGCCCGCCATTCGGTTCGCGATGCTCTGGTCAACCTTGATGCCCCAACGGGTTCGAACCTGGGACCTGCGGACTTACGGGTATGTTTCGCCATGATGAAAATCTCCTGTTATAGGAATATTTTCTTACATGATATGCAGATAATGCGGACGTGCAGCCACCCACCCATTGCACCTTAACGTTGTTTTTTCAATGTTTCCAGGGACAATTGTGAAATTATATAGGATTTTTTTCCTCACCCTAAGAGAGATCCGGCATTCGCACCGCCTCGCGATGCGGATGCGGCATGCGTTGGCCGATGCCGGCAGCGGAAAACCGGGCACAAAAAAACCGTGGCGCGAGGCCACGGTTTGAAATGCGCTGCGGTCCCGATCTAAAAAAACCCGCAGCTCAAATTTGCTCCGGCACCCTGTTGCCGTTCGGGGTTGACGAACGAACCGCAACTGCTGCGCCAGAGGCTATCGGATCATTTGCCGCGCTTGCGCTTCTGGCCCAGACCCATTTCCTTGGCGAGCCGCGAACGGGCTTCTGCATAGGAAGGAGCGACCATCGGATAATCGGGAGCAAGATCCCACTTTTCGCGGTACTGCTCAGGCGTCAGGCCATAATGAGTCATCAGGTGGCGCTTGAGCGACTTGAACTTCTGGCCGTCTTCCAGGCAGATCAGATAATCATTCTGAATTGAACGGCGAACCGGAACGGCCGGCTTTGGCTTTTCAACCACTTCTTCCACCGGCGCGGTCGCGCCGCCAAGCGCGGAATGCACCTGGGAAATCACGTTTGGGAGGTCGTTTGCAGCAACTGAGTTGTTGCTCACATAGGCGGCGACAATTTCAGCGGTCAACTCTATGAGAAAATCCGATCCGTTGTCTTTGGTTACTTCTGTCATCGTCTTGTCCTAACTTTTGTGAATAAGCCAGCCGTTGAATTCAGCTAATTACTTATTGTGCTTTGAACACCAAACTCACCTGGGAGGCTTGTCACTGTTGCTGACATGGAATTCTACGGCTGACAAGTACGAGATTTAGCGAGAAACGTAACTTTATTTCCAAATCTCCGCATATTACAGAACTATGTTTTAATTATAGCGCGAGCTGGATAAATTTAAAGTTTCTGGTTGCAACACATGTTGATCACATATTTTGTTTTTACTTTTCTTCTTTCGGAGCCATTTCGTCTAGCACTGATGACGAATGCAATCGGTAACCGACACTGTAGGCTGCCTTGGCCAGGAGATGTGAAGAGACCGGAGCCGTTAGCAGGAAGAACACGACACCTGCGAGCGCACGCGTAACTGTGCCGACATCGGAAGCGTGAATGGCAAGGGCGATCAGCATCAGGCAGGAACCCATGGTGCCCGCCTTTGAGGCTGCATGCATGCGGGTGTAGAGATCCGGCAGGCGCAGCAGGCCCACCGCCGCCACCAGCGCAAACAGCGATCCGATCAACAAAAACGCGGCCGATACCAGAGTTGCAAGCTCATACATCAGCGTTCTCCCTGCTCTGGATTGCGCGCTGTGCCGTCATTCGCCTTGGCAACGGCCTTTGCCGCGGCGCGGACTTCGCGCCGTGCTTCGCTGGCCGCCAGCCGCGCTTCCGCCAGAATATCGTCCTCGGTCTTGCCGCGCGACAGAACGAAGCGTGCAAAGGCCACCGTCGCAAGGAAACCCACCAGACCAAGCGCAATCGCGACGTCGATGTAAAGCGCATAGCCGGTCTTGATGCCAACCACAGCAATGAAGCCGATGGCGATACCGACAAGCATGTCGAGACCGAGTATCCGGTCAGGCAGCGTCGGCCCCTTGATGATGCGGTAGATGGTGACGAAAAAGGACAGCGACAGGATGGCAAGTGCCAGCGTGACCGAAAAATCGAAAATGGTCTGGACGGACATCAGCGAAACGCCTCCATGATCTTGCGCTCGAAGCCTTCGGCAATGTCGCGCCGTGTGGAATCCGGATCGGAGGCGTCGATGGCGTGGACATAGAGGATGCGCCGATCGTCGGACACGTCAACCGAGAGCGTGCCCGGCGTCAGGGTGATCAGATTGGCGAGCATGGTGATTTCAAAATCGCGGTCCACCTTGAGCGGATAGGCAATGATGCCAGGCTTGAGATCCATTCGCGGCGACAGAACCAGCACCGCAACCCGCCATGCCGAAAGCACCAGTTCGTAGATGAACAGCAGGAACAGGGAAATGACACGCCGGGAACGGGAGAAATAGCCGACGGAGCCCACCTGTTCGCGGATCAGCGACAGCGCAAAAATCGCCAGCACGAAGCCGAAGGCGAAATTCAGGAACGAGAACGATCCCGTCACGGCTGTCCAGACCAGCGCCAGCAGCACATTGACCAGAAACAGGCTCATTGCGGCACCTCCCCCGGAAACACCGAAAGCACATAGGCCGACGGATCAATCAATCCACGCGCAGCGTCCTGGACAAGCACCATTACCGGCTCCGGCCAAATGCCCGCGCCTATTGTGAGTATCACAAGCCCTGCCAGCGCGGCCACTGCGCCTGCCGGCAAGGTCTGTGCAGCGGCCTGCTCCGCTGCTTCCGCCTGTGCCGGACGCCAGTAGGCCAGCGCCCAGATCCGGCCGACGGTGATCGTGGTCAGCAGACCGGTGACAAGGATCGCGCCGGCAAGCCACCAGGCGCCAATGTCGAGCGAGGCCTTGACCAGCATCACCTTGGGCCAGAAGCCCGAGAATGGCGGCAGGCCGGAAACCGACAGAAACAGCATCAACGTCACAAAGGCCAATGTTGCATTGCGGGCATAGAGCCCCCCGGCGGAGGTCAGCATGAAACTGCCGCCCAACTGGGCACCAATCCCGATGGCGAAATAGAGCGCGGTCATCACCACCATGGAATGGGCGGCGTAGAAGATTGTCCCGGACAGGCCAGCGGGGCTGCCGATGGCAAGACCGGCCATCATGACCCCGATGCCCGAGACCACCAGAAAGCCCATCGAGCGGCGAATGTCGTTCTGCGCCAGGGCGCCCAACACCCCAAGCACCATGGTCAGTGCCGCCGCGATCGCGATGATGTAGGACAGCTCCAGGCGCTCGACCGGGAACAGCATGCCGAGGATCCTGAGCAGCGCATAGATGCCGACCTTGGTGAGCAGACCTGCAAACAGGGCAGAGACCACCAGCTTGGGCGTGTGATAGGACGCGGGAAGCCAGAAATTGACCGGGAACGCAGCAGCCTTCATGGCGAAGGCAAGCAGGAACAGTGTGACCAGCGTCATCAACGGTGCGGCGGCGCGCAGCTCGGATGCCTTGACCGCGATGTCGGCCATGTTGAGCGTGCCGAAAAGGCCGTAGAGATAGCCGGTGGCGACCAGAAACAGCGTGGTGGCGATCAGGTTGAGGAAGGCGTATTTGACGCCGCCGTCGAGCTGCGAGCGCTCAGACCCCAGCACCAGCAGGCCGAAGGACGAGATCAGCAGAACCTCGAACCAGACATAGAGGTTGAAGATGTCGCCGGTCATGAAGGCGCCGAGCACGCCCGCCATGATCAGCAGCAGGAACGGGTAGAAGCCGTAGCGCTGTCCGGAATGGTCGACATCGCTGCGGCCATAGATTCCGGCCGCAAGCGCCACCAGGGATGATGTGGCGGCGAAGAACGCGCCCAGTGCATCCACAGTGAAAGAAATACCAAAGGGCGGCAGCCAGCGCCCCATGGTCATCGTCGCCGTGCCGTTGATGACCACATGGGCCAACAATCCCAATGTCAGGGCGCTCAGGATCACAAGCGCCGGGATCGCGATCAGCGGCTGAAGATCGGTGCGCTTGCGCAGCATCAACAGCACCGAACCAGCCAGCAGACAGAACACGACCGGCGCCGGGATCAGCCAGTCGGCAGCGGCCACCGGCTCCATCACAAAGGCGACCGAAAGGTCTTCAAGGCCCGCAGTTTTTCCCGCCATTACAGGTGTCTCCTCAGTAGCCCAACGGCGGGGCTGGTTCATTGACGGGTTCGGCCACACGCATCTCGTCGCTGTCGTCGGTGCCCAGTTTCTGGAAGGCGCGATAGCCGAGCACCAGCAGGAAGGCGAAGAACGAGAACGCGATCACGATGGCCGTCAGCACAAGCGCCTGCGGCAACGGATTGGCCGCGGCTGCCGGCAGCACGTCGGAATTCGCGCCGATGATCGGTGGCACCTCACGGGTGACCCGCCCGGCTGTGAAGATCAGCAGGTTGACGGCGTTGCTCAGGATCGCGGCCCCCATCAACACGCGGATGATGTGCTTGGACATGAACAGATAGATCGACACCGTGAACAGGGCACCGACCAGAAGTGCAAAGAGAGGTTCCATCAGTCCCGGTCCCTTTCTTCAAGCGCCAGAGCGATCGACGAGATCGCGCCGACCACGACCAGATAGACGCCGATGTCGAAGACCAGCACGCTGGAGAGCGCAATCTCCACACCGAACAGGTTCGGATAGACCCAAAGGCCGGTCATGAACGGCACGCCGGCAAACACCGAGAGCACGCCCGCGACAGTTCCCATCAACAGCCCGAAAGCGGAGATCCCCATGGGGTGGAAATAGATGGCCCGGCGCACCGGCGCCACGCCGCAGGCGATGCCGTAGATTGCCAGAGCCGAGGCTGCGATCAGCCCGCCGATGAAGCCGCCGCCCGGCTCATTGTGGCCGCGCAGCAGCACGAAGATCGAAAACAGCAGCATCAGGCTGGTCAGATATGGCGCGATCGAGCGGAAAATCACCGTACGCATTATCGGGCCTCCTCACGCTGGTCAGGATCATTGTCAGCCACCGCGGCGTTTCCAAAGCCGGAGCGGATGCGGATCAGCGACAACACCGCTAGGCCGGTGACCATGACCACGGCGATCTCGCCCAAGGTATCCGTTCCGCGGAAGTCGACCAGGATGACGTTGACCACATTGGTGCCGTGGGCAACGATCTTGGAATAGGCGGCGAAGAACTCGCTGAGATAGGGATTGAACGGCTGCTGGGTGACCGACAGCAGATACAGTCCAAACCCGGTACCGCAGGCCAGCGACACGCTCATGTCGATCAGCTTGTCACGGGTGGAGCGATGATCGGAGGCGGAGAGCCGCAGACGTGTCATCACCAGTGCCAGGATCACCACGGCCAGCGTCTCCACCATGAACTGGGTGAAGGAGAGATCCGGCGCGCCGAACAGCATGAACAGCAGCGCCACGGCAAAGCCCTGCACGCCCAGCGAGACAATGGCGGTGAGGCGATCGCGGGCGTAGATCACGGCGCCAAGACCAACGAGCGCGATCGCAAAGACGGCAAGTTCATGGAACTGGGCATCGGCTGGCCAGACCGGCATTGACGGCCACTCACCATACCAGGCCATCGGCGCATAGAGCGCGATCGCAATCATGACGAAAGTGACGGTCATGTAGACATCAAGCTTGCCGGGCTGGACAATCCGGGTGACGGCGATCGAAAGCCGGACGATGCCGGAGATGAACTGGTCAAATCCGCGGTCCGGACCCCAGCCGATGGCGATCAGCACCCGGTCGATCGCGGCGCGCGCCTGATCGAGCTTGAGATAGACCAGCACACCGAAGACTACGGTGACCAGCGACAGCGCCAGGGCCGCACCGATATGCGGGATCAGCGAGATGGTGACGGTTTCGGGCGTACCGGCAACGGCGCTGGCCATCGGAGACGAGATCATCTGATGGGTGAAGGGCGACAGAATTGCGGCGATCAGCGCCACAATGGTCAGCGTCAGCGGTCCGAGCCACAGCAGCACCGGGCCTTCATGGGCGTGTTTCGGGGTTTCGACCTTGGGGCCAAAGAACGGCTTGATGGCGACGGCAAAGCCGATGACGAACATCAGGCCATTGCCGATGATGGCGACGAGCGTGAAGATCAACGACCAGGGGTCAGTGGCCCAGAGCGCGTAGTAGACTTCTTCCTTGGCCAGGAAGCCGAAGAACGGGGGCAACCCGCCCATCGAGATCGCAGCCCCCATGGCGGCGATGAAGGTGATCGGCATTGCGGTTCTAAGGCCGCCGAGCTTGGTCACGTCGCGGGTGCCGGCTTCATGATCGATCAGGCCGGCGACCATGAACAATGCGCCCTTGAACAGCGAGTGCGCCACCAGATAGAGCACCGCGGCGGAAATCGCATAGTCGGAGCCGAAACCTGTCAGCATCACCAGAAGGCCGAGCGAGGACACGGTGGTGTAGGCCAGCATCAGCTTGAGATCGGTCTGGCGGATGGCCAGCAGCGTGCCGACGATCAGCGTCGTGCCGCCGAAGACCGGCAGGATGGTTTCCCACCAGACTGTGTCACCCAGCACCGGATTGAGCCGCATCAAGAGATAGACGCCGGCCTTGACCATGGTGGCCGAATGCAGGAACGCGGAGACCGGTGTCGGCGCTTCCATGGCGTTGGGCAGCCAGAAATGCAGCGGAAACTGGGCCGATTTGGAAAACGCGCCGCCGAGCACGAGCAGCAGCGCCAGCAGGTAGAACGGGCTCAGCCGGAGATCGTCGCCCAGAATGAGAAGCAGCGACAGCTGGGTCACGCCGGTGATGTTCCAGATCACCAGAAGGCCGGCGAGCAGCGCCAGCCCCCCGCCCCCAGTCACCACCAGCGCCTGCAATGCGGCGCGGCGCGAGGCCTCGCGGGTGTGGTCAAAGCCGATCAGCAGGAACGAGGTGATCGAGGTCAGTTCCCAGAACACGAACAGCATCAGGAAGCTGTCGGAAACGACCAGGCCGAGCATCGCTCCCATGAACAGCAGCATGAAAGAGAAGAACCGGCCGAGATTTTCGTGACCTTTGAGGTAGCCGCCCGAATAGAGCATGATCAGCGCGCCGATTCCCGAGATCAACAGCACGAAGGTCAGCGACAGGCCGTCGATCAGCCAGGAGAAGCTGACATTGTAGGAGGGCACCCACTTGAAGCCGCCCGTGACGATCTCACGATTGGCGACCTCGGCAGAGAAGCCCAGGAAGTGGATGAAGATCGCAAGCGGCGCCAGTGCGAGCAGCCATGCGGCATTGTGCCCGAGACGGCGCGTCAGCCATGGTGCGATGAGGGCTGCCAGAAACGGCAGCATGAGAATGATAAAAGTCGTTCCTGGCGCGGCAGCGCTCATTGAAGTTCCCCGGGACGGCTTATGTAGATCCGATGGATACGGATTTTGGAGTTGTTGCTCAAATTTGTTAGACAGCACTTAGTCACGGCGCGGAGCAAGAACAAGGCAAGGAAGTCCGAAAACTGTCGAAAAAGGTCAGGTTTCCACCGCCATAAGGCTGACGGCATAGGCTCTGCGATGTTTTGGCGCAGCTTGCGGCTTTGCTCGCTGCTGATTGCAAGCGCCCGCCGGTAATCTAGGATGAGGCTCCGGAGACATTGTGATGCACACGAAAACCCCAACAAAGACCGCCAGAAGCGACGCCGAGTGGCGGGCGCAGCTGACGGCTGAGCAATATTACGTCACCCGTCAGCATGGCACCGAACAGGCCTTTACGGGACCCAACTGGGACCAGAAGGCGCCCGGCCTTTACCGCTGCGTGTGTTGCCGGCAGGCGCTGTTCCGCTCCGAGACCAAATTCGAGTCCGGCACCGGCTGGCCGAGCTTTTGCCAACCGGTCGCGCCGGAAACGGTCAGCGAGCACAAGGACCGCTCGTTCTTCATGGTGCGCATCGAGATCCGTTGCGCCGGGTGCGAGGCGCATCTGGGCCATGTCTTCAAGGACGGTCCGGAGCCGACCGGCAAGCGCTACTGCATGAACGGGACGGCCATGACTTTCGAACCCGATTGAACGCTCCGCCCCGCTTGACGGACCCGTTGCCAAACCGTCCACCCGAAACACGCCTGGAATTTAGGTCAGCATTATTGACTTAAATTCCAATTCGTGATCAATCTTGCGTGCAACAGAGCGTGCGCGCATTTCTGTTGCGCCAAACGGCTTTTGTTTGAGCAAAACGGACGCGCAACAAGCAACACAACGGAGCCAGATCCCGCCGGGCAAGGTGCGCCGGCGCAGGTCTCGGGGAGAAAATCATGTCCAGGCAGATGCAGCAGGATTCGGCCACCATGCCGACAGCGCCGGGCGGCGCGTCAACCGGCCACGGCCTCGACTGGCCCGCGCTTTTCGCCACCCGTGCGGAGCGGATGAAGGCGTCCGAAATCCGCGAGCTCCTGAAACTGCTCGACCAGCCCGACGTGATCTCCTTTGCCGGCGGCATTCCCGATCCGGCGCTGTTTCCGGCGGACGCCTTTGGCGCGGCGCTGACATCCGCGCTTTCCGGCGACAGCAAGGGCGCGGCGCTGCAATACTCGGTCAGCGAGGGCTACAAGCCGTTGCGCGACTGGCTGGTCACCCGCATGGCCTCGCTGGGCGTCGAATGCAGCGCCGACAACATCATGATCACCTCGGGCTCGCAGCAGGCGCTCGACTATCTCGGCAAGCTGTTCCTGTCACCCCGCGACACCGCGCTGGTCGGCTGGCCCACCTATCTGGGCGCACTTCAGGCCTTCAACGCCTATGAGCCCAGCTATGACCGCCTCACCCCGCTCGGCAACCGCTCGGCTGCCGATTACCGCGAGACCGCGCAGGGCAAGGGCGGGCCCGGGGGCGGCAAGGTGAAATTCGCCTACGCCTCGGCCGATTTCGCCAATCCCACCGGCGAAACGCTGCAAGCCTCGGCGCGTGAGAACATTCTCGATCTGGCCACCGAACTCGACATCGCCGTGATCGAGGACGCCGCCTACCAGTCGCTGCGCTATGACGGGGACGAGGTTCCTCCGCTGCTGGCGCTCGACATTGAACGCAATGGCGGAATCGACAACACCCGCACGATCTATTGCGGCAGCTTTTCCAAGACGCTGGCGCCGGGGCTGCGCGTCGGCTGGGTCTGCGCCGCCAAGCCGGTGATCTCCAAGCTTGTCCTGATGAAACAGGCCGCCGATCTGCATTCGGCGACGCTGAACCAGATGGCGATCCACCAGGTCGCCTCGGACGGCTTCGAGGCGCAGGTCGCCAGGATCAAGGCCACCTATATGGCACGCCGCGACGCGATGCTCGCGGCGCTTGCCCGCCACATGCCGGAGGGCGTGACCTGGACCAGGCCCGATGGCGGCATGTTCGTCTGGGTCACCCTGCCCGAACATTTCGACGGCGCGGCGCTGCTTGCCGAAAGCATCAGAATCGAACGCGTCGCCTTCGTTCCCGGCAAGGCCTTCTTCGCCGACGGCTCCGGGGCGAACACGATAAGGCTGTCGTTTTCGTGCGCCAGCGAGGCGATGATCGAGGAAGGCATCATGCGGCTGGGGCGGGTGGTTCGGGGCGGTTAACGGATGGCAGAGATAGCCAGTCGCACTTGCATGGACATTGCGTATCCCAACTCGGGCTAGCAAGCGGAGGCGCGGATTGCCAACACCCTCCCCCAAACGCAAAGATCCCCCCGTCATTTCTGACGGAGGGATCGTATCAGCGGGTCGCTTTCAGTCAGCGATCAGAATTCGTCCCATTCCTGCTCTTTGACGGCTGCGTTGCCTTGGGCAAGGGGTTTGGCAGCCCTGGGGCTGGGAGCCGTGGCATGGGAAGTTGGGGCTGGCCTGGCCGACGGCTGGGCCATGGCGTTGGCGGTTTGGCGCAGAGCCGAGGCCTGGCTGGAGCTGCCTGCCATCTTGAACTCGCTGACCAGCTTGCGCAGGACGGCGGCTTCATCGGCCAGCGTTGCAGCGGCGGCGGAGGATTCCTCCACCATAGCTGCGTTCTGCTGGGTTGTCCGGTCCATCTCGTTGACGGCGGTGTTGACTTCCGCAAGACCGGTTGACTGTTCGCGCGCCGAGATGGCGATGGCATCCATGTGGCTGTTGATGCTGACAATCAGCTCGCCGATGGAAGTGAGCGCGGTTCCGGTCTGAGAGACCAGATCCACACCGGACGCCACTTCGCTGGTTGAGGCTTCGATGAGTTCCTTGATCTCCTTGGCTGCCTGTGCCGAACGCTGGGCGAGCTCACGCACTTCTTGCGCCACAACCGCAAAGCCCTTGCCCGCTTCACCGGCACGCGCTGCCTCCACACCGGCATTGAGCGCCAGAAGGTTGGTCTGGAACGCGATCTCGTCAATCACGCTGATGATGTTGGAGATCTTGCTCGAGCTTTCCTCGATGCGGCTCATGGCGTTGACAGCCTCGGCGACGACTTCCCCGGACTTTGCCGCCGACTGATTGGCATTGGTGGCAACCTGCCTGGCTTCTTCTGCGCGCTGGGTGGAGTTGGTCACATTGGCTGTGATCTCATCGAGAGCGGCCGCGGTTTCTTCCAGGGCCGCAGCCTGCTGCTCGGTACGCTTGGCGAGATCATTGGCACCATTGGAAATCTCGTGCGAGCCATTGGTGATGGAGCCGACACTCTGCGTGATCGAGTTCATCGTGGACGCCAGTTGCGCGATCGAGGTGTTGAAGTCCTGACGCAGGCCTTCGAAATCCGACGTGAACGTCTCGTCGATCTGGACGGTCAGATCGCCTTGAGCAAGCGCCTTCAGGGCAGATGCAAGGCTGGTGGTGGCTTGCGCCATGGCCGCGGCGCGTTCACCGTCCAGGCGAAGCTGCGCCTCGCGGCTTTGTTCCGTTGCAGCTCTTTGTTCGGTTGCTTCATTCTCAAGCGTGATCTTGGCAATCGACTGGTCCTTGAAGACCTGCACCGCGCGGGCCATCGAGCCGATTTCATCCTTGCGCTCGGCATTGGCAACTTCAACGCCAAGCTCGCCTGCGGACAGCGACGCCATGGCCGTTTCCAGATTGGCGAGGGGCCGGGTGATGCTGCGTGTTACCAGGTAGATTGCAGCCGCAATCACCGCAATGGCCAGCAGCATCAGGGCAATCGACATGATCGCCGTGCTGGTGATCCCCGCGACAACCGGGCTGCTGTCAAAGGCGAGCGCCATGGTGCCGATGTTCATTGCATTGCCTTCTTCCGTGTGCAGAAGCGGCACAAGGGCAACCAGCATGTTGTTGTCCCAATGCAGTGTCGGCGCATCCAACGTGCCTGCCTTGGTAGCGTGTTCGACCGCAATCTTCTGATCGTCGCCATCTCCATCGACAAAGTATGGCTGACCATCAGGCTTAATGACGGAAACCGCCTTGAAGGTGCTGTCCGCCTTGGCAGGATTGATTGTGTTGGCAATCAGCGTCTCATCGAACTGCCACAGACCCAGGGTTGCCCCGGATTTTGTCAGGTCGCCTGTCAAGGAGACGTTCTCTTCAAACATCTTCATCTGCGACTGGGACTGAGACCAGATCATGTAGGATCCGACAGCCAGGAAGCCCACGGCAACCAGGACAAGAATTGGCACAATGAGCTGTAGTGTTATCGACTTTTTCATCGTCATCTCGCGTGTTCAGATTGGGTCTGGATCTCGCTGAGAACAAAATCCAATATTGAATTCAGGAAGGTTTGGTCCAACATCGTTTTCAGCTCACCAGGAGTTGTTTTGCGGCTTGAACCAGTATTTTTCAGGAATCGCCTTGATTTCCTCAGGCATGTTGGGGTTGGGCAGCTCAATGACCTTGCGGCCGTTGAGATTGCCTTGCTCCAGCGACAGCTTCACATTGGCATCGCTGAGAAGCAGCTTTTTGTACGAGCCGTCATCATAGGCTTCGTACAGACCCTTCATGATGTCATCATAGAGGCCCTTTCGATCCGCGGAGACGGTGTAAACCCAGGTCAGCGGATAGTGCACGATCAGCGACTTCTCGACGGCGAGGCCCGGGGCATCATCCACGTTGGCCGCCTGCTCGGCGATGGCCTCGAAGGCTGCACGGGGGAAGTAATCCGCACGGCCGCCAACGGTCATTTTGAACAGCTGATTGTAGGGCCCGGTGCGGACCGTCAGACCGGCGTTTTCAAGGATCCCGATGTCGCCCCAGCCCGGCCCCTGAATGGCGATCATGCTCTCGAGGTCTTCAAGTGACTGGATCGCGCTGAATTCAGCCTGGCGTTCGCCATCAATCAGAAACAGACGGTATCCAAGCAGCCCCCCGTCAATGGGAAACGGCACGTTCTTGAACTTTGTGTCGTCGACCTTGGTTGCCCCACCCCACCGGATATCGATCTTGCCCTCCGCCAAGGCTGCTTTTTCGGCATTGGTGTTCGGGTAGACAACATCGGCGCCTTGAAGCTCGTACTTGTTGTCAAGCTTCCCGACCGCCAGCTCGAGAACCTTGTAAGCCAGACTGCTTGAAGTCTTTTCAGTGAAATTAAACTTGATTGGCATTGGCTCGCTGGCCAGCGCCGATGAATACACAAACAAAGAACACAGCGTCGCGATGCAGATTTGCTTGGCTGGTGATTTGATGCGGCTGATCATTGCAATGCCCTTCTCTTTGAAACAGCCGGAACCCGGGGTTCAGACTCCTCTGGTGCAATGCAAAAAGTATTAGGAATACATTGGTTAACAAAGCAGAAATTAGTTTCTCAATTTTCTGCACTAATTAAAATTTCTCTTTTAAATCAGCATCAAACCACGTTGTGCAATGCGCAATTCTCTTGTTCGCATGTGCGTTTCCGCCGAAGGCAAGCTTCGGTCCGAGCCACAGTTTTCCACCATTTGGGAGCGGGGTTGAGCGCCCTGCTTTACGTAAACCGGCCGCAGGCACATGTCCCATGCAAAGGAAAACGCGCGGGCTGCCGGAGCGGCTGAAGGACATTCCGCCGCACGGGTGCCGGGCATCGTCAGCCGGCACGTTCAGCGCCTTCGCCTTTAAAGTGTCACTGCAATCCGGTACACTTTATCTTTGTGACACGGGAGGATGGCATGCCGGACTATCTCGTTGGTTTCTGGAATCTCGAAAATCTGTTTGCGCCGGAGGGGTTTCCGGCGCGTGAACCCTGGATCGCCAAGAAGAATGCGGGCGATCTTAAAGGCTGGACGCAGGCGCTGTTCGACCGCAAGATCGACCAGCTGGCCTCGATCATCGTGCAGATGGGTGGCGGCGCGGGGCCGGATCTGCTCGGGGTCTGCGAGGTTGAAAACCGGTTCGCACTCGAAGCCCTGAGCGACCGGCTGGATCAGCTTCTGCCGGGGCGGAACTACTCCATCGTGCATGCGGATTCGACCAAGGACAAGCGCGGCATCGACACCGCCTTCATCTTTGACAAGAACCGGCTGGTGATCATCGAGACCGAGATCTTCAGCCATTTCGTGATGCGCCGCACCGGCACCCGCGACATCACCCAATGCACCTTCGTCACCAATTCGGGCAACCAGCTGATCGCGCTGTCCAATCACTGGCCTTCGCGCTCGGGCGGGACCATCGAGAGTGCCGGTTACCGGATGACCGCGGGCGAGACGCTGGGCTACTGGCACGAGCGCATCCGCGAAGAGCGCGACAAGGATGCCGCTGTCATCGCCATGGGCGACATGAATGACGACCCCTACGACGCCTCGCTGATGGTGCATGCCAATGCGCGGCGCGAGCGCGACGATGT
Source organism: Hoeflea phototrophica DFL-43 (assembly GCF_000154705.2). Taxonomy (NCBI): domain Bacteria; kingdom Pseudomonadati; phylum Pseudomonadota; class Alphaproteobacteria; order Hyphomicrobiales; family Rhizobiaceae; genus Parahoeflea; species Parahoeflea phototrophica. The sequence goes on along the minus strand of NZ_CM002917.1, from coordinate 1,649,944 downwards.
GGAGGGCTCGACCTCGGCGATGTTCTACAATCTGAGCTGGAACCTGCTCAGGCAGACGGTCACCAGCAAATCGGGGCGCAAGCGCACGCTCTACGGCACGCTCTATTTCAAGGGGGACGCCAATCTGTTCGACCAGATCCTGGTGTCGCGCTCGCTGCTCAAGGGCAGCACCCCGCTTAAGGTGCTCGAGGACACGGTGCGCATCGAGGCCTATCCCGAGATGACCTCGAATTCGAAGAACGAAGGCCCGATCCGGTTTGGCATGGCCAAGGGCAATGCCGCCAGGAACGTCAACACCGACGGGTATTCGGACCATTTCCCGGTGTCGGTGGTGGTGCGGGAGACCGTGCCGGGCGTATAAGGCGTGCAGAAGAGCAAAAAGGCCGGGATCGCTCCCGGCCTTGTCGCATTTTCGGCAAGCTCGTCAGAACTTAGTTCTTGGTCTTGTCGACCAGCTGGTTCTTGGCGATCCAGGGCATCATGCCGCGCAGCTTCTCGCCGACTTCCTCGATCTGGTGGCTGTCGTTCATGCGGCGGATGCCCTTGAAGCGGGCTGCGCCGGAGCGGTATTCCTGCATCCAGTCGGAGGTGAACTTGCCGGTCTGGATGTCGTTGAGCACGCGCTTCATCTCGGCCTTGGTCTCGGCGGTGATAATGCGCGGACCCGAGACATACTCGCCCCACTCGGCGGTGTTGGAGATCGAGTAGTTCATGTTGGCGATGCCGCCTTCATAGATCAGGTCGACGATGAGTTTGACTTCGTGCAGGCACTCGAAATAGGCCATTTCCGGCGCGTAACCGGCTTCGACCAGGGTCTCGAAACCGGCGCGGATCAGCTCGACCAGGCCGCCGCAGAGAACAACCTGCTCACCGAACAGATCGGTTTCGCACTCTTCGCGGAAGTTGGTTTCGATAATGCCCGAACGGCCGCCGCCAACGCCACAGGCATAGGACAGTGCGAGATCATGGGCGTTGCCCGAGGCATTGTGGTGGATGGCGATCAGGCAGGGCACGCCGCCGCCCTTCTCATACTCGCCGCGCACGGTGTGGCCGGGGCCCTTGGGCGCGATCATCACCACGTCGACGGTGTCCTTGGGTTCGATCAGGCCGAAATGCACATTGAGGCCGTGGGCGAAGGCGATTGCCGCGCCATCGCGGATGTTGCCGGCGATTTCGTCCCTGTAGATGTCGGCCTGCAGCTCATCCGGCGTTGCCATCATCATCAGGTCGGCCCAACCGGCGGCTTCGGCGACGCTCATCACCTTGAAGCCGTCGGCTTCGGCCTTCTTGGCGGTGGCCGAACCGGCGCGCAGGGCGACGGCGACATTGGTTGCGCCCGAATCCTTGAGGTTGAGCGCATGCGCGCGTCCCTGCGAACCGTAACCAATGATGGCCACTTTCTTCGACTTGATCAGATTGAGATCGGCATCGGCATCATAATAAACGCGCATGATAGTCTCCCGTTTTGCGTGTTGTTGTCTTTGTTGGTCCGGGCAAAGGGCTTTGCACCCCTCACCTGTTCTTCATCCCCGTCCATAGAGATCGAGGAATTTGGTCACCGCCAGAGCGGAGATGGTTTTGATTTGGGCCGTATCGGGCCGGTAGTCCTCGCCCAGAAGCGCGCGGATCTGCGCATCCGCCACCACCAGGCCGAAGAAGACGCGAAACGCCTCGCCCGCATCCTCAAAGCTCAGAAGCCCGGCCTCCCTGCCTGCCTCGAACAACGGCTCGAGCCGCCGCTTCATGGCAAAGGGACCGTTGGTGAGCACGATCCCGCCAAGCCGGCTCTTGCCCGATCCGGCATGGGACACCGCGGCGCGGTTGAGCGCGATCGACAGATCGCCGGTGATCACGCTGAGCCAGCTTTCAGCAAAGCCGGTCAGCGCCTGTTCCAGGCTCGCACGGGTCAGCTTGTCCCGCGGCAGCTTCGGCATCCGCACCTTGGACGCCTGCCAGCGCACCGTGGCGGTCAAAAGCCCATCGCGGTCGCCAAACCACTTGTAAAGCGTCTCCTTGGAGCAGCTTGCCGCGCGTGCCACGGCGGCAACCGAAAACCCGTCCCCTTCCGCCACCATCAGCTTGAGCACGGCATCGAGCACTTCGCGCTGGCGTTCGGTGAATTCATCATCCACCGGCAGCGCGACAGCCGGATCAACCGCCTGTCCCACCGCGGACCTGATGCGCGCGGGCGCGCTTTGGTGATGAAGGTTCAATGTCATGGCCGCGCATGTACCGTACCGTACGGTACGCCGTCAAGTCAAATCAATGATGTTTACATCGGGCGAACTCACTCTCCAGCGCGGGACACTCCTTCTTCGGGAACCGGCCTCTCTCCACAGCGACCTTGTCAGGGCCTTGAAACATCGCGCAAAAGCAGCAGGAACCCGGCGGCCAGCAAGGTCATGGCGGCGATGAACAGGGCGGCAATCAGGTTGGAGAGGTCGGGGACGAGGTAATCGCTGATAAAGATGGACACGACGACAGAGCAGATCAGGATGGCGGCTGTCACGTTGCACCTGATGGCCCACCGGATCCCCGACAGACGGGCTGCAAGCAAGCGTGAGGCGGCCTTGTCCGGCTCAGCCGCGGTCGCCTCACCTTCCGGACGCTCGCCCAGCACGCGGATCTGATCCTGGGTCTGGGACATGCGATTGAACAGGAGGGTCAGCAGCGCGGCAATCGCGGTCAGCATGAAGACCGGCGCGACCGAGAGCTGGATTTCCTGGGCTATCGACAGGGTTTCCGGCAAGGCTTGCATTCGGTGTTTCCTCTCAAATCAGGTTTGTTCAAAATTCTTCAGGATGATCAGGCGGGAATGATGTCGAAAATCGCGTTGATCACCGCGTCCACCGCAACGGCGGCGAGGATCATCCCCATCACCCGGCTGACAATTGCAGCCCCTCCCTTGCCGATGACTTTGAGGATCGGGCCGGCGAGCAACATCAACACCAGAGCGCAGGCGAGAACCGACAGCAGGATGGCCGCCGTGACGACCTGCTCGGCGATGCTGAAGCGGTTGTTGTCGGTCAGAAGAACGATGGTCAGCATCGCGCCCGGCGAGGCGATGGAGGGAACCGCAAGCGGGAAAATCGCCGGTGACGGGGCATCGTCCGCGGCGGCCTCGGCGGTTTCACGCTCGGGCTTGGACTCGCCAAAGATCATGGTCAGCGCAAACAGAAACAGAATGAGCCCGCCGGCGATCTGAAAGGCCGGCAGGCTGATGCCGAGCGCATCGATCAGGAACTGACCGGCGACCAGAAAGAACAGAAGAACGCCAGCGGCAGTGAGCGCGGCCTGCACCGCGATCCAGCGGTGTGCCGACGGCGCAAGTGACGCGGTCACCGCAACGAAGACCGGTATGGTGCCGATCGGGTCGACCACGACCCAGATGGTAACGAACTGCTCAAACATGCTTGGCATCTTAAAAATCCGGATTCTGCAATTGCGGCAACCCCTTGGGACTGAACCATTTTATGCAGCGCGACGCTACAGGTTCCCCGCGGCTTTGCACAGCCTCGATATGTCCCGGGCCTCAGTCGGGCTCCGCATGGAGCACTTCGCGCTGGCACCCGGTGAACTCGGGTCCACCGGCAGCGTAACAGCCGGATCAACCGCCTGCCCGCCCCGGACCTGGAGTTGGAGGCGGGCACCGGGCCAACTTTCCGCATCTGCCGGAAGGCGCTACAATTGGCCAGGAAAGCCAGGCCGGGATATGCCCGATGAAGTATCTTCTGCACACAAGGGCTGGTGAAGTCCGGATGTATGTCCGGCTCGATGAGGACGGCGTAGAGCTGCGCGACGGGCAGCTGTTCTGGAGCGAGCGCGGACGCCAGAAATCGGCTCACCTGAAGGACCTCAGCCGTGTGAACCTGAAGGTCAATTTCGGCGGACGGGCCAGAGTGGTCGGGATCATGGTCTTGTGGTTCCGGGATGGAACCACCCTCAACATCTTCTCCGCTGATGCGGTGGGCCGGTTTGACCGGCAGCGCAGCGCGACCTACCGCAGCTTTGTCCAAGACCTGCATGACGCGATCCCGCAGGATTGCCGTTCCCGGATCGCATTTGTTGCCGGAGGGGCGAACAACAATGCCGCCCGCGTTGCCGGGGCACTGACCCTCGCTGCGGCAGTTGCCGCTGCTGTTGCGGTGCTGTGGAACATTGAGGCCATCACCACAGAGATCGTGATCATTCTTGGCCTGGCCGGCTTTTTTCTGATCTGGCCACTTTCCAGACTTATGTCGGCCAACTCAGGCGAGAGCTACCGCCCGCACCGGATCCCCGAAAATCTGCTGCCCTGAGGATGAGGTCTCTGCGGCAGCTGTTGCCTTCTGCCTCAGCCCCGTTCGCCCAGGACCAAGCCAAACCACCTCACTTGAGCATATGGCACCGGGTCAGGGTCTGGCTTTGGCCGTCGATGCTCAAGGTCATGGCGCTGCTGTTTGCCATTGCAATGGTAATCGTGCGCTTTCTGGTCTTGCGCTTGATCTTGCAGCTGGCCTCGAGCTGCAGGTAGCCCTGCCCCGGCGCGCCGGGTTCGAAGCTGCAGGTCTCGCCCGGATGGCGCAACGACACCGGGGTGATAACGGCATAACCCTCAAAGGCAGTCTGGTCCATCATCGCGCAGGCATCGCCGGATTTGGCCCAGACTCCGACATAGGCGAGCCGGCTTGAATTGCGGTCATGGCTCGCTGCCTCGATGGTGTCATTGCGTAGCAGGCTCTGCGGCGGCATCAGCGAGGAGAAGTTGGCAGGAACCGCCGGGCGGGATGGTTTGGACGGGGATTCCGTCTGGCAACCAGCCAGTGCCATGCTCAAAAAAGCTGCGGAGGTCGCTGCGAAGATCGATGTGGTGAGCCGACTCATTAATGCCCCTGTGAAATCACGTAGGTTTTTTGACCGAGACATGCCGCAATTTCAAGCAGGAAGATGCGCGCCCTGGCCGGGCCGGGCCAAACGGCGGAAAACCGGCGATGAACGTTCCTGAAGGCCGGTTCAGGCCCATGGCTTCGCCCGGTTTTCGGGACGCTGGCTTGAATTGTCCGCCCAATATGCAATCATCCTAATAGGAGCACAGGCGCTTCAGTCTCGCATACGGCAATCTGGAGGACAGGATCGTGACCAGGGGAAAGATCACCCGCAGGGGCATTCTTGCAAGCGGCGGTGCCGCCGCCCTCATAGCAGCCAATGGCGGCAGTTTCGCGCAAACCGAAAAGCCCGTCACCGATCTCAAACCCGGCGAATGGACCTGGTATCCGGAGCGGGCTCTGGAAGGGCCGGTGGCGGTGCTGGTGTCGCTGTCCGACCAGCTCGCCTTCGTCTACCGCAACGGCATCCGCATCGGGGTTTCGACCGTGTCGACCGGGCGCAAGGGCTATGAAACGCCAACCGGGGTCTTCTCGGTGCTGAGCAAGGAGAAGATGCATCTGTCGAAAGCCTACAACAACGCCGAGATGCCCGACAGCCAGTTCTTCTTCGGCGGCTGCGCGCTGCATGCCGGCGGGTTGCCGGGCTATCCCAGTTCCCATGGCTGTGTGCATCTTCCCAAGGCCTTTGCCGATCTGGTCTTTGGCGTCACCCACAACGGCACCCCGGTAATCGTCACCAAGGCGCGCTCGGGGATCGGCAGCCTGAGCCATTCCGGTCTGGTGCTGACCAGCTCGGATCTCAAGGCCGTGGAAACCATGACCGGCCATGTCGCCGGCAAGAGCCTGCCGCGCGACAAGTCAGGCGAGAAGGATGATGCCTTCGCCATTGTCGTCAGCGGTGCCGACAGCAGGTTGATCGCGCTCAAGAACGGCAAGGAGTTCATCAGTGCCGATATCGGCATCGAGCATCCGCGTCTGCCATTGGGCACGCATGTCTATCTGCTCAAGGGAATCAACCCGGCGACCCATGTCTATGACTGGATGGCGGTGGGGCTTGGAACCGGGCACGAAACGGCGGTGGATGTTCAGCGGGAGATCGCGGCGACGGCACGGCTGATGATCCCGCCGAATGTCTATCAGAAGATCGCCCGCAACCTGCACCCGGGCGCGACCATGATGCTGACCGACCTTCCGGCGCATCCCGAGACCCGATCGGCCACCGATTTCGTGATCATGCGAGACAGTGCAGGCGTCTGATCGCTGATCAGTCCGCGGCTTGCGCGTCGTAGATTTTGCGCGACGAGTCCACGGCGGCAAAATTGTCGCTGGCCCAGATCACAAGATCATGAAGCGGCACGAGCATCGACTTTCCCAGATCGTTCAGCCCGTATTCGACGCTGGGCGGCTTGGTGGGATAGACCTTGCGGTAGATGTAGCCGTCCCGCTCCAGATCGCGCAGGCTCTGGGTCAGCATGCGTTGCGAAATGTCAGGCACCAGACGGCGCAGCTCGCCAAAACGGTACGGCCGTTCGGCCAGCGCCAGCAACAGCAGCGTGCTCCACTTGCCAAAAATGCCCTGCATCACCTGGCGTACCGGGCAGTTATTAGGATTTTGATCGCCCTGCATCATCCTAAGCCGCTCGGAAAATGGAATATGCGCGTCCATGAGGTGGTTCCTTCAAGGTAACTATCGGTGGCAAAACTGCCTTCTTCCCTCCCTCTTCCACATACCATATATGCCGTAACTCTCAATATGAGAGTAGATTATTTTTTGAGATCGACACGAACCCGGTCTCGCAGGAAAGGAAACACAATGACCGGAAAACTGCTCGTCACCGGCGCATCAGGACAACTGGGCACGCGCGTGCTTCACCATCTCATCGAGACTTTCAAAGTCCCCGTGTCAGATATCATCGCCGGCTCGCGCGATACAGCGAAGCTCACCGATCTCGCCGCGCGCGGCGTCGAGACACGCCGGGTCGATTTCGAAGACGCGGACTCGATGAAGGACGGCCTTGCCGGTGTTGACCGGATCCTGATCATCTCTACCGATGTGCTTGACGGAACAGACAGGCGTCTGCGCCAGCATCTGGCGGCGGTTGCAGCCGCGAAGGAAGCCGGTGTCAGCCACATCCTCTACACATCCATGCCCAACCCGGATGACAGCAAGGTGCTGTTCGCGCCCGATCACAAGGGAACCGAGGACGCGATCATTGCAACCGGCCTCGGCTACACGATTTTCCGCGTCAGCTGGTACATGGAAAACCTCTTCATGACGCTGCCGCCGGCCCTGGCAAGCGGTCAATGGTACAGCTCTGCAGGAACCGGAAAAGTCGCCAATATCGCTCGCGACGACGTCGCCCGGGCGATTGCGGGGAGCCTCGCCACGCCTTCCGCCGACAACGAAATCCACACGCTCACGGGTCCTGTGGCCTTCACCACCGACGAGATCGCAGAACTGGCGTCACAGGCAACCGGCAAACCGCTCACCGTGGTTCATGTGACCGACGACCAACTGGCACAGGGCATGGCTGGAGCCGGCGTTCCGGCACCTTACATCCCGACATTTGTCTCCTTCGACACCAACACGCGGGAAGGCAAGGTCGACATTGTGACGGACGCGGCAGCCAAACTGTCTGGAACCCAACTGACAACGCTGAATGGCTTTCTGCAAGCCAGCAAGTCGGCCCTCGGAGCCTGACACCAGATCCGACAAAACCATGTCATGGATCTGACCTCCCGCCATGGCATCGGCCTCCCTCGTTAAGTCCGTTGTCGAGGGGGGCCTTTTTCAGTTGAAACTCAACCGCAAGCGCGGACAAAGCGGCGAACGGTTTCGGCCATTCCGTATTCCAGTGCATCGGCGGTCAGACCATGGCCGATCGAGACCTCGAGCAGATTGGGCAGCGCGCGGGCCAGGCCCGGCATGTTGTCCACCGTCAGGTCGTGCCCGGCATTGACGCCAAGACCCAGTTCGGCGGCAATTGAACCGGCGGTCTTGAGCTTGTCGAGCTCTTCGGCGGCACGCGCGGGGTCGTCATAGGTGCCGCCATAGGGCCCGGTGTAGAACTCGACCCGGTCCGCGCCCGTTGCCTTGGCGGCCTCCAGCGCGGAACGGGTGGCATCGGGATCGCAAAACAGCGACACCCGTGCGCCATTCTTCTTCAGCCGTTGCACCACCGAGCGCAGGACATTGCCCTTGCCTTCGAAATCCCAGCCATGATCGGACGTCGCCTGCGATGGATCGTCGGGCACAAGGGTGACCTGTTCGGGCTGGTTGGCCTCGACGAGATCGAGAAAATCATCGGTCGGATAGCCCTCGATGTTGAATTCCGCCTGGGGGAACTCGTCATCGATCAACGCACGGAGCTCGGGCAGATCGGAGAACCGGATGTGGCGCTGGTCAGGCCGCGGATGCACGGTCAACCCGTGCGCACCATTTTGAAGCGCAATCCGGCCAAGCGCCGTGACGCTCGGCCACGGCAAGTCCCGGCGGTTTCTGAGCATGGCGACAGCATTGAGATTGACGGAGAGTTGCGCGGGCATGGAGGTCTCTTGAAAAAGCGGGTTGGATCGGGCCTGCAGCGCGACCCAACCCCAGATCAGGGCACACCGATCATAGGCAAACGCTGCACGAAGTGAAATGAATTTCCCGAAAGCGCTCATTCGCGGCGCGAATGGATCCCGGTACATTCACCCGTTGAAGCTGACGGGCGATGACGCCGCAAAGCCTGCCGCGCTCAACTGGGTCAAACCGGGCTGCAACGCACACATAACGTCATTATTTTGAAGTGTCCTGTGCACGTTCCATCGGACCCGCGGCGCACCAGCAGCTCCCGCACACCCGGGCAATCAGAGCTTGCCGCGGCGCAGGCGGGAGGCGTAATCCTGAAGCTGCTCATCGTAGGTTTCGATCATCCGGCGCTGCCGCCGCTTCCCGATCCTGAGCGCAATCCAGAAGAACAGGATCGCAGCCACCGCGACCAAAGCGAAAATCGGGCCGCCGAGCTCGCTCGGGTCGGAGGTTCCGAAAACCTGCTTGAGCAGTGGTTTGTATTCGAAGGCCCGGGCCGGGGCTGCCATAACCATACCAACCAGCAGTGTGGTGATTGCGGAGATTTTACGCATTCCCGGAATTCCTTGTGCAACTCTTGGGCGCGCACTCTAACCCGGCAGGGTTAAAACTTATCCCACTTCCTGACGACACAAAATGGGACAGAAAGGCAATGATCCAAGGCTCATGCCGGCACGCCAAACATAGAGCCCGAGTGGAATCTGTGCTGCTGCAGCTACGCCAGCTGCAAGGACGGCGTTCCTGTTCCCGAGGACGCCAGCATCCAAGCCGATTTCTCAGATCATCCGTTCGTTCACGGTGCACCTTATCTGCGATTTTATGCAGGGGCTCCGTTGCCGGCCACTGGCGGCTTGATGCGGCGGGCCGATCTGGCGCTTTAGCGGCCAAGAACGCGGGGCGCAACCGTTCGGTGATGAAGCCGGCTGAGGGCCTGTCAATTGGGTGCGCTCACGGGTTGAACGTCGCCCTTGTGCGCGGACCAATGCCCGCCTACCATTCATAGCCGGGAGAGGCTGCGAATGATCTTCATCACCACTGCAAAGAATGGCGACAAGATCGAATACCGTGACCGCAAGCGATGGCTGTGGGTGCTGTCGGTGCTGTCGCCATCGCTGCCGGGCCTGGCCGCCCTCGCCTATCTTGCCAGCGGCAGTGCCTGGTGGATTGTGGTTCCGGTGGTGTTTTACTACGGCGTCCTGGTTGTCGCTGATCACTTCATCGGCACAGACCCGAACAATCCGCCCGAAGACGTTGTCGGGCAGATGGCCTCCGATCCGTTTTACCGGGTGTTGCTGTTTGCCTCGGTGCCGGTGTTCTGGTTTTCCTTCCTCGCCTGCGCGATTGCGGCCGGCCAGCCGGATACCCCATTTCTGGTCTATCTGGGACTGGTGCTGAGCAGCGGCATCAGTTCCGGAACGGCCATCACGGTTGGCCATGAGCTGGGACACAAGCCCAACCGGCTCGATCAATGGGGCGCGAAACTGGCGAATGCGGTCTCGGGCTACGGGCACTTCTCAATCGAACACAATCGCGGGCATCACGTGCATGTGGCGACACCCGGCGACCCGGCATCCGCACGGCTCGGCGAAAGTCTGTGGCGCTTTGCGCTCAGGGAAATTCCGGGCACCGCTGTGCGCGGCTGGGAGATGGAAAGCGTCCGGCTTGCCCGCAAGGGGCACGGCTTCTGGCATTGGCGCAACGACATTCTTCAGGGCTATGCCATCACTTTGCTGGCCGCCGCGGCGCTGATCCTGGCCTTCGGCTGGAACATTGTACCGTTTCTCCTTCTCAACGGCTTGATCGGATGGTTCCATCTCACCTTTGCGAACTATGTCGAGCATTACGGGCTCAAGCGCGAGCTCAGGCACGACGGGCGCTATGAGCCGTGCGAACCGCATCACTCCTGGAACACCAATCACATTGTGACAAACCTGATGCTGTTTCATCTCCAGCGCCACTCAGACCATCATGCCAACCCGCTGAGACCCTACCAGGCCCTGCGATCGTTTGATCATCTGCCAAGCCTGCCGTCGGGCTATCCCGGCTGTTTCCTGCTCGCCGCCATCCCGCCCTTGTGGTTCAAGGTGATGGATCCGAAGGTGATCGCATGGGCCGGGGGAGATCTGTCGCGCACCAATCTGGATCCGTCACGCGCGGATCACTATCAATCCGCCAAAGTCTTGACCTCATGACCGAACTGCCCGCCATCTCATTCGAACGGATGAGTTCGGTCCTTGCCTTTCTTGATGAGGCCAACCGGCTGAAAGATACCTTGCGCAGCGGGCGCACGCCTCAAGGCCGCCAGGAAAGCACTGCCGAGCACAGCTGGCGCCTTTGCCTGCTGGCCATTCTCCTGGCCGGTGAACTCAAGGACGTGGACCTGCTCAGACTTCTCAAGATCTGTATCGTTCATGACCTGGGTGAGGCCATATCCGGCGACGTGCCCGCGACTGAACAACGCGCCGGCGATGACCGGGCAGAGCGCGAGCGGGCGGATCTCATCACTCTGTGTGCGCCGCTTCCGGAAGATCTCAGAAGCGAGATCGTATCGCTGTGGGATGAGTACGCCCAAGCCACTTCGCCCGAGGCAATCATGGCCAAGGGCCTGGACAAGATCGAAACCATGCTGACCCACAGCACCGGCAAGAATGATGATGATTTCGACTACCGGTTCAATCTGGGTTACGGATTGCCGGCGACCAACTGCCATCCGCTGCTGATCGCGCTAAGGCAGCATGTCGACAAGCGGCACCGCGACATTATCGATCGCGATGCCTTTGACGTAACGGTTGGTGCTCCGAAGACTCAGACCCCGTAATCTCCGGCAGCAAGCTCGGCTATGCCGCCTGGGAATACCGGCCGCCGGACGGGGCGGCGTGGCCCGTGCCCGAGACCGTGAAACGTGCGGCGAGCTCCGCCAGCGTCTGGTTGATCCCGAGCAGGTTCTGCGTGGCGGCATTGGTCTGCTCGACCATCGCCGCGTTTTGCTGGGTAATCTGATCCATCGAATTGATCGAGGCATTGATTTCGGCAATGCCCGACGACTGTTCCTGGGAAGACTTGGAGATTGAGGCAAAGTGCTCGCTGATGGAGCTGATCTGTCCGCCAATGCTGCCTAGCGCCTTGCCGGTCTTGTTGACCAACGTCACTCCCTGCATGACATCGCTGAACGAAGCCTCAATCAGTTCCTTGATTTCCTTGGCTGCGGATGCCGAACGCTGGGCCAGTTCGCGCACTTCCTGAGCGACAACCGCAAACCCTCTGCCCGCTTCCCCTGCCCGCGCAGCCTCAACACCGGCATTGAGCGCAAGCAGATTGGTCTGGAACGAGATCTCGTCGATGACCGTGATGATCTGGGTGATCTTCTTGGAGGATTCCTCGATTTTGCCCATGGCCGCAATTGCCTCGGTCACGGTTTCGCCGGACTCCTTGGCTTCGACCGAAGTTTGCTCGACAACCTGTCGCGCCTCGGTGGTGCGCTCGGCGGACTGTTTCGAGATGATGGAAATCTCTTCGATCGCTGCGGCCGTTTCCTCCAGCGCCGCGGCCTGCTGTTCGGTCCGCTTTGCCATGTCATCTGTGGCGCGTGAAAGCTCGCGGGTATCGGAATTCGACTGCTGGATTGAGGCGATCATATCCGAAAAGGCTTCATTCAGCTTGGCAACGGAACTGTTGTAGTTGCTCTTGAGCTGATCAAATTCAGGGGCGAGATCCTCATTGATCGTGGAACCGAGATCGCCCGCCGACAATCCGCTGAGGGCACGGTCCAACGCACCCAACGCCTTGTCCTGTTCGGCCTTGAGGCGCGCCTGTTCGGCTTCCGCCCGCTCGCGCTCTTTGGCAAGCTCGTCGAGATAGACCGAGATAGAGTAGTCCATGTCAAGCATGGCTGCCTTGATCACCGCGGCAATGCCCGCGGCAGTCTTGCCAGCCTTCTTGCCCATCCCATACTTGCCGAGTTCGGATTGAATGGCGTTCTTGGTCAACTCTTCAAGCAGCAATGCGTAGGCACCAATGTACCATTGCGGTTCGAGACCAAGCTTCGCATGAACCTTGCCAATGCGGGTGACAGCATCGACATACTGCTGATCGAATTTGGCGGAGGAGATGACCTCCCAGTGATCGATCTGCTTCTGTTTGGCATGCTCCATATGGGCTGCATCACGGAAATGCTTCGCCGTTTCCGGCTGAGCTGCCGCCTGTTTGTAAAACCGGTCGAGCGCGGGGCCCATTGATTTGTCAAGCTGCGGCTTGAAAGCGACAAGTGCTTGGCGCTGCGCTTCATCAAAAGCCAAAAAGCTGAGTTTCTCCTCAATGCCGACGCCTGCGTGATTGTCCTGGCCCACGGTAAACCCCCTCAAAACAGCATCAACTTCGCGATTTTCATTCACATTTTGACGACAATTCCGGAGCCCTTCATGGATTCCTGAGAACATATATGTATACATTTACTCTAATTTAGAGTTAATCGAAAATTGACGCGAGGCAGCTTTCCGACTGAATCCGACCTTGGATTTTCACCCCTAAGAAGCCATATTTTGACCATGGGTACCACTCACCTTGAGCGGTGGTAGAAGCACTTGCTGCTCGGGCTCAATACGTTCGGGCGCTCAGGCGGGGCGCAATGCCAGCCAGATCATATGGCGCGCGCCGCGCTTCTTGGTGCTGGCGCGGGTTGGCTTTTCTTCAACCTGGAAACCCGCATGCCGGAGCCGCTGGGTAAACGCCGGGTCAGGAGCGGACGACCAGACCGAAAAGATGCCGCCCGGCGCAAGGGCCTGATGTGCAGCGGCCAGTCCGCTGGCGGAATAGAGTGCATCATTGCCTCCACGCGTCAGCCCATCGGGGCCGTTGTCGACATCAAGCAGGATCGCATCCCACCCGCTCCTGGCGGTTCGGATCAACTCGCCGACATCCCCCTGATGCAGGGCCACGCGCGGATCATCGAGACAGCCTGCAAAGAGCGATGCCATTGGCCCTTGCGCCCAGGCGACAACCTCGGGAACAAGTTCCGCGACCGTGATGGAAGCGCCTTGACCCAGTGCCGCCAAGGCAGCGCGCACGGTGAACCCCATTCCCAGTCCGCCAATCAGAATCCGCGGCGACGCCCGCCCTTCAAGCCTTTCCGCCGCCAGATTGGCCAGCGCCTCTTCCGATCCACTCAGACGGCTGTTCATCAACTCGTTGGAGCCGAGCATGATTGAATATTCCGTGCCGCGGCGCATCAGCTTGAGCTCGACGCCATCTTCGAGCGTGACGGCATCCAGCCGTTCCCAGGGGATCATGATGGCAGGCCTTTCCAGACAGGAGCAAGTGCGTGAATGCAGGGTGATGGCCCGAAAACGTGCGGAGAGCAAGTCGGGTGCTGATACCCTCGAAACCAACTCCTTAGGACACTGTCTCGATTGAGAAGCCGAACCCCGGTTTCAAGGAACTTTAGCGACCAATAATTGATCAACTTAATTGATCTGCCCTTTTTTTGTGCAACAATTCCGGCAGGACATCCGCATCCCGGCTCTTACAAAGCTGGCATGCTCCTTGCTGGACTCTTCGCGCTATCGGGGAGCACTTCATGGAGTTTCGGTTTTTTGAGATCTATCGCAGCCAGGAATATATGGGGCTGCTTGCGGAGGGCGCAGCGCTCAGTTCGGCGCTGGCGATCGGAAGCGGCCTGCTGGGGTTCCTGCTTGCTGCTGTTTTGTCATCCTTGCGTTACTTCGAAGTCCCGGGCTTGCGCCATTTCGCCACCGCCTATGTCGAGGTCATCCGCAACACGCCGCTGATCGTGCAGCTGTTCTTCTTCGCCTTCGGGCTACCGCTTCTGGTCGGTTACGCCTGGCCGTTCTGGGCGCATGCGTTGCTGGCGCTGACGATCAATTTTTCCGGATATTTCTCCGAGATCCTGCGCGCCGGTTATGCGGCCGTCCCGGCGGGTCAGGTGGAAGCGGCCATGGCGCTGGGGGTGAAGAAGCTCACCCTGTTCCGCAAGGTCATTTTCCCGCAGGCCGTCGCTGCGATGTATTCCTCGCTCAACAGTCAGTTCATCTTCCTGTTCCTGACCACCGGTGTGATCGCGGAAATCGGGGTGACGGACCTGACCTCAGCCGGGTTGTTCATCGACAGCCGGACCTTCCGCTCGTTCGAGGTCTTCATCACGCTGACGGTGATCTACATCCTGCTGGCACTGGCGTTCAAGGCGCTGCTTAACGGGGCCTATTACCAGATGTTCCAGTGGAAGCGCGCCCGATGAGCGAGCTGTTCACAGCCGTCCTGGGCAAGCCATTCGGCGTGGTGGTCTACCAGCTTCTGGCGGCCACCCAGTATACGATCTACCTTTCCCTGATCGCGCTGATCGGCGGCGGGCTTATCGCGCTGGTGATCACCATCGTGCGAACCTCCCCCTATCTCAACGCAAAGCGGGTGGCGGCCGGCTATATCTGGCTGTTCCAGTCGGTGCCGCTGCTGATGCTCTTGTTTCTCATCGGGCTCGGGATCCCGCGCATTCTGGGGGTCAATGTAAATCCCTGGCTGGCCGCCAGCATTGCCCTGGTGGTCTATGCCAGCGCTTATCTGGCCGATGTCTGGCGCGGCGCTGTTGAATCCATTCCGGCCGGACAATGGGAAGGCGCTCGTGCGCTCGGACTGTCCTTCCTGAAGATCGTCCGGCTGGTGATCCTGCCACAGGCGGTCCGCATCTCGCTGGCACCGACCGTGGGCTTCACGGTGCAGATCATCAAGGGCACATCGCTGGCCTACATCATCGGGTTCTATGACCTGATGAGCATCGGCAAGCGCTGGGCCAATGCGCCGGTGAGCGGCACAGAGCCCTATGTGATCTTCCCGCTGATGGCGCTGATCTATTTCTGCCTGTGCTTTCCCCTCTCGGTCTGGGCCAGACGTCTGGAGCGCAGGCTCGGCGCCGTGTCTTCCAAGCAAATTCCGAAACTTCCCTGATCGGATCTAGCCGCACATTCGTGCACTCAATGAAAGGAACTACCATGCTGAATAAACTGAGAACCGCGACCCTGGCGCTTTGCGTCGCAACGGTTGGCTTTGCCGGCGCTGCCCATGCGGAGCTGTCGGACATTCTCGAAGCCGGAACAATCAAGATCGGCATTCCCGAAAGCTTCCCGCCATTCGGTTCACTCGGTGCAGAGGGTGAGTATGAAGGCTACGACGTCGACGTCGCCAAGCTGATCGCCGAGGACCTGGGCATTGACATCGAGCTGGTGCCGGTGACCTCCAAGCAGCGCATTCCGTTTCTGGAAACCGACCGCGTCGACCTGATCATCTCGTCGATGGGCGCCAATCCCGAACGCGCCAAATCGATCTGGTTCTCGAGCGCCTATGCGCCGTTCTTCTCCGGCGCTTTCGCCAGCACGGACATGGCGATTTCGTCGATGGCGGATCTGGCCGGCAAGAAGGTCGGCGTCACCGGCGGCTCGCTCGAAGACATCGAACTCACCGAGAACAGCCCTGAGGGTACCGAGATCATCCGTTTCGGCGACAATGCAGCAACGCTGTCAGCTTATGTTTCGGGCCAGGTGGACGTGCTTGTCACCGGCAACACGGTCGCCGCCCAGGTATCAGCCGACAATCCGGACCTGAGCATGGAAACCAAGTTCATCATCAAGGAATCCCCGGCCTTCATCGGCGTGAAGAAGGGCAATGTGGACCTGCTGCAGTGGGTCAACGTGTTCATTCTGCACAAGAAGCTCGGCGGACAGCTCAACGCGTTCTCCGAGAAATGGCTGGGCCAGAAGCTGCCGCCGCTGCCTTCGCTGTAATCCAGCTCTCAGAGCACCCCGAAACAGAAAGGCGGGTCCGGGAAACCGCGCCCGCCTTTTGTTTGGCAAAGCGCTGGTCTGCCGAACCCGGCTTTGCCTTTGCGGCCGCTATATCGCCTGAGATTGACCGGTGCGCTTGTCAAACGCCTCGCGGGCCGCCTCCACCTCAGGCATTTGTTCGATGGTCCAGCCATAAAGCGCCTTGAAGGGTGGCTGCAGGGTGCGGCCGAGCGGGGTGATTTCATATTCGACCCCCACCGGGGATGTCGGCAGCACCCGCCGCTCGACAAGGCCATTGCGCTCAAGGCGTCTTAGGCAGTCGGTCAGCGCCTTTTGGGTGATGCCTTCCAGATGCCGCTTGATGGCATTGAAACGCACCGGCCCCGCATCCAGAACCGCCAGCACCATCATCGACCATTTGTCGGCAATCTGCTCGAACAACACACGGCTCGGACAGCTGGCCGAAAAGCTCTCACAGGCGATTTTATCCATGGTGGTTTCCTTCAGTATACCTGGTCAATTCAAAGTGCGTTCTTGAACCTTGGTATAGGATATATACCTGTTTGGTCTCTTTGAAAAGGACAACCAAGACCATGCCAACACTTCCCAACACCGACAGCCTGTTCCGCCCCTTCGAATTGAAGTCGCTGAAGCTCAAGAACCGGATCGTCATGGCCCCAATGACGCGGGTTTTCTCGCCTGAGGGTATTCCCGGGCCGGATGTGGCTGCCTACTACCGCCGCCGTGCCGAGAACGAAGTCGGACTGATCCTCTCCGAGGGAACGGTGGTCGACAGGCCCGCCTCGCGCAACGAGGCCGGAATTCCCTTTTTCCACGGCGCGGACGCGCTTGCCGGCTGGGCCGATGTCATCAACGGCGTGCATGCCGCAGGCGGCAAGATGGGCCCGCAGATCTGGCACACCGGCGCGACCCGCGGCATGTTCGGCTGGACGCCCGAAGCGCCAGTCGAGAGCCCGTCAGGCCTAAACGCCCCCGGCGACCCGAACGGCGTTGCCATGAGCGATGAGGACATCGCCGACACGATAGCCGCCTTTGCAAAGGCCGCAGCGGATGCAAAGCGGCTTGGATTTGACGTGGTCGAGATCCATGGTGCGCATGGCTATCTGATCGACCAGTTCTTCTGGCACGCCACAAACCAGCGCGACGACCGCTATGGCGGCGCGTCGCTGAAGGAACGTTCCCGCTTCGCTGCCGAAGTGGTGGCTGCAACCCGCGCCGCAGTCGGCCCCGATTATCCGCTGTTGATGCGGCTCAGCCAGTGGAAGCAGCAGGATTTCGAGGTCCGGCTTGCCACCACACCCGGTGAGATGGAAGACTGGCTGATGCCGCTCAAGGACGCTGGCGTCGACATTTTCCATTGCTCGCAACGCCGCTTCTGGGAACCGGAATTTCCCGAAATCGATGGCGAGGAAGGTCTCAATTTTGCCGGCTGGGCCAAGAAGCTGACCGGCGCTGCCACCATCTCCGTCGGATCGGTGGGACTGTCGGGCGAATTCATGGCCGCGTTCGGTGGAGAGACATCCTCCCCGGTGGGCCTCGATGGCCTGGTCAGGCGCATGGAAGCCGGGGAATTCGACCTGATCGCTGTCGGCCGCGCGATCCTGGGAGACCCGCAATGGGTGACCAAGATCAGGACCGGCAGCGCGGATGATCTCAAGGCGTTCGATCCCGCATCATTGGCCGAACTGGTCTGACGAGAACGCCGCCGGGATCAGTTCCCGGCGGCTCCTTTTCAGCCCGAGCGACAGCAGAGCTGTTTCTGTCTGGCACTTGAGATCGAAATGCAACATGCTGTTCCGTGATGAAGACACCATTTGACCTGAGACTGCTGACGACGTTCGCTGCGGTCGCCGAGCACCAAAGCTTCTCCAGGGCGGCCAAGGCACTTGGGGTGGCGAAGGGCACGGTGAGCCGCACAATCACTCAGCTTGAGGCTGAACTGGGCATCGAGCTGGTCCACCGGACGACCCACCATGTGGCGCTGTCGACTGCCGGTGCTGCGCTTTATGAGCGTACGCGCGGGCATCTCTCGGCGCTGCAGACGTCTGTCAGCAACCTGCCGGAGCTTGAGGACGAGCCTTCAGGATTGTTGCGCATTGCCGCAGCACCCGAATTCGGTGTGCTGGTGCTGCCGGCGATCATATCGGCGTTTTCGCAGCGCTTTCCCAATGTGCGCTTCGACATCCGCCTGAGCACAGACAATGCCGACCTGGTCCGAGAGGGCTACGATCTGGCGATCAGGGTTGCAACCGGCTCACTCAAGGATTCGGCCTTGAAAATGCGCCGCATCGCTCGCGGCACGACCGCCTTCTATGCTGCCCCGGCCTATATCGCGCGCCAGGGACGTCCAAAACGACTGCTCGAAAAACGCCACAGCTGGGTGTTGCACGCAGGTATTGTTCAATTGCTCAAGTTAGATGCCGATGGCGTACAGTACTGCGTTGACGACTTCTTTCTGGCGCGCGACCTGATGCGCGAGGGCGTTGGCGTCGGCTTGCTGCCGACCTTCATGGCGCGCAGCGACCTCAAGGAAGGCTTGCTTGAGGAGGTGTCGCTGCAGGAACCTCATGTGCTCTTTGGTGATCTTGTCGTGCTTTATCCGTCAAGCGGTCAGACACCAAAGAAAGTCACGGCATTTCGCGACTTTCTGGTTGAGACCCTCAAGTCGGGCACTGTGCTGTAAGCCTGGCTTGGGTTCACCAAGTCCAACCAAATGGGCCCCGAGCGGCCCCTTGCTCTGCCTGACCGGCGCGCCTCCGATGGCGCCCCATTCTCACTATCAGGTGATGCCTCGCGCTTCGGGCTGGCGCTCCGGCTGCGGAGACGGTTTAATTGCTGCAGACCGACGGGAGGAGCCGTGCGCACGATTTTTTTCACAGCGCTTTTGCTGATGTTTTTCAACGCCCAGGCAAGTGCTCAAGACTGCCCGGACTTCTTTCGCTTCGTGGATTTCGGCCTTAGAGCAGCAGACGGGACGGTCCATCGTGGAGGCCCGACCTACCGGGCCGAGGGCTTTGACGGGCAGGCATTGCTGATCCGCGAACTCACCATCTGCCGCCAAGTGCGCGAGCTGGCGGTGGATGGGCGCGGCAATCCGATCCCTGTCGTCACAAGTATCGACTACGACCCCGAAAAGACGGGCATCGACCTCATGGAACTGCGTCTGGAAGCGGTGGACGACATCGCGTCCGAGACCGAGCGCAACGCGAGCGGTCATCGCGCCCGGCTCGAGCAGCCCAACATCGTCACAACGCAGGGATCAAACTATCTGTGCGCAAGCTTCGAGGGATCGGACTCATTCAGTTGCCAGTTGGTCTCCCCGTTCGGGGGCAATCTGGCCCTGGTGGTCCACTGCACGCGTTCGGCATGCAGAATGCCGGTGCTCGCGGTGAAGGACAACATCGCTGCGGCTGCAAGCTGGCGACCGTCCGAGGCCGCAATGAAGCACCCCGGGGCCTGGGCATCAGAGATTGCGGACAGGGTTCGACAGGTCCACGGCTTTCTGGCGCCGCTGTCGTCCTAGAGCGCCGTGCGTCCAATTGGACGCACAAAGGTCGCTCTAACACTTTAATTTGATGCATGTACGTTATCACTCAATTGAATCCAATTGAGTGCGACATGCATTAGGAGCGCGGTTCTACTGTCAAAATTGTCGTGGCGTTTCCCGACTGTCCGCGCGCACGCAAGTGAGGCGTCATTGAGACGCCGCATGCTCCAGGCTGATCTTCAGTCTGGCACCTGTTGCCGCCGCATAGCGTTGCAATGCCTTCATCGAAGGGCTGACGCGCCCGCTTTCCAGTTTGGCAACATAGGACTGGGAAGTCTGCATTCTCTCAGCAACCTGCTCCTGGGTCATGTCGGCCTCGGCACGGGCACGGATTAGTGCCTCGGCGATCGAAAACTCGTCCGCCAGTGAAACGTATTCGGTGCGCACATCGGGGCGCTTCAACAGTTTCTTCTTCAGTGCATTCAACTTCGTCATTTGACGTCCTTTGCGCGCTTTAAAGCGAGTTCAATCTCACGCCGCGGGGTCTTCTGCGTCTTCTTGGCAAACACCCGAACCACGACAACCCGTTTGGGTCTGGCGACCACATAAAGGGCGCGCGAAATACCATCCCTGCCCTTCATCCGGATTTCCCAAAGCGGGCCTTCCAGATGCTTCACATGAGGTTTCCGGATCCGCTCCAGCCCCAAAGCTTCAATCAACTCACCTATTCGGATGAATTTGGCGATCTGATCGGCCGGCAGCGCTGACAGTTCCGCGTCGACTGCCGCATCAAGAGTCTCAACACTCCACGTCATTTGCATATATCAAATCTGACATAATTCTGCAATCACCACCTGATTGCAAACCATGCAGCAATGCACGTGGCGCAAAAGCAAGGGGCAGCAGTCGGTTCATCTCACCTGACGATCACCAACCGCTCCGCCGCCCTTGTGATCGCGGTGTAGAGCCAGCGCTCTCTTGTGTCGCGGAAGGCGTAGCTTTCGTCGAACAGTACAACCGAATTCCACTGCGAGCCTTGCGCCTTGTGGACGGTCAGCGCGTAGCCATAGTCGAAATCGTCGTAACGCTTCTTGGTTGACCACGGGACTTCGAGATCAGGGTCCTCGAACACGCTTTTAAGCAACTTGATCTTGGAGGCGCCGCGATCCATGTCGTCGTCTTCTGGGCGGATCATCAGGTTGATGCCGGGTTTGACGGTCTCTTTCGACGAGGTCATCACCTGCCAGAGCGAGCCGTTGAGCAGCGCCTTGGAGGGGTCGTTTCTCAGGCACACAAGCTTGTCACCCGCCTGCGGGATCGCCTGGGTGAAGCCCTTGAGCTCGCGCAGGCGCATGTTGTAGCGCCGCCTTGTGCGGTTGGTGCCGACCAGCACCTGATCGGCCTCGAGCACCATGTCGCGGTCAACCTGGTTCTTGCCGATCACCTGTGCGGTGCCGTAATCGCCATGCATGATCTCGTTGCCTTCGCGCACCTGCATGGCGAGATCGATAATCGGGTTGTCGCGGGCCTGACGGTGAATTTCGGTGAGCAGAATGTCGGGTTCGTGCTCGGTGAAATAGCCGCCGCCGGAGATTGGCGGAAGCTGACCGGGATCGCCCAGGACCAGGATCGGCGTGCCAAAACTCATCAGGTCGCGGCCCAGCGCCTCATCCACCATCGAGCATTCATCGATGATGATCAGCGCGGCTTGCGCCAGCGGGCTCTGCCGGTTGATCGAGAACAGGGGCGAGACCGTGGTCTTGCCGGTCTCCTCGTCGGACACCTCCTCCTCGCCCTTGGGCCGGTAGATCAGCGAATGGATGGTGCGGGCATTGGAAGCGCCGCGGGCGCGCAGCACCTGGGCCGCCTTGCCGGTGAAGGCGGCAAACAGCACCTCGCCATCGACATGCTCGGCAAAATGCTTGGCCAGCGTCGTCTTGCCGGTGCCGGCATAGCCGAACAGCCGGAAGACCGGTGAACGGCCATCCTTGAGCCAGCGCGCGACGGCCTTGAGCGCCTCATCCTGTTGGGGTGAAAACTTCATAGCTTCTCATGGCAGATTCGCTCAGATGTGTCGCCCTTGCCCGGGGCGGTTTGCGATCACCCGCGCCCGGGATCGTTTTCCAGCAAAATCGGCATGCCATGCGGGGTGGCGTGGGCGGCACGCTGCCAGGCGTCGGACATCGCGTCTATCGCCTCTTGTCCGGCGATACCTTTCGCGGTGATCAACGCTTCGAGCGCTGCGAGCCAGTGCTCATAATAGTCACTGCCATCCTGCGCCGCAGCGGGGCTTGCAACCTGCCGGGACAGCTCTGCCGCCCATTCGCTCCAAGTGAACAGCCCACGCTCGTTGAGCGCCACGGCGAGCGCAAAGGCCTGGGCCTGCCAGGGCTCGGCAAAGACCGGGGCGTCGGGCGTTTCGCCGCCGGGCAAGCGGAACGGCAGGGCCTGGGGCGGATTGATCCGCTCAGACGTGCTCAAGATAGCTCTCCCAGGCGTCGATCGAGACGGTGAGTGCCGGATCGGATTTTTTGCCCCACAATTCGCGCCCCTCGAATGTGACGGTGTAGACATGCTGTGGGTTCTCGCCGTTGCCATGGGCATTGGTGTCGGGGAAAACGTATCCCTCGCGCCAGGCCTCGACGACGCCTGTCTTGCCGCGGGCATAGCGAGGCAGCCGGGTATGGCCCGTCGGGTGCTCATTGATGGTGCGAACCCGGTCTCCGGGCTTGAACTTCGGCGCTGTCAGCACTGCGCGGTCGCACGGGCCGCCGCGGGCCAGCGTTTCGGCGACATCCCCGGCCTTGAGAACCCTTTTGGGCACCACGCCCTTCCAGACCTTGTGGCCGGCTTCGATCTCGTCAGCGGAGACAAAGCCATGGCGTTCAAGCAGTTTTTCCAGCGCCCGGATCCAGATCTCGTAATAGCTCGCATTGTAGTAGAGCGCGGGATGCAGGCTTTCGCGGGTGTGGCGGCTTTCATCGATGTTCCAGGCCCCCATGGTGCCGGCGGCCAGCGTGATGCCGAGCGCCCGGCGCTCCCAGTCCGCATGAAATTTCGGCTCGGCCGGGTCGGGCGCAATCGGGCCAAACCCCATCTGGCCGCCAAGATCGTGTGGGCCATTCATGGCTTCGGCTCCAAGGCGTCCGGCGCGCCCGCCACAGGCCACAGGGC
This sequence comes from Hoeflea phototrophica DFL-43, assembly GCF_000154705.2. Taxonomy (NCBI): domain Bacteria; kingdom Pseudomonadati; phylum Pseudomonadota; class Alphaproteobacteria; order Hyphomicrobiales; family Rhizobiaceae; genus Parahoeflea; species Parahoeflea phototrophica. The sequence goes on along the minus strand of NZ_CM002917.1, from coordinate 1,627,036 downwards.
CCGCGGATCGAGCGAACCGGGCCTGAGCGGCAGGCCGGTGCCGATCATCGAGTCGCGGGTCACGAGGCGGGCCAGTTCATCCTCGCCCAGGCCGTCGGTCTCGGCGGGACGCGCCGGCACCACCATGTAGCGCAGCTCGGCAGTGGAATCCCACACCCTGATCCGGGTCGCTTCAGGCAGTTTGAGGCCGAATTCGGCCAGCACGCCGCGCGGATCGATCACCGCCTGGCTGCGGAAGGCCGGCGCCTTGTACCAGGTCGGCGGGACGCCCAGCACGGTCCACGGGTAGCAGGAGCAGAGCGTGCAGACGATGAGATTGTGGGTGTCTTCCGTGTTGAACACTGCCTGCATGTGCTCACCCTGGCGGCCCGTGTAGCCGAGCGAGGCAATCGCCTCGGTGGCATCGCGCTTAAGCCAATCGGCAAACTTCGGATCGCACCATGCCCTGGCCACCACGCGGGCGCCATTGCGCGGGCCGACTTTGTGTTCGTAAGTGTCGACAATGGCATCGATGGCGGCAGGATCGATCAGGCCTTTTTGGGTGAGGATGGTCTCAAGCGCCCTGACCCTTGCGGCAAAGGGGTCGAGTTCGTTGTCATGATCGTGGTCGTGGCTGTGATCGTGTCCCATGTTTTGAAGCTACCTCGGGTATGGGTCTATCGCAACATCGGCCAGAGGCTCGCCACCAGCAGCACTGCCATGGTGATGTTGAACCATTTGAGACGGACCGGATCGGAGAGCCATGAGCGCATCGCCGAGCCGAAGCCGGCCCAGGTCGAGACGCTTGGCATGTTGGTGAGCGTGAAAGCCAGGCCGACCAGCAGCACCGAGAGGCTGTAATGGTCGGGATTGGTGAAAATCGTCATGGCGGTCACCGCCATCACCCAGGCTTTCGGGTTGACCCACTGGAAGCTGGCGGCCTGCAGAAAAGACAACGGATTTGCGCCGACCTTGCCATCGGGAAGCGACCGGGAACTGCCGATCTTCCAGGCGATGTAGACAAGGTAGCAACCGCCCAGAATTTTCAGCGCAAGATAGAGTTCGGGCACCGTATGCAGCAGCGCGCCAAGGCCGAAGCCCACACCCAGAAGCAGCGAGAGAAAGCCAAAACCGATGCCGAACATGTGCGGGAGGGTGCGGCGGAAGCCGAAATTCACCCCCGAGGCAAACAGCATCATGTTGTTGGGACCTGGCGTCACCGAAGACACGAAGGCAAAGGTGATCAACGAAAGGAACGTTTCCATGCCCATGAAGGCCTCCCCGGAACCAAGCCGGTTATCGAATTAGACCAACATCTTACAAAGGCTTTTTCTGTAAGGAAAACAAATTGTCGTCATGCCAGCATTCGAAGCTATGATGGTTTCAAACTGAAAGGACGCTCCATGGTCGGCCCCCTCCCTCATGTTTCCTTTGCCGATGGCACACGCGTTCCCGCGCTGGGGCTTGGTACCTGGCACATGGGCGAGACCCGTGCTTCCGCCAGCGATGAAATCCGGGCGCTCAAGGCCGGAATCGATTGCGGCATGACGCTGATCGATACGGCTGAGATGTATGCCTCAGGCGGCGCGGAGGAAATCACCGGCGAAGCCATACAGGGGCGTCGGGATGAAGTGTTTTTGGTCTCCAAGGTGCTTCCGTCCAATGCCAGCCGCAAGGGCACAATCGCGGCCTGCGAAGCCAGCCTGAAGCGGCTTGGTACCGACCGGATCGATTTGTACCTCTTGCACTGGCCGGGCCGGCACCCGCTCAGGGGAACCATCGAGGCGTTCGAGGAACTGCGCGCCTCCGGCAAGATCCTGCGCTGGGGTGTCTCCAATTTCGACACGGTCGGCATGAAACAGATCTCGTCCCTGCCCGGCGGACAGAACTGCGCGTCCAACCAAGTGCTCTACAACCTGTCGACGCGCGGGATAGAGTTCGACCTTTTGCCGTGGATGGCTGAACAGTCGATGCCGCTGATGGCCTATTCACCGCTCGACGAGGGGCGGCTGATGCGGCACCCCGGGCTGGGAAGGATGGCCGGACAACTTGGCGTCACGCCGGCGCAACTGGCACTGGCCTTCCTGCTCACCCGTGACAATGTGATTTCCATTCCCAAGTCATCGAGCCCGGAACGGGTCATGGAAAACCGTGCCAGCGCCGATATCGCCCTTAGCGATGGTCAGCTCGCCGAACTCGACCTGATGTTCCCGCCGCCGCGCTCGCGCGAGCCGCTGCAGATGATCTGAAAAAACCGCAGACTACATGCCCTGGGGCCCGCGGTTCATCGCCGCGATGCCGGTGCGGCAAATCTCGACCAGACCCAAGGGCTTCATGATGGCGATGAACTGCTCGATCTTCGAGACCCGGCCGGTGATCTCGAAAATGAAGTGTTCGGTGTTGGCATCGATCACCTGGGCGCGGAAGGCATCGGCCAGTCTCAATGCTTCCACCCGGTTTTCGCCGGAGCCGGTGACCTTGACCAACGCCAGTTCCCGTTCAAGCGGCTTGTCATGGCCAAGTTCAGACGAAAGCACTGTCAGATCCACCACACGGTGAACCGGAACGATGCGCTCGAGCTGGGACTTGATCTGCTCAAGCACATTGGGCCTGGCAGTGGTGACAATGGTGATGCGCGACAGATGCGCCTCGTGCTCGGTTTCGGAAACCGTCAGGCTTTCGATGTTGTAGCCGCGACCGGAAAACAGGCCGATGACCCGGGCGAGCACGCCCGGCTCGTTGTCGACAAGCACCGATAGCGTGTGGGTCTCCGGGCGCGCGGTTTCGGCAGCAATGAAATAGGCCGAACCGGTAGGCTGATGCTGAGCGTTCATGAGATGTGTTCCTCTTGCGGGGCGGCTCAAACGAGCGCGCGGCCTTTTGCATCAATGGCGTTGGCGACGGCCTCATCGGTGGCTTCGTCGGGCAGCAGCATGTCGTTGTGCGCTTTGCCCGAGGGGATCATCGGGAAGCAGTTGGCGAGTGCGGCAACGCGGCAATCGAAGATCACCGGCCTCGGCGTGTCGATCATCTCCTGGATCGCGCCGTCGAGGTCGTCCGGTTTGTCGCACCGGATTCCGACACCGCCATAGGCTTCCGCCAGCTTGATGAAATCAGGCATGGATTCGGTGTAGGAGTGCGACAGCCGGTTGCCATGGAGCAATTGCTGCCACTGCCGGACCATGCCCATATACTGGTTGTTGAGGATGAAGATCTTGACCGGCAGTTCGTACTGCACCGCGCAGGACATCTCCTGAATGCACATCTGGATCGAGGCGTCGCCGGCGATGTCGATCACAAGGCTGTCACGGTGGGCGACCTGAACGCCGATTGCCGCCGGGAAGCCATATCCCATGGTGCCGAGCCCGCCAGACGTCATCCAGCGGTTGGGCTCCTCGAAGCCATAGAACTGCGCGGCCCACATCTGATGCTGGCCCACTTCGGTGGTGATGTAGGTGTCACGCTCCTTGGTCAGCTCATAGAGCCGCTGGATCGCGTATTGCGGCATGATCACATCGTTGTTGGGCGCATAGGCGAGCGAATTGCGCGCCTTCCACTTGGAGATCTGCGTCCACCAGCCGGCCAATTGGCTCTGATCGGTCTTTTTCGACGCCCGCCACAACCGGACCATGTCTTCAAGCACGTGGCCGACATCGCCCAGAATTCCGACATCGGTCCTGACGATCTTGTTGATCGAGGAGGGGTCGATGTCGATGTGGATCTTCTTGGAATGTGGCGAAAAACCATCAAGACGGCCGGTGATGCGGTCGTCAAAGCGCGCGCCGATGCAGATCATGACATCGCAATCATGCATTGCCATGTTGGCTTCATAGGTGCCGTGCATGCCCAGCATGCCCATCCAGTTCTTGCCTGAGGCCGGATAGGCGCCCAGCCCCATCAGTGTCGAGGTGATCGGGAACCCGGTCAGCTCGACCAGTTCACGCAGCAGCTGGCAGGCCTCGCGGCCGGAATTGATCACGCCGCCGCCCGAATAGATCATCGGGCGCTTGGCACTGGCCATCAGGTCGATCGCCGCGCGGATCTTCTCGAGATCGCCGGAGAGTTTGGGCTGATAGCTTTTCTGTTCGATCACCGGGGATGGCGGCGTGTAGGTGCCGGTGGCGAACTGCACATCCTTGGGGATGTCGACGACAACCGGACCCGGGCGGCCGGTGGTGGCGATCCGGAAGGCTTCATGGATGATGCGGGAGAGCTGGTTGACGTCCTTGACCAGCCAATTGTGCTTGGTGCAGGGCCGGGTGATGCCGACGGTGTCACATTCCTGGAACGCATCAGAGCCGATCAGCGATGTCGGAACCTGACCGGTGATGCAGACAAGCGGGATTGAATCCATCAGTGCATCCTGCAGCGCGGTGACCACGTTGGTGGCGCCCGGCCCGGAGGTGACAAGCACGACGCCGGGCTTGCCGGTGGAACGTGCATAGCCTTCGGCCATGTGTCCCGCACCCTGCTCGTGCCGGACCAGAATGTGTTCGATGGCGTCCTGCTGGTGCAGCTCGTCATAGATCGGCAACACCGCACCGCCGGGATATCCGAAGATATGTTCGACACCATTGTCCTTGAGCGCCTGCAGAACCATTTCCGCGCCTGTCATTTCCATTTCCATGCCGGCCATTTCGCCTGACCCCTTTTCCCGTCTGTTTGCCGGGCTCAATAACCCGGTTCAAGCCATAAAAAAAGGCCCCCGGAGGAGCCTGTGTTTCGCGCATGGGAGCTTTCGCCGGATGGCTACGCCACCCTGCCCATGCGCCTTCGTACTACGAGAATGTTCGCAAAACTGTTCATGACGGACTTCGTACCGCCTTGGACCGGTCACGTCAACGGCTTTGTTGGCTCGCGCAAAGCCGGGCTCAACCAGGGCCTGGATAACCGCATTATAACGGGCGCGCCGAAACTGCGTGTTAACCACACAATGCCATGATGTCGCGAACAAAATGGAGCAAAGACTTGGAAGGCGATACCAATCCACCTGCCCAAGAGGCTGGCCACAGCCGTGACCGTCGCAACGCAATGGCGCCCGGAAACCGCCTGCTGGGCCGGGTGGTCGGCTGTTCAGGCTCCAAAGCGACAGTCAGCGCTTTAGCCGGCAAGGATGGAAATGGTCTGGCCGAATTATGGTCGGTAGGCAGGCTGATCTCAATCACAGTCGGTGAAAACCGGGTCGTTGCGCTGGTCTGCTCCATGTCCACGGATCACTCGGCCTGGTCGGAAGACAACGATAATAACATGCATATCGAGGTCGAGCTGGTTGGCGAAATCCATACAGGCATCTCGGGCAAGGTCGAATTCAGCGCCGGCATCACCCAGTATCCCTATCTCGGCGCCGTGGTCCACCGGATGCGCTCATCGGACCTTGAGGTCATTTATGATCCAGGCGTCAATGATACCGCCATTATCGGTAAATTGACCCAGGACACCTCTCTGGGTGCTCTTGTCCACATACCTTCCTTGCTGTCGCGGCATTTCGCTGTGGTCGGCACCACTGGCGTTGGCAAGACCACTGCGGTCACCTTACTGCTGCACAAGGCGCTCAAAGCGGATCCAGCATTGCGGGTGCTTATTCTCGATCCGCACAATGAATTCGCCGCAGCCTTCCCCACCGAGTCGGTGGTCATTGACACTGATACGCTTGACCTGCCGTTCTGGCTATTCCGGCTTGAAGAATTTATCGAGGTGCTGTTTCGCGGACGCCCACCGATTCCTGAGGAAGTGGATGTTCTGCGGGATCTGATCCCCGAAGCCAAGAAGATGTTCAAGGGCGCAACCGACACGGCGTTGGTCCGCCGGGCGCAGGAGCGCTCGTCGCTCACGGCCGACACACCGGTGCCTTATCGTGTCGCAGACCTGCTGGCGCTCATCGATGAACGGATCGGCAAGCTCGAAGGCCGCAGTGAGAAGCCGCATCTGCGTTCGCTGAAAGTACGGTTGCTGGCAGCGGTCAATGATCCGCGCTATGAGTTCATGTTCTCGTCGAACACGATCCATGACACGATCCTGACCACCATCAGCCATATTTTCCGAATCCCTGGCGGCGACAAGCCGGTGACAACGTTCCAGCTCGCCGGGATCCCTTCCGAAGTGGTCAATTCCGTCGCCTCGATCCTCTGCCGCATGGCTTTCGAAATCGCGCTTTGGAGCGCCGGAGGCGTCCGTATTCTTGTTATCTGTGAAGAGGCCCACCGATATGTGCCTGCGGACCCGAAACTAGGTTTCTTTCCAACCCGTCAGGCGATCGCACGGATCGCCAAGGAAGGCCGGAAATACGGCGTCAGCCTCGGCGTGATCACCCAGCGCCCAGGCGAACTCGATCCGACCATCCTGTCCCAATGCTCAACCGTATTTGCGATGCGGCTGTCCAACGACCGGGACCAGGACATCATCCGTTCGGCAATCCCGGATTCCTCTGCGTCTACGATGAGTTTTCTGTCATCCATCGGAAACGGCGAGGCCATTGCCTTTGGCGAAGCGGTGGCAGTGCCTATGCGGATGGTGTTCGAGCGGGTGTCAGAATCAGTCCTGCCGCGTGCAAATTCTGGCCTGCAGCCGGTACATCGCGGAGACGCCACTGGTGTGGACCTTCGCCAGATCGTTATGCGGATGCGCCATATCGACGATACCCAGCGCAGCAGTCCTGCCGCTTCCGAACGGTTCATGCAATCACCTGCCCTGGATCAGGCCGGGCATCGCGACGGCGTGCTGGCGCAGCGGCGAGCCGACGACTCCCCTGCTCCGCCAGAATTCCTCGACCAGAGCAGCCCGGCTCCACCCCGTGCAAACACGTTTGGCAACTCAGCACATGCTCGCCCACGGCCTCCAGGGCCTGAACAAACCGGACAGGAGCTGTCTCCGCGCGCAGAGCTGCCCGATCACCCTTACAGAGGGGCGTTCCAGGAGCCGGCAGCAACGGCCGAAACGCGAGGTACTGCGCGAGGAGATCTCAGCTCCATCCGCTCGAGCTTGCTCAAGAAGCCGCTTTCATCGCTTATCAAGCCCTGAGCCCGGCGCAGGGCCATGGGACGCGGCCGCTTGCACAGCTCAGCGCGCGAGCCAAGCAGACGAAGTTGCTTTGAAGACGGGAAGTTGGTTCAGGCAGCGCAGACGCGATTGCGGCCCTGACGCTTGGCTTCATAGAGTTGCCTGTCGGCGCGACGATAGAGCTCGTCGCCCCTTTCCGTGCCATCCCAGATCGCGATGCCTGCGCTGATTGTCACGCGAAGGGCGACATTGCCGCTCTCGACGGTGAGTTGCGAGACCGCCAATCGGATCCGGTCAGCGAGACTGCGGAGCTGACGATCACTGATATTGGGAGAGAGAATGGCGAATTCTTCTCCGCCAAGCCGCGCCACCACATCGTGGTAGCGCGTAAACATGTGAAGGCACTCGGCAACCTGGCGCAGGACTTCATCACCGACATCATGCCCATGGGTGTCATTGACCTGCTTGAAGTGGTCGAGATCGAAGATCACCATGCCGATAGGCTTGTTGATGGACCGGAATGCGTTGAGGTATTCGCCCAACGCTTCATCGAAATAGCGCCGGTTGTACAGGCCGGTCATGGAATCGGTGACCGCTGCGTGTTCGAGCGATTGTGAGCGCACCGACAAGGATTCGGTCATTTTCCTCAACTTGCCCTGCTCGCGCAGGCCGCTCGCCATAAGAGGAAACACCAGAGTTGCTGCACAGAAAATCGAGAGTCCGGAAAGAATTGCACTCATGAAAGCAAATCGTGCCGCCGTTTCCACGCCGCCAACAATATACCCGCCGGTGGCGGCTGAAAAAGCTGCCCAAGCGGAAACGCCACCGAGCCCGACCAGACCAATTAACAGAAAGAAGAAAAGTTCTGCCTTGTAAAAGCGCATTGTCCCTACAAAGGTCCCCCGCAATAAGTGACCTAGCCTACGCTTAACACCTTATATTTGTTTTAACAGCAGCCCCATATATGAGCTACAATGGATGTTTATATGCAATTCATAATTGAAGCCTTTGCCATGATGCATCCAACTGGTTCCGGAACCAGGTCATCTGCCGCTTGGCATATTGGCGGGTTGCGGCGCTGGAGCGCTCGATGGCTTCGTCAAGCGAGGTCCGCCCCTCGATATGGGCAGCGAGCGGAGCCACTCCTATGGCCTTCATGGCCGGATGTTGCGGGGGAATGTTCAAGGATATCAATTCCCTGACTTCATCCAACGCACCCTGTTCCACCATTTTTGCAAAGCGTGCATTGATGCGCGCGTGAAGAACGGGCCGGTCCGGTTCAAGCACGATGCAACGGGCGCGCGACGGATCGACGATCATGGGGCCGCCGCGTCCCTGAAAGCTTGAAATCGACTGTCCGGTCGCCTTCACCACTTCCAGCGCTCTCAAGACGCGTTGACGGTCAGCCGGGCGCAGCCGTTCGGCCATTTGCGGATCAAGCCGGGCAAGCTCGGCATGGAGGGGTTCGATCCCCTCATCCTCAAGCCGCGCACGCAGCGGATCCCGGATTTCAACGGGAATCGACGGCATGTCGGAGAGGCCGCCGGTGAGTGCACGGAGATAGAGCCCGGTTCCGCCAACCACGACCGGGATTGCTCTTCGGGCGCGTATGTCTGCGATGACATCAGTTGCCTCCTGCACCCAGATGCCGGTGGAGTAGGCGTTTTGGGGCGGCACATGGCCATAGAGATGATGCGGCACCAACGCCAGATCCCCGGCAGAGGGGCGCGCGGTCAGCCGCTCGAGCACGCCATAGACCTGCATGGAATCCGCATTGACGATCTCGCCGCCCAGTTCCTGTGCGAGCCTGAGCGCCAGCGCGGACTTGCCGCTGGCGGTCGGCCCGGCTATCAGAACCGCCGAGACATCCTCGTTCTTCTGCTGCTGGAGTTTTGCCATCATGGCCCTCGTTGCCACGCTTATCGCCAATCCGTCAAACCCCGTTCTGACATCCGCGCTCGGCGAAGCCGCCTACAATGCGGTGGATGGAGCCGGTCTCTACTGGCTCGCCGGTGGTGTGGCCTGCGACATTGCGCTCAAGGACGGCACGGACCGGGCAACGGCGCTTGCAGCCCTGAAGGCCGCTATCGGCGATCAGCCGGTGGACGCAGCGGTGCAGGAGATGGACACAAGGCGCAAGAAGATCCTGATCGCCGACATGGATTCGACCATGATCGGGCAGGAATGCATCGACGAGCTGGCGGCCGAAGTCGGACTGAAGGACAAGGTCTCGGCGATCACGGCACGCGCGATGAATGGCGAGATTGCGTTCGAGCCGGCACTGAGGGAACGGGTGGCGCTGCTCGCGGGCTTGCCGGTCGATGTCATTGGCCAGGTGATCGACAGCCGCATCACGCTCACACCGGGAGGCCGCGAACTGGTGGCCACCATGCGCGCCAATGGCGGCCACGCGGCGCTGGTGTCGGGCGGGTTTACCGCCTTCACATCCGTGGTGGCGGCGATGATCGGGTTTGACGAGAACCACGCCAATGTTCTCGAAAGTGCCAACGGCAAGCTGACGGGCACCGTCCGCGAACCGATTCTGGGCAAGCAGGCCAAGGTCGATGCGCTGCAAGCCATTTCCGCCCAGCTTGGCCTCAATCCGTCAGACGCGATCGCCGTGGGCGACGGGGCCAATGACCTGGGCATGCTGGAGCTGGCCGGATCGGGTGTGGCCCTGCATGCGAAACCCTCGGTGGCGGCACAGGCCGACATCCGCATCGACCATGGCGACCTGACGGCGCTGCTCTACCTGCAGGGCTACCGGAAAAGCGATTTCGTGACGCCATGAAACCGCTCAGAACAGAACGTCTGATCCTGCGGAACTGGGAAGAGCGAGACCGCGAGCTGTTTCACCTGATAAACTCGGATGATCAAGTGATGGAGTTTTTCCCGATGCGTCGAAGCCGGGCGGAGTCCGATGGTCTTATGGATCGTCTTGCAGACAACGCAGAGACGAACGGATTTGGATTTACTGCCGTTGAGATCATCCAAACCGGCGAAGTTGCGGGCTTTTGCGGCCTGGTTCCCACCAGCGGAATACCGGTTTTTGAAGATGGAACCATCGAAATCGGGTGGCGTCTGGCGCCTCAGTTCTGGGGCAAGGGCATCGTCACCGAGGCGGCGCGGTGCTGGCGCTACTTCGCTTTTGAACATCTGGGACTTGAGCGGATTGTCAGTTTCGCGGTCACGGACAATCACCGTTCGATATCGGTGATGCAGCGCATCGGCATGAGCGCGCGCCCTGATCTCGATTTCGACCATCCCGGTGTCCCTGACACCCATCCGCATCTCAAGCGGCATGCGCTTTACGAGATCTTTTCAGGTGACGCACGCCGCTGAGACTGCCGGCTCGGATGACATGAAAAAGGCGACCCGAAAGCCGCCTTTTCCCAAGTCTCTGGTTCGGTGAACCGATCAGTCCATCCGCACGGTCACAAAGCGCAACTCACCGGTCTTGCCCGAGAGCATCAACAGCGCGTTGCGGCGGCCGTCTTCCTTGAGCGCCTCGATGCGGGTTCGCACATCTTCGGGAGTGGTGACGGTTTCCTGGGCGATTTCGACGATCACATCACCAGGCTCGATGCGCTTTTCAGCCGCGGCCGAGTCCGGATCCACCTCCGTGATCACAACGCCTTCGACAGTGTCGGCAATGGCGAATTCCTCACGTCCCTCATCATCAAGTTCTGCCAGGGTCATGCCGAGGATCTCGAGAGTTGCAGGCATATCTGCCGTGCTGTCACCGCCCTCGGTCTCAGCGCTCGCCACCTGCTCGCTGTCCTCGAGCCGGCCGAGGGTGACCTTGACGGTGACTTCCTCGCCGCCACGGATCACCACAACATCAACGGCCTTGCCGACCGGGCTTTCCGCCACGACACGCGGCAGATCGCGCATGGTCTCAACTGTCTTGCCGTCGAAGCGGACAATGACATCACCCACCTCGATCGAGCCGTCGTCTACCGGGCCACCACGGATAATGCCCGCGACCAGGGCGCCCATGGCCTCATCCATTCCCAGGCTTTCGCCGATATCGTCGGTGACAGGCTGGATGCGCACGCCGAGCCAGCCACGGCGGGTTTCTCCGAATTCGCGAAGCTGGTCGATGACATTGACCGCCAGTTCGGTGGGGACGGCAAAACCGATGCCGATCGAGCCGCCCGAGGGCGAGATAATGGCGGTGTTGATGCCGATGACCTCGCCGTTCATGTTGAACAGCGGACCACCGGAGTTGCCGCGGTTGATGGCCGCGTCGGTCTGGATGAAATTGTCATAGGGCCCGGAGTTGATGTCACGGCCACGGGCGGAAATGATGCCCACCGTCACCGTGCCGCCGAGGCCAAAAGGATTGCCGATCGCCATGACCCAGTCGCCAATCCGCATTCTATCGGAATCGCCAAACGGCACTTCCGTCAATGGCTTGTCCGGCTCGACCTTCAGCACAGCCAGATCGGTCTTCGGATCCGCGCCGACCAGTTCCGCCTTGAGCTTGGAGCCGTCGGCGAAATTGACCTCGATGTCGTCAGCGCCCTCGATGACGTGGTTGTTGGTGATGATGATGCCCTCGTCCGCATCGATCACGAAGCCGGAGCCGAGCGAGGAGACGCGGCGATTGCGCGGCCCCTGATTCTCACGATCGTTGAAGAACTCGTCAAAAAAGTCCTGAAATGGAGACCCGTCGGGGGCGCGCATGCGCGGTTGGGAGCCGCCGCCACCGCCAACGCTTTGCGAGGTCGAGATATTGACCACCGCATCCAGCAGCCCCTCGGCCAGATCCGCCACCGATGCCGGGCCCGCATTGTTCTGGGAATAGGCCGGGGTTATAGCGGGTGTCGCCATCATCATGGCTGCGGCCAGCGCCATTCTTACGGGGCGGAAGCGGAATTTCCTCATCAGGGCGGTCTCCTTGAAAACGGTGTCTCCTGACCCCCCGTTCCTGCGGGACAAAGGTCAATCGGTGCTGACCCGGGGGGCAGACCCCGAGATTCTTAACTCAAGATATGGCGTTGTTCAGGCAGGTCCAGCGCCCGGCACGGAACAATCTCGTGAAAGCTCACAAAAGTTGCGCAAGATACACACTTCCAACGCCGATCGCCAAGGCGGCGACGCCGAAGACACGCAGCTGATCATCGCCCATCTTGGGAAGTTGCTCAGACATGCGCCGGATAAAGGAAGGGGCCAGCGCATAGGCCAGCCCCTCCACGACAAGAACCAATCCAATTGCCAGCAACAATGTGCTCACGATACCATCACCGCATGGTCACATTGCAGGGTCACTGGCGTGGTGGCCTTTCACATCAATTGCCCGGCGCAGCCGGAGCTGCCGGTGCAGCCCCACTGACACCCGAGGCATTGTTGAAGAAGCGGAAAAACTCCGATGTCGGTGACAACACCATTGTCGTGCCGTTGTCGGTCAGCGCGTACGAATAGGCGTTCATCGAGCGGTAAAACTCGAAGAACTCGGAATCGCGCGAGAAGGCTTCCGCAAAGATCCGGTTGCGCTCACCATCGCCCTCGCCTCGGATGATTTCCGAATCGCGGGCCGCTTCCGAGACAATCTCGACGACCTGACGGTCGGCGATAGCGCGGATACGCTGTGCGGCCTCATTGCCTCGGGCGCGGATCAGTTCGGCTTCCGCCAGACGTTCAGCCTTCATGCGTTCGAAGGTCTGCTGTGAGACTTCCTGGGTGAGGTCGGTGCGGCGGATACGAACATCGTCGATGCGCAGGCCGAGCGATTCGGCTTCAGGGCGAAGCTGGTCGCGGACTTCACGCATCATCGAGGTGCGCTCTTCCGACAGCGCGGATTCAAAACCACGCAGACCGTAAACAGTACGAAGAGCGGAGTTCAAACGGGTACGAAGCCTGGATTCCGCGGAGACCAGATCGCCGGATACCGTCTGGCGGAAGGTCCGTGCGTCAGTGATCTTGTAGAGCACGAACGCGTCGACCTCGTAGAACTTGCCGCCCGAAACCTGCACACGGATGTTGTCGAGGTCGAAGCGAAGTGCACGATCTTCAACGTACTGAACCGTGTCGGCATCGATGAAGGCAAACGGAAGCTTGAAGTAAAGACCGGGCTCGGTCTTGACGTCCTGAATTTCACCGAAACGGACGACGATCGCTTGTTCGCGTTCATTGACCACGAAAATTGACGACCAGACGATGAAGGCGATAACGGCCAGAATGCCGAGGATCACTGGAAGACGATTAGCCATTAGTTGGTGCCTCCTGTCGAGTTCTTGCGTACTTCGGGAAGCGGGAGGTAGGGCACCACTCCCGAACCACTGCCACCCTGTTCGATGATCACCTTCTCTGAACCACCGAGAACCTCTTCGAGGGTTTCGAGATAGAGACGCGAACGGGTGACTTCGGGTGCCTTGGCGTATTCTTCGTAGACCGAGAGGAAACGGCCGGCTTCACCGGTCGCCTCATTGACGACGCGGTCCTTGTAGGCGGAAGCCTCTTCGCGAAGCTGAGCAGCCTCGCCTCGTGCCTGACCGAGCTTCTGGTTGGCGTACTGATTGCCCTCCTCGACGAAGCGGTCTTCGTCCTGCTCGGCGCGCTGCACCTCGTCGAAGGCGTCGGCCACTTCACGCGGAGGTGCCGCGTCTTCGATCGACACCTGATTGACCAGGATGCCCGATGGGAAACTGTCCATCACGGTCTGGATGATGGTCTGGACCTCAGCTGCAATCACTTCACGATTGTCACGGAAAATGTCCTGAGCCGGCCTGCGGCCCACAACCTCACGCATGGCGCTTTCCGCAACCTGGCGAAGAGTATCTTCCGGCTGAGCCAGATTGAACAGGAACGACTTGGGGTCGGAGACCGCATAGAGCAGCTTGAACTCGACATCGACGATGTTCTGGTCGCCTGACAGCATCAGACCGTCACTCGAGCCTGTGCGGGACGAACCGCCGGTGCTCATTTCGCGCTCAACGATGGTTGCGAATTCAACGGTCTCGAACGGCCACAGGATCATGTGCAGACCCGGCTGCGAGACTTCTTCCTTGGGCTTGCCGAAACGCAGCTCGACGCCGCGTTCATCCGGCTGGACGGTGTAGACCGACTGGGTCAGCCAAAGTCCGACCAGACCAAGAGCCACGACAACGGCGATCATCTTGCCGCCGCCGGCACCCGGACCGCCACCGCCGCCCGGAAGCGCCTGACGCAACTTGTCCTGACCGCGCCGGATCAGTTCCTCAAGATCCGGTGGATTGCCACCACCCCGTGGGGGTTGTGGACCCTTGCCCCATGGTCCCTGATCGTTTCCGCCTCCATTGCCGCCGCCACCCCAAGGGCCGCCGCCGCCTCCATTCTGATTACTCCAGGGCATTAAGACCTCTTTCCAAACGTGTTATGGCATTTCCGGGAAACAACCCCGGCGATGCACGTTGATGACGTTATAGGTATCGCAAGGACCGCTTTCAACGCGACAAGCTGTGTTCGCCGGTCGATTAGGGACTAATCCGGTCGATTTATCGCTTCCGGCGCTGCCAATTCCCGAAACGGACAGAATGGCTGTCCTTTTCCGCGCGCACCGGGCCGGAAAGGCTGACCTGCTCCCAGACCCGCGAATCGGGTGCCGGAAACACGGTGTCGCCGTCGATATCAGCCTGAACCTCGGTGATCAGCAGCTCGTCGGCGACCTCCATTGCCTGGCGGTATATCTCGCCTCCGCCGATCACCGAAATCTTTTGAGCGCCTGTCTGCGCGACAATGTCGCATGCCCGGGCAATCGCGGCTTCAAGGGTTGCGAACACCTCGACCCCTTCAGCCTCAAAACCTGAACGTGAGACGACGATATTGGCGCGCCCCGGCAGCGGACGGCCAATCGACTGAAAGGTCTTTCGGCCCATGATCACCGGTGCGTCGAGGGTCGCTGCCTTGAAGTGCTTGAGATCGGATGGCAGCCGCCAAGGCATGTCGCCATCGCGGCCGATGACGCCATTTTCGGCACGGGCCACAACAATCTGGATCTTCGGTCTATTCATCGGCATTTCCGGCATGCTTGCGCTCGGGCAGATACTTGAACCACTTCCGCCCAATGGCCTTCTCCACGTCGATGTCAAAGCGCTCGGCGATCAAAAAGACCTGGGCCATGCAGTCTGCGAGTTCATCCTCAAGCTGCTGCCGGATTTGAGCTTCGGGGTCACCCTTCTGACGCCCGCGCCCGGTCAAACGGAGCCATGCCTGAAGCAGTTCCCCGGTCTCTTCCTGCATCTTGAGAAAGTACCAGTCGTCGTCGCGGCGCACATTGCAGTTTTTTGCGTAGATCCGTGAAACGGCTTCCACCTCCTGCTGGATCTCGTGCAACTCCACGGTCACACCGCAATCGGCGCGGAAATTGCCGGATGCGGGTCGTAGCCCTCGAGTTTGAAATCGTCGTAGGTGAAGGCGAAGAGATCGGTGATTTCGGGATTGATGCGCATCACCGGCAAGGTCCGGGACTCCCGTGAGAGCTGGAGATGCGCCTGATCGAAGTGGTTCTTATAGAGATGCGCGTCCCCCAGAGTGTGGACAAAATCACCCGGTTTGAGGCCTGTGACCTGCGCCACCATCATGGTCAGAAGTGCATAAGACGCGATGTTGAAGGGCACGCCCAGGAAGATGTCGGCCGAGCGCTGGTAGAGTTGGCAGGAGAGCTTGCCGTCGGCGACATAGAACTGGAACAGGCAATGGCAGGGCGGCAGCGCCATCTCGTCGACCTCGGCCGGGTTCCAGGCGGAAACGATATGCCGGCGCGAGGACGGATTGGTCTCGATCTGGCGCACAACATTTGCGATTTGGTCTATCGTGGTGCCATCCGGCGCCGGCCAGGAGCGCCACTGCGCCCCATAGACCGGGCCCAGATCGCCATTCTCATCGGCCCACTCATCCCAGATCGAGATGCCATTGGCCTTGAGATAGGCGATGTTGGTGTCGCCCTTCAGGAACCACAGAAGCTCATGGATGATCGAGCGAAGATGTAGCTTCTTCGTTGTCAGCGCGGGGAATCCCGCTGCGAGGTCAAACCGCATCTGGTGACCGAACACGCTTAAGGTTCCAGTGCCGGTCCGGTCATCCCGGTCAAAGCCCTGGTCGAGAACCAGGCGCAGAAGGTCGTGATATTGCTGCATGGGTACCGCTTGATGATTCGCCAAACATCATTGTTAGAGCACCTGTCGGCGCACGGGAACCGGCAACCCTTGATGTTCCACGGTTTGGCTAGCGGTCGAAGGCGCTCAGGCCTGTTGAAACAGCCATTCGGACATCCGGCCGATTTCGGTGCCGAATGCAAAAGCCCCGCCCCGGCGTTTCAAACCGGAGCGGGGCTTGATCAGGTGTTCAACGACTAGAGGTCGCCGAGCTTGCCCAGTTCCTTGGCAACCAGGTAGTAGAAGGTAACTCGGGCCTTGGAATTGTCGGCCTTCATCATCTCGCAGACCTTGGCAACGGCGTCATCGGCGGCAGCGCCAGTGACACCAAGTTTCTTGCCGCACCATTTTTCAGAAACGCGCGCCAGTTCTGACGGGTCTGAACAGGCAACCATGGAAGCGTCGCGGCTTCTCAGCGCAATACCGAGATGCTTGACAATCTTGCCGATGGTTTCGTCGGATGCGCCGGCATCATATTTCTTCACATCGGCTGCGTAGTCGGTCATGTCTCTTCCCCTTTTTTGAAAGCCGGCGCGCTCAACGCTGCTTTCCTGCTAAAATACAATATCCGCATGTTTGGCATGCGCATTGCCGGTGTCAATAGCGCTGCACGTGCAGCGGACCTTTTCAAAAGGTTTGCGTGCACCTATATAGGAGGTGCTGCGCAAGCAGCTATGACAATAAATGAGCGTTGCAATAAACCATTCGGACCCGGGGGCGGTACCCGGCGCCTCCACCATGATCCGGCGATCACGCCAAGCGGCCAGCGGCCGGATGATGATGGGGGCGAAACAGGATCGACGAGGGTGTAAAGAGCGACTTTTTGTTCGGCATTGTACCACCGTTATCGGGCTAAACTTTTAGTTGCAAACGACAACTATGCGGAAGCTCGTCTCGCTGCCTAATGGCGGTGTGACACTTCAAATTAAGTCCTAGAGGGTCGCACTTCTAGGCGGGGTTCGGAGGTACCTGGCAACAGAAACCTCCACTTCCTTTTTGTTGGTGCATACCGATCTTCATGTGCGCGGCTTTCCGGAACGCCCTGTTTGCGCTTATAAAGGATCAGGTTGACTCGCAGGCTCCGGCAGGGGTTGCCTTACAGGATTGATGGCCGGAACCGGAACTTCGGCCTTTGAACAGACAGACGCCCCGCGCGGGCAATGTTACAGGAAAGAAAGCGCTGATGCCGCAAGACCATATCCGATACGACATTCTTGCCCAGGACGCACTGCGCGGCGTTATCCGCAAGGTTCTGTCCGAGGTCGCGGCGACCGGTTACCTGCCCGGCGACCATCATTTCTTCATCACGTTTCTGACCGAAGCGCCCGGCGTACGGATTTCGACCCAGCTCAAGGAGCGTTATCCGGAGCAGATGACGATTGTCGTTCAGCACCAGTTCTGGGATCTGAAAATCAGCGAATCGCAATTCGAAATCGGCCTGTCTTTTTCCGACAAGCCGGAAAAACTTGTGGTGCCGTTTTCCGCCATTCGCGGTTTTTATGACCCTTCGGTCAATTTCGAGCTTGAGTTCGACACCGTTCTTGAAGACGCAGCCAATGATGGCGGCGACCAGGATGGTGACGAGCGCAACGAACTGGCGAGCACCATCGAGCGGCTGGTCGAGCCGTCCGCCAAGGATGACGCGGCCACCGGTGAGGATGCAGAGACTGGCGACGAAGGCGAGGACGGCGACAAGAAGCCCGGCGCCGACGTGGTGTCGCTCGACTCCTTCCGCAAGAAAAACTGACGGTCACGCGGCATGAGCGGTGATGTGGTCAATCTCAGGATGGCGCGCAAACACCGCGACCGCGCAACCAAGGAAGCCACAGCCGAACGCAACCGCTTCGAGCATGGCCGCACCAAGGCCGAGCGCGATCTGGCACGGGCCAAGAACGACAAGGCCGCACGCGACCATGACGCTTCGCGCCGCGAGCCTGACACCCCGAAACGCTGAATGATGCGCCCGGCAGACAAACCGGCAACCATGCGCAAGCACTCGGTGAGCATTCGCGGCCACCGCACCAGCATCACCCTAGAAAACGCCTTCATGGCGGCGCTCCGGCAGATGGCCGATGAGCGCGGCCTTGCCGTTGCCGCGTTGATTGCCGAAATCGACAGCGCCCAGGAGACCCCCGGCAATCTGTCCTCGGCTATCCGTGTGGCTGTGCTTGATTGGGCGCTCGCCTCGGCAAATGATCGCAAGAGCAGCAACGGCTGAGCGGGCATGCAGTCAGGCAGATGCTGAAACCAAAAGCGCACCCGGCTGAAAACGGGAAATCAGCCGTCCGGCGCGATCAGGCTGCGGATCGGATCGCCAACACCGGGCAGGTTTTCAAAGCGCAGTTGCGGCAAGCTGCTTGGAGCCGGCTCATTGGCGAGCGCGGACGGCGGCTCGGGCAAGGGGTCAGGCGCGGCTCCGGCTGAGGGGGCGGGCAAAGGCCGGCGTTCGATCAAAGGCGGATCACCGCTCTCCTCTTGAGTCCCTTCGATTGCGGCTTCTTCCGCGGCCCGGATCGCTGCCTCTTCAGCCGCCGCAGCGGCTTCGCTGGCCCTGCGGGCTTCTTCCGCCGCGAGCATTTCCGACACCTCGGCGGCCAGCCGCGCGGCTTCCTCCGCAGCAAGCCGTTCGGCCTCCTCAGCGGCAAGCCGCGCCGCTTCTTCGGCGGCCAAACGCTGCGCCTGGCGTTCATTCAACAGCGCAACTTCGCGGCGCAGGCGCTGCTTTTCGACGACCCCCGCCTGCAGCAACTCGACCTCACGGCGCTCCCGCTCAAAGGCGCGCATCGAAAGATAGGTGCTCATTTGCGCCGCATCGATTGAGAGCGCGGGATCAACCAGCAACCCGTTGACGCCCAGCACTACGGACGGATCGCCGCCGGCAATCGCCTCAACACCCGGCTCAAAGGCCAGGCGCCAGTCCGATTGCAGACGCAGACCAAGCAGATCCACACGCGCATCACCAGAGAGCGTGGCGTCGCCATCGGTGAATTCGGTATTGGAAAAGCGCATCACACCGCCGGTCAGAGTAAAGGGCAATTTGAGTGTTTCGGCACGGACCTCTCCACCGGTCATGAAACCCGCGACCATGGTGCTGACCGTGCTGGTGTCGATCTCGAACCCTTCCCGGTCCGCAGCTCCCGTTATGCGCGGGAATGCCCCCGGATCGATGCCTTCGACAACGAGATCGCTGATCACAAACTCACCACCGCCCGCAAGCGAGGCGACCAGATCACGGATCGAGCTGCCGGTGCCTTCGAGGCTGACGTCCGCATCGAACGTTCCGCCCAGTGCCGCCTTGCCGTGAATTGCCCGGTCCAGCGCGGAAAGATCGGCCCCACTGACCCGGACCCGGCCCAGCAGAAACGCAGTGCCGTCTGAATTGGTCAGCGTCATGTCACCACCCAGACGCCCGCCGAACCAACGGCCATCAACACCCAGCAGCGCGACGGCGCCATTCCCGGTGTTCAGCTCCGCGCTGAAATCCGTGGCAATGCCAGCACGCCCCAGGTCGATACGGCCAGCCTGAAGCGCTATGCGCATCTCCGGCATCGTGGCCGACGGCGGCAGGAACGGCACCGAACTCCAGGCAGCCCCATCGGAACCGCCAGATTCGGCACCGAGCGACGGGCCCAGGGCAAGTTCGCCGAGCCAGTCGAGACCGGCCTGATCGACCTTGAGGCGCCCATCGCCCGAAAGCGGGTCTGATCCGCGGTTGAAACTGAGCAGCCCGGAAAATGTGTTGCCCGCCACCGTACCCTCAAGTCCGGACAGCACCACGGTGGTACCATCGAGCCCGAGGCTTGCGGTCATCGACATATCCGAACCAGCGCCGGCCTGGGGCAGCGGCAGCGAGAACAGGATGGCGAATGGTTCGATGTCCTGAGCCTCAAGACCCACGTCAAACAGCCCGGTCGCCAGGCCGTCCGCGGAAATGGCACCATTGCCATCCAGCGTCAGCGAAACCCCCGGGGACGCAAGGGCAGCGTCAATCCTGAGGTCGCCGTCGCCCGACTCGGCGCTGGCATTCATGGTCAGTTGGGCAGGCCCCTCACCTTCCAGCGGCAGCACCGCGAAACCGGCCTGCTCAAGCACCCTGTAGAGTTCGGGATTGTCCAGCCTGAGCGTGATCGCACGCGGCCCGGCGCCACCCGGAATCAGGCCGGAACCGGTGGCGGTGACTGCAATGCCGCCGCCACCGGCCGTGCCATCCACACGCAAGGCAGTTCCCGCGCCTGGGTCGAACTCGAGCTTGATATTGGCGTCGAGCGCGTCAAAGGCATAGCTGTTGGCGCCGAGCCGGCGCACCAGTGAATGGCCGCCAGTAAGCCGGTCGGCCAGCCGGAACAGCCCGTCTGCGCTGGCCGCATTGATCTGCCCCTCGATCACACCGGTGGGTGTTTCGTCGATGCCGGTCAGCGTGGCTGAAAAAGATCCGGCAGCCCCCGCCAGGTCTTCGAACGTCACCCGGTCCAGGGTCAGTTCACCATCGCGCCAGATGAGCGACGTCTCCACACCGGAGGCGCTGTAGGCACCCAAGGTCAAAGTATCGGCGTTGATCCGGGCGGCAACATTGTAGTTGGTCAAGAGCCCGCCCTGATCCTCTCCACCGCCAGCCAGAACCGCGAGCGCGCGTGCAGCTTCGACATCGAAGGTGTCGCCGGAGAGCTCGAGAGAGAGCGACGGACGGCCATTGGCCGGCAATTGCTGCTCGAGGCGGCCCTTGAGCAGCGCCGGCCCGATGGCGACCTCCAGCGCTTCAAAGCGCTGCAGGGCTGCCGAAAGGCTGACATTTGCAGAAAAGCCTGCCGCACCCAGACGCCGGATGACCGGATCGACCTCTCCCACCAGCCAGTTGGCCAGTCCCGAGGGCTGGTTGGAAGCCACGGTGAGCGATCCGTTGAAATTCGCATCGGCGCCGGAAGCAAGCCGGCCACGCGCCTCGACCACGGTGCGGCCGGGAAGATTTGCGGAGAAACTGTCGATCAGCCAGGCAGCGCCGTCGGGACGGGCCTGCAGCTGGATCTCGCGCAGCGTGGTGCCGCCCGCAACGATCGCCGGCAGATTGAGCGAAATCCGGCCCGGCAGGGGTGGCGGCGGCAAGCGGTCAATCAGCGCGTTGAAGACGGCGAACCGCTCCGCAAGCGACACCGGGGCGACCGTGGCATCCGCGGCGGCAGACTGTGTGTCGCCTTGAGCCTGATCGGCTCCAAGCCGGTCCATGTTGATCTGCTGGCCATCGGCGATGAGCAAGAAATCAGGGTTCGGGCCGGTGTCGATTGTGGCCTGCCCGGTCACGATATAGGGATCATCGGACAGACCAATTTCAGCGCGCCATTCCTCAATCGACAGACGTTCATTGGTGGCCGCGAAATCCCCCTTGGCAACAATCAGCGGCCGGACTGGACTGGTGCCGGCGCCATTGTCATCGGGAAAGGCGGAAAAATTGAACAACCCGTCATACAGCGGCTTGCTGTCGGCGATCCGGGCTTCGCCTTCGGTTTCCAGAAACACAGGCCACTGATCGGGCGCGACCCGCATCCGCATCCGGATTGAGCCGTCATCGCGGGCAAGACCGGTGGAGATCGAGACGCCTCCACGCTGACCGGCGATCGCGCCCTCGGCTTCAATCACCCAGGGGCCTGACAGCGAGCCAGCCTTGACCCGAGCGTTGATGTCGCGGATCTGGTGGGTGCGGCCGTTCTGCTCGTCCACGATTGTGATGTTCGCATTGTTGACGGTGACATTTTCAAGCACCACCGTATCGCCCGGTGTCGTCGGCTTGCGCTTGAGCGCCCAGTCAAGGCTTCCATCTTCGAGAATGCGCACCGCCACATCTGGATTTTCGACGCGCATATCGATGATACGCACCTCACCGCTCAAAAAGGGTGCCAGCTCAGCGTCCATTGAAAACCGGCTGATGGTCATTGCCGGTTCGCCGTCATCGCCTACGACAACATCGGAAAAGGTGACAGAGGGAAAGGGCAGCAGCCGCGCATCGGCCTCACCGCGAACCTTGACCTGCTGGCCGACAATGCGGCTCGCCTCGGCCTCAAAAGCCGTGCGGTAGCTCGTCCAGTCAATGAAATACGGGGCGATGAGCGCTGAAAACAGCGCCAGCACCAACAGGCCGCCAACGGTGACAAAGACGCGGACCAGCTTTCATTCCTCCTTTGACCGGCCCCGGCCAATCTGGCGGTTCCGACGATTGCGAACCTTGACGGCCGCCGTGACTGGACCGGGCGGCAGGCGCTTACGGGTCGAACGAAAACACCTTGCCCGGATTCATGATGTTTTTGGGGTCCAGCGCCTGCTTGATCTGCCGCATGACGCTGACACCCTCGCCCATTTCCAGAGACAGATACGGCCGCTTGCCCTGCCCTATTCCGTGCTCGCCAGTGCAGGTGCCGTCCATGGCCAGCGCGCGGGCGTTGAGCCGCCCGACAAAGGCCTCGGCGGCTGCAATCTCGGCCGGATTTTCGGTGTCCATGAGCACCAGAACATGGAAATTGCCATCTCCTGCATGGCCGACAATCGGCGCGATCAATCCGGTGGACGCTATGTCCTCCTGGGTCTCGGTCACGCATTCGGCAAGCCGCGAGATCGGCACGCAGACATCGGTTGAGATACCCTTGGCGCCCGGGCGCAGTTGCAGTGCCGCCCAATAGGCATTGTGGCGGGCCTTCCACAGTTCAGTGCGCCGTTCAGCTTCCTTGGTCCACTGGAACTCACCGCCGCCGCAATCCGCGGCAATCTCGGCGAACAGTTCCGCCTGTTCGGCAACCCCGGCATCGGTGCCGTGAAACTCCAAAAACAGCGTCGGGCCTTCCGGGTAGGACAAGCCGGAGTAAGCATTGCAGGCCTTCATCTGTAGCGCATCCAGAAGTTCGATCCGGGCAACGGGAATGCCCATCTGG
Source organism: Hoeflea phototrophica DFL-43 (assembly GCF_000154705.2). Taxonomy (NCBI): domain Bacteria; kingdom Pseudomonadati; phylum Pseudomonadota; class Alphaproteobacteria; order Hyphomicrobiales; family Rhizobiaceae; genus Parahoeflea; species Parahoeflea phototrophica. The sequence continues at coordinate 1,604,010 of NZ_CM002917.1, read as the reverse complement.
ATGGTCATGATGACAGCATTGCAGGCAGCTTCGACAGTTGGGAACGGGCAGACACCGCCGGAGATCGCCTGGGGGATGCCCTGCAGCCTGAGCGTGACCGAGGTGAGCACGCCGAGCGTGCCTTCAGAACCGACAAACAGCCGGGTGAGATCGTATCCGGCAGAGGATTTGCGGGCACGGCGGGCGGTGCGGATTTCTTCGCCCGATGCCGTCACCGCCGTCACGGCTATCACATTGTCGCGCATGGTACCGTAGCGCACCGCGTTGGTGCCTGAAGCGCGCGTCGCAGTCATGCCGCCGATCGAGGCGTTGGCGCCGGGATCGATCGGGAAGAACAGTCCGGTGTCGCGCAGATCGGAATTGAGCTGCTCGCGGGTCACACCCGGCTCGACCGTGCAGTCGAGATCCTCGGCATTGACCTGAAGCACCCGGTTCATGCGGGCCATGTCGATGGAGATCCCGCCATGGGGCGCATTGACCTGGCCTTCAAGCGACGAGCCGGCGCCAAAGGGAATGACCGGGACCTGATGATCGGCGCAGGCGCGCACGATCATTTTCACGTCATCGGCTGATTCGGGAAAAACCACCGCATCGGGCGACTGTCCGGGGATATAGGTGGTGGTGTGAGCATGCTGGGCGCGCAACGCCTCACCGGTCTGCAGCCGGTCCCCGAGCCGTTGCCGCAACACACCGATGACGGTTTCGATCCCCGCCTCGTTGCGGAAACCGGCCTCGACATTGCTCAAACCCATCAAATCTGCTCCCATAATACATCTGCAGCGTTTACCGCTTTCGTAGCCAAGTGCTTGCCGCACAAGTGTGTTCAGGTAATGTGCAAACTGCGGCGCACTTGTCCAGCCCAAGCTGGTCTTGCGCATGGAATAGTAAGGGAGAGAGCATGTCATTCGACGCTCCGGTGATCGCGCCCACGCGCGGACTGGACCCGGCCTGGCTCGATTACAACGGCCATCTCAACATGGCCTACTACAATGTGCTGTTCGACAAGGCTGTCGACCATGCATTTGCGCTGATTGGCAGCGGGCCGGACTATCTCAAATCACGCAATATGAGCTTTTTCACGGCGGAAGCACATGTGTGCTACCTGCGCGAGCTCAAGCCCGATGCACAGGTCAATACCTCGGTGCAGCTTCTCGATCACGACGCCAAGCGACTGCATTTCTATCAGGAAATCCGTCATGTCGAGGGCTGGGTTTCTGCGACGTCCGAAACGCTGCTGCTGCATGTCGACATGAGCGGGCCGCGCGCGGCCGAAATGCCTCAAGACATTTTCGCCAAGGTCTCGGAGATGGCCGAAGCGCACGCCAGTCTGCCGCGGCCGGAACGGGCCGGCCGTTCGGTGCAGATCGTGCGCAAAGATTCGCGTGGTTCCGCATAGGACATGCTCGACATCCTCCGCGCCACGCCAGCACGCATAAAGCAATGGGTCACCCCCAACATCCGCGCCTATCTCGAGAACAGGCAGCCGATGATCTGGGCGTTGTCGCTGCTGATCGGGCTGTCGGTTGCGCTGGCGGCGATCGCGTTTCGATGGCTGATCGGGGTGGTGCAGCTCTATTGGCTTGGCGACAGCTCGGAACAGGTTTTCTCCGCGGCCCGGAACACTCCCTGGTACATGATCCTCGCCGGACCCTTGATCGGCGGCGTGGTGGTCGGTGTGATCATCTGGAAATTCCTGCCCTCGCGGCGTACCGGCGGCGTGGCCGATGTGATCGAGGCGCGGGCGCTGGCCGGACGGCGGCTGTCGTTGCGCGAAGGCATCATCAGCGCGTTTGCCACGGCGTTCTCGCTCGGTGCAGGGGCCAGTGCGGGCCGCGAAGGCCCGGTGATCCATCTGGGCGCGACGCTGGCGAGCGCGATGGGGCAACGCCTGTCGCTGCCCGACTGGTCGCGCCGTACATTGCTGGCCGCAGGCGTTGCCTCGGCGATTTCGGCAAGCTTCAACGCCCCCATTGCCGGGGTGCTGTTTGCCCATGAGGTGATCCTCGGGCATTACGCCATGCGCGCCTTCGTGCCGATCGTGATCTCGTCCGCCGCCGGCGCAATCCTGTCGCGAGCCTGGTTTGGCGATGCCGCCGCCTTCATCGTGCCCGAATACCAGATCACCTCCTATTTCGAGTTTCCCGCCTTTGCACTGCTCGGCGTGGTCTGTGCCCTGGTGGCGGTGGCATTTCAGTTCGCGCTGTTTGCCGCCGACTATGTTGCCCGGCGCTCGCCGGTCCCGGTCTGGGCCCTGCCGATCATCGGCGGGGTGATGGTCGGGCTGATGGGCATTGCCTTTCCGCACATTCTCGGTGTCGGCTACGAGACCACGGATCTGGCGCTTTGGGGGCAATTGCCGCTGGTCCTGATGCTGACCCTGATCGTGATGAAGACGCTGGCGACCGCCATCACGCTGGCCGCGCGCTTCGGCGGCGGCATCTTTTCGCCCTCGCTCTATCTCGGCGCCATGACCGGTGGGGCATTCGGGCTGATTGCAGCGGGCGTGTTTCCCGATCTCGCATCAAGCGAAGCGCTCTATTCCATCCTCGGCATGGGCGCGGTGGCGGGCGCGGTTCTGGGCGCGCCGATCTCGACCACGGTGATCGTGTTCGAGCTGACCGGTGGCTACGCCTTGTCGATCGCGCTGCTGCTGACGGTGGCCATTGCGCACGGCATCACCCAGGCGCTGCACGGGCATTCCTATTTCCAGTGGCAGTTGGAAATGCGCGGGCTTTTCGTCCAGGACGGGCCGCACCGGACTGTGCTGAGAAATGTCCGGGTGATGGATTTCATGACCCTGCCGGAGGACGGCGCGGAGACCGCCTATTTCGATCCCGAGGCGGGCACGACGGCACTGAAACTGACCGACACACTGGAAACCGCATTGCGTGCCTTCGATGCCGGAGGTCATACCCGATTGCCAGTGGTGGCCGAGGGCAGCGATGAGGATGGCCGGATCATCGGCTGGGCCGAGCAGGTCAAGGCGGTGAGCCATTTCAACCGGCGCCTGATCGCAGCCAGCGAGGAAGAACACCGCTGACAAATGCCGCCCGCCGACTGGTTCCTGCGCACAAAAAGCTATACCGCTGGTCTGTGACCCAATCCTGCTTGCCTGCGGCACCGGCAGGTTAATAGCTTCTAACATCGCATCAAGCGCCCCTAAACTTGGAGACACATCATGCAGACTTTCACAGCGGCGCTGGCCGCCGTCGGGATCTACGCGGCACTCAACATGGCGATCCTGATCTGGATCTCGATCGAAACCGGGCGGTTGCGCGGCAAGCACAAGGTCTCGATCGGTGATGGCGGGGTGGAGCACCTCGTCCGGATCATGCGTGGCCACGCCAATGCGGTGGAGAACATGCCAATGTTCTTCGTGCTGATACTGACCGGCGCGCTTCTGGGCATGCCGGTGCTGGCAGCCCATGTGCTGGGCGCCGCCTTCACCATCGGCCGTGGCCTGCATGCCTGGCATTTCATTCAGGAAGACGCGCCCGGCTGGCAGCGCGCCAGCGGTTTTTCCCTTTCATTTCTGGCTCAACTGGTGCTGCTGATCGGGCTATTGGCGCATGGAGTGATGGCTCTGGCGGGCTGACCAATCACGCCAGACAGGGCGCGATGCAGCAAGGACGCAGGATCAACCGGTGATCCTGCCCTTGAGCGCAAGTGCGGGCATGGGTTTGGTCGCGTTGGCGACAAAATAGCGATCCCGGCCGCTGCGCTTGGCCTGATAGAGCGCCTCATCGGCAAGCTTGACCGTGCTCTCAAGGCTATTGCCGTCGCGGTGGACAGCGCAGCCTATGCTCACCGTAAGAGCAATGTCATTGCCGCCAATCACCCTGCCCTCTTCCCGCACCAGATCGCAAAGACGGTTGGCGGCCGCCGCGGCTTCGCTTTCTGTTGCTCCGGGGAGAAAAACACCGAATTCCTCGCCGCCCAAGCGTCCGATCAGGGCCTCTCCGCAAACCCCTTTTCGCAGGATTTCGGCCATTTTCCTGAGCGCTTCATCGCCAACATCATGGCCGTGGGTGTCGTTTATCTTCTTGAAGTGGTCGGCATCGATCATCATAAATGCCCCACCTGAGGGCAGAGCGTCCCTTGTCTTGCCAAGCAGGTAAGCGCGCGTCAGCACGCCTGTGAGCGTATCGTAGCGGATGTATTGATCAACCTTGTCGATGGTCAGGGCCTGAACCCGAAACAGGTTGAGGATCAAAATCGCGATGGGAGGCGTGATCAGCAGCGGAATCAGCACCGCCGGGAAAAAGGCGATTGCGAAGACGCCGAGGTAGGGCCAGCCGAAAAACACAAAGGGAATGGCGAAGGTGAGAACCGGGATCATCACCGCAAAGCCGGTGGTGATGGCCGCCAGCTTGTAGACCTGACGCATGGTCCGAATTTCAAAGATTTTCTCGATGCGCATGGATCCAGACACCGTGCCGCTTGCCGTTTTCTTGTCCCAAAGCCTAACGGGCAAGTTCTAAGGAAACCTGAAACCGGACTGGCCGCGCCTATTCGGGTGCGGCCTGCCCGGTTGTTCCGGCCGATCAGGACAGCGCGCGTTTCAATGCCGGGATGCGCTGAAGGATCAGGACATCCAGTGCCAGGACTGCGAGCAGCGTGATCCCTGCCATCGGGAAGGCCAGCGAGACGGCGAGTGCGACCAGCATGGCGCCCTGCCACAGCGGCATGTCGCGGGGCAGCGGCGGGGCGGCCAGCCGCAGGCTTCCCGCCGGACGCCGCTTCCACCACATGGCGATGCTGCTGACACACAGAAACAGCACCGAGAGACAGACCAGCGTGTTGGCCAGAACGCTCCACAGGCCCATGGTTCCCATGTGCAACGCAATTCCCACCGCCATCGCCTTGCCGGCAAGCGAGTAGTTCTCATAGCGCACATCGGCGAGAATGTTGCCGGTGTGGCGGTCGACGTGGACGGTGCGGTCCGAGGTCGGATCGGTGGAATCGGTGCTCATGGAATCGCGGCTGAAGGTGTAGACGCCGGTTGGCGATGCCGGCACATTCATCTGGTAGCGCCCGTCAAAGCCGATCCGGCGGGCGAGCGCGTCCATGCTGTCGATGCTGACCGTGGTTCCGGGTTCAAGCGCAGGCTCACCGGCATCGCTGCCCGAGGCGGGCATCGGGGTGAGTTCAAGCGCCCAGGGCACCTCCTTGGGGCCGTGGTTCATCGAGGCATGGGTGTCATCCGACAAGGGCACATTGTCCCATTTCTCCGCCGGGAACTGGCTCCAGGCCTGGACCATCTTTTCGCCCCAGACACCGGCCCAGGAGAGACCGGAGACCAGGAAGAAGACCAGAAACAGCGAGATCCAGATGCCGATCACGCCGTGCGCCGAGCGCCACATGGCGCGCCCGCCGCGCCCGAGCTGCGGGATCAGGGTGGCGCGCCAGCCCAGCCCGCGCGGCCACCACATGTAGAGGCCCGAGGCAATCAGCACCATGCCGAGCGAGGCGGCGGTCTCGATCATCCGGTCGCCGGTGACGCCGAGCACCAGATCGCTGTGCATGTTGTCGAAGAAATCATACCAGCCGCTGCGGCGCGGGAACATGTCGAGCACCTTCGCCGTGTAGGGATCGATGACGACCATGGTCGCCACGCCGTCGAGATCGACGCGGAAGATGGCGGCGAGATCCTCGCTGCGCGGGGCGACATATTGCTTGAGCGTGCCGCCCGGCACCGCCGCAACGGCTGCCTGCGCCTGTGCTGACACCGGCAGCGCGGCCTGCTGCGCCACGACCGCCGTGCGTTCGCCGTCACGGCCGTCAATATGGGCGATCCAGGTCATGCCCATGCCGGTGATGGCGAGCATGATGAAGAATGGAATGACATAGAGCCCGGCATAGAAATGCCAGCGCCAGGCGGCGAGATAGAGTTTGTTGGGGCGCACCGGCGTGTCCGCCTGCCCGGATGCGATTTGGGTATCGATCGAGACCATCAGTCTCTCCTGTGATGTGATTGTTGTGCTCAAATGCGTGCGCAAACGGCCCCGGCCGGTCAGGCGGGGCGGCAGCGATGCATGCTCATCGGGTCAATCAGGAGAGACGGGGCGGGGCGCGGGCGAACCGGCTCGAATGAACGCCGCCGGCAGACAGCAGAATGCGTTCGAAGGCCTGGGTTTCAGACAGGCCGAGCGGTATCACGGCAAGTGTGGGAACCGCGCTGGAGACGGCGGCGGGGTGCATCTGCATCGCCCAGTCGCACGGAGTGTGCGCGGGTGTATCACCCTGATCGCCCTGGTCCGGGCCGGGGGCCCGATCAAGATCAAGCGAAAGGCCGAGGCTCGCGGTCCCCTCGCCGGTGCAGATTATGATCCCGATGCCGTCGCCCGAAATGCGCGGCATGGTGTGGGCCGAGAAGAAGGACGCCAATAGCAGCGGCGCAAACAGCAACGCCACGACAAGCCGTCGTATCTCGAGATCGCGGAACACCATCATCATGACACAGGTCTATAGTTGTGAAGAGACCCGCCGGGAACATGAAATTTCGCAGTGCAGGCACCAGGACGGCGCTGCTTGCTCTCAATCGGGAACCGAACCCACAACATCGACCGCAAGCAATTCCGGACCGGAGGCGATGGAGGCGGTTGCCATGCCGGTGCCGGGCTCAAGGCTGTCCTCGAGGTTGGCGGCAACTCTTTCAAAGCTGGTGGACAGGCTCTGGCCGATGACGCCGACACCGCTGAAGAGCGCCAGCGACAGCACTGCTGCGATCAGACCATATTCGATGGAGGTGGCGCCGGCCCGGTCGGCCAAGGCGCGGGTGCAAAGTTTCTTCCTCATGAAGCCCCTCTTTGACAAGTCCCAAAACTTCCGAATCACTCATTGACCGGAACCCGTAAAATGCTGCTGAACCTGTTAAGAAACTGTTTACGGGTGGGGCCGGCACCGTTTCGGGGCTTTACGGTGCCGGAGATGTGAGTGGAGGCGCGTTCCCGGGCGGAGCAAAGCGGCACCCGCCCCGCGCGCAACCGGCTCAGACGCGGTTCCGGTCCGGCGTCGGGCCCAGCGCCGCGGCAATCGCATTGCGCGATTGCTGGCGCCGGACGGCGGGGCTCAACCACTTGTCGCGCGCGGGGCCCGAGACCTGAGGCGTGATCCGGGTGGCGACCATCATGGCATTCGCAAACACGTTCAGCATGGCTCTCTCCTGCTCTGGCTGTTGCGATGGGAAAACCTTACGCATCGCCCTACATTCAACAAATCGAAATAATTTGCCTCTTATGATGATTTTTTCTGAATATCGATGTGTGCCATGATGCTGACGCTGGCCTGTTGCCGATGCTCGAGCGGGGCGAGATCGACATCCTGCTCGCCACCCACAGCCCGGACCAGGTCAAGGGCCGGATCGCGCGCTACGAGCCGCTGCACTGGGTGGCGGCGCCCGACTATCTCGACGATCCCGAACAGCGGCTGAAGCTGGCGCTGTTTCCGAATGGCTGCGCGGTGCGGCAGGCGGGGCTCAAGGCACTCGAACAGATCGAACGGCCCTGGCGCATCGCCTGCTCGACCCGCAGCGTCGACCTGATCGAGCAGACCGTGCTCAATGGCTCGGCCGTCTCGGTGATGGAAGCCTCGATCCTCCCCGAAAGCTTGCGCATCCTCGACGGCCAGCCCGGCTTCCCGCCGCTTCCCGAGATCGCCATGAGCGTGCACTACCACAAGGCCGCTTGCGGGCCGCATGTCGGGATTTTCGCGGATTATCTGGTGGGGGAGTTGGGGCGGAGCAGGGGGTAGCATGGATTCCGCTCTGGCATCCCGGCACGGCGCAGATACCGCCCGCGGATTTTAGCAATGATCTCTCCACCGTCATGCCGCACCTGATGCGGCATCCAGCCAGCTCAAGTCCTTGAGCTGAATGAGTCTTGCGACCCGGCAGACGCCGGGTCTGCTGGATACCGGGTCAAGCCCGGTATGACGGAGACAAGTTACGGTTACCGTCACCGTAATTCGTAACCGAAATACGCTTCCAAGCCGGTAATGGTATTGCGCGCAAAACACGACCCGTAGCGGAAAGCTGCGATAAATTTGGGAGTGCGTAAACTGATACCGAAATTCTGCCGTCCCAACGGCAGAACACTAGGGCCTGTGGACAATCATCTTGACGCAATCAGGGTCGTGGCAAGGTTCCAACTGGCTGTGTAGCTACAGTCCGTTTTGTCATAGCGTGTTGCTATGCCTCTGAATTCCTTGATCTTCGCGAAGTAGTTTTCAACCAGATGCCGCCACTTGTAGGCTTCGACATCGTAGTCACGCTGTTGCTTTCGGTTTGATTTCGGTGGGATCACGGCGCTTGCGCCACGCTCATCCAACTCCTCTAGAAGCCAGTTCGCGTCGAATGCTTTATCCGCCATTAGCGCGCCGAAGGAGACATCCCGGATCAGCGGCGCAACGCCTTTCATGTCGTGCGCATGACCCGGCAGCAGCAGAAAGCGGACCAAGTTGCCAAGAGCATCGACGAGTGCAACGATTTTGGTCGTCAGGCCGCCGCGTGAGCGCCCGATGGCCTGAGCCTGAGTCCCCCTTTTGCGCCAGCTGCCTTCTGGTGAACCTGAACAATGGTGCCGTCGATGAGCGCATATTCGAGGTCGGGGTCACCGCTCATGGCTTTGAAAAGACCCTCGAATACTCCCGCCTTCGCCCAGCGGCGAAACCGCCGAAACTGACTGTTCCAATTCCCGAAAGCTGGCGGCAGGTCGCGCCATGGTGAGCCGGTCCGAACGCGCCAAAAAACTGATTCAAGAAACAGCCGATTGTCTCTTGCCGTGGCTCCCGCATCGCTGGCCTTTCCACGCAAATGCGGCTCAAGTCGCTGCCATACATCATCCGTCACCACAAAGCGCTGCTCGTTCATTCAAACCTCCGTTTGGAAAGTTTGAATCAGAAATCAAACCCGATGGGAATCCTGAATGTCCACAGGCCCTAGCTAGCGCATCAAACGTGTGAGCAGTAAATCTGTGAATTTCGTGACTGCGCTCCAGATAGCGAGCATTAACAACGCAACCCCGAGGGTTCCCACGACCCATGCCAGAGGACCACCCATCACGAGTATGAATACATAGCCTCCAGCAAACTCTACCATGATTTTCGGAAGCATTTTCAATTATTCCTCTGGAGCGTCAGATATAAGAATAATCACAAGCAATTGCATAAGGGCCGACAGGCAAATTAGAAGAATGTATTTTGTAAATCTTCTCATTCCGCCCCCTCCTATACTTAGATTAGCAACGGCGACCGGTTGCATGAAGCTCAAATAACTCAGTTCCGTACAAAAAATGGCATCGATCACGTAATTGGACGCGCAGCCATAACTTCAGTTTTCTTCAGAACGGTGCGCTCTAGGCCTTTGAGGTGTAGGGAAGTTCGTCAGGCAACTCAATTAGGAGATCCCATTTTGGTTAAGGGCTGGCTGGCGAGGCTCATGTCTCAGGACGTGGCGTAGCAGGGTAACGGTGGTCACCATTGTTTTCCGGGAGAGTCGAGTTGTTGAAGACCAACCCAAAGGAGACATTGCGATGATAAAATTCAAAATCCATTGAAACATACACCTGAGGGACTTTTCGGGCCGGGCTTGCCATAAATGATCTGCTTCCCGGTCGCCTCTTCCGGTTTTGTCAGCCAGTCCTTACCACAGAGCAGGCGACCGGCAGTTTCAACCGAGCGAAGCGCCGCAAAGGTTTTAACTCCGCCAAAACGGCTCGGCGTAGCACCTCCCGGAATCGCGGGACCATTAAGCACCGGTCGCACCTCGAAGGCACGATCATAATTTTCTTGTCAGGTTGATCGCGGCACAGCCTGTCCACCCTACCCCACCCGCTCCACAAACCCATCCAGCACCCGCTTCTGCCCCGCCTTGTCGAAATCAATCGTGAGCTTGTTGCCGTCGATGGAGGCGATGTTGCCGTTGCCGAACTTCATGTGAAAGACGCGGTCGCCGATGGAGTAGGCGGAATCCGTGCCGCTGGAACGGGCCACCAGTTCGCCCTCGATGGTGGAGCCGCTGCGCGGGCCGCTTTCGCCGTAGGCGATGCGCTCGACCGAGGGGCCTGAGCGGGTGCCCCAGTTGTCGCGGGCGGCGTCGGTCTTGTTGGCCTGGGCGCGTTTCCAGCCAGGCGTGTTGTAATTGCCGGCGAAAGGCTCGGCCTTGTCAAAGCGCGAGGCGCCGTAGGGGCCGCCTGAGTGGCCGCCGCCTGACGCGCCGAAGCGCCCGCCACGGCCATAGCCGCCGTAGCCGGTGTCCATTTCGGCCACCTCGACATGGGCCTCGGGCAGTTCATCGAGAAAGCGCGAGGGCAGCGTTGATTGCCACAGGCCATGGATGCGGCGGTTGGAGACGAACCAGATGTGGCAGAAGAGTTTTGCGCGGGTCAGGCCAACATAGGCGAGCCGGCGCTCTTCCTCGAGACCTGAGCGGCCGCCCTCGTCGAGCGCGCGCTGGTGCGGGAACAGGCCCTCCTCCCAGCCAGGCAGGAACACGGTCTCGAATTCCAGCCCCTTGGCCGAGTGCAGCGTCATGATCGAGACGGCATCGAGATCGGGGTTGTTGTCGGTGTCCATCACCAGAGCCACGTGCTCTAGGAAGGCGCGCATGGATTCGAAGCCGGAGATGGTCTCGACCAGTTCCTTGAGGTTTTCAAGCCGGGTCGGCGCGTCGGCGGAACGGTCGTTCTGCCACATCTCGGTGTAGCCGGATTCCTCAAGGATTGTTTCGGCCAACTCGTGGCCGGGGGTGTTTTCGAGCATGGACTGCCAGCGGGTGAACATCTCGACCACATCGGTGAGCGACTTGCGCGGGCGGGCCTTCATCTCGTCGGTGAGGATGAGATCGCGCGCCGCCTCCAGCATCGGCACGCCGCGTCCGCGCGCCACATCATGAACCTGGCGCACCGCCGCCTCGCCCAGGCCCCGCTTGGGCACATTGACGATGCGCTCGAAGGCGAGATCGTCGGCGGGCTGGCAGACCACGCGGAAGAATGCCATGGCGTCGCGGATTTCCAGGCGCTCGTAAAAACGCGGGCCGCCGATGACCCGGTAATTCAAACCCAGCGTGACGAAGCGTTCCTCGAACTCGCGCATCTGGAACGAGGCGCGGACCAGGATCGCCATGTTGTTGAGTGCCCGGCCCTTGATCTGGGCCTGCTCGATCTCCTCGCCGATGGCGCGGGCCTCTTCCTCGGAATCCCAGGCGGCATGGACCATCACGCGCTCATGGTCGGGATCGGATTGCTCGGTGAACAGGGTCTTGCCGAGCCGGCCTTCATTGTGGGAAATCAGGTGGCCGGCGGCGCCGAGGATGTGCTCGGTCGAGCGGTAGTTGCGCTCGAGCCGGATGACTTTCGCGCCGGGGAAATCCTTCTCGAAACGCAGGATGTTTTCGACTTCCGCGCCGCGCCAGCCATAGATCGACTGGTCATCATCGCCGACACAGCAGATGTTGGGGCGCTCGCCGGTGGGCCGCTGGGCCAGAAGCCTGAGCCACATATATTGCGCGGTGTTGGTGTCCTGGTACTCGTCGACCAGGATGAAGCGGAACTTCTGCTGGTATTCCTTGAGCACATCGGGATTGGCGCGGAACAGGCGGATCGGCAGGCAGAGCAGATCGCCGAAATCCACCGCGTTCAGCGTCTGCAGCCGCTCCTGGTAGGCGGTGTAGAGCACCCTGCCCTTGCCATTGGCAAAGCCGCGGCTGTCGCCCTCGGGGATGTCCGCCGGGCCAAGCCCCTTGTTCTTCCAGCCGTCGATCATCTGCGCGAACTGCCGGGCCGGCCAGCGCTTGTCGTCGATGCCTTCGGCCTGGATCAGCTGCTTGACCAGGCGGATCACATCGTCGGTGTCGAGAATGGTGAAGTCGGAGCGCAGGTTTGCAAGCTCGGCATGGCGGCGGAGCAGCTTGACGCCGATCGAGTGGAAGGTGCCGAGCCAGGGCATGCCCTCGACCGCGCCGCCGACCAGAACGCCGATGCGCTCCTTCATCTCGCGCGCGGCCTTGTTGGTGAAGGTCACCGAGAGGATCTGCGAGGGGAAGGCCAGCCCCAGATTGAGAATATGAGCGATGCGGGTGGTCAGAACCCTTGTCTTGCCGGTGCCTGCTCCCGCCAGCACCAGCACCGGACCCTCGATCGATTCCACCGCATCCGCCTGCTCGGGGTTGAGGCCGGCGAGATAGGATGCGGCGGGGCGCGCGGCACTGCGCGACGCCTGGCTTGCGGCCAGCGCGCGAGCGGCGATACCGCCTCCGGAACCCGCCGTGGGCGGTGTTCTGGGCGCCTGCCGGGGTTCGGGCTCTTCATCGCCGAAAAACGGAATGTCATCATCAGGGTTCATCATACCCTGTGAATGTAGTGATTCGGGGGCGAAAGGCCAGCGATGGCGGGTTTGTCCCGGTGGCTGGAGGCTGTGGAAGGACCAGTTTCCCGCAGCGCCGGCGCCCCGCTCTTACATCTGGCGCGATTTGGTCTCGCCGCTGGTGGCGGACACCAGAGCCTGCGGCGCGCGGGCGCCACGATATTGCAGCGCCACCACCTTGTAGCCGCCGGCCTTGAGTTCTGAGAGCAGCTGGGGGAGCATTGAGGCTGTGCGCCCGTGAATATCATGCATCAGGATGATGCCTTTGCGCTTGGCGCGCACCTTGGCCATGGTGTTGGCGGCAAGGGTGGCCGGACTCAGCTTGAAGTAGTCCTTGGAATCGATGTCGGCATCGAGAATGACCATTCCGCGACCGGTCACCTCGCGGCGAAGCGCAGCCGTGTCTGAGAGATAGGGGAAGCGAAAGAAGCCCACCGGCCTGCCGGTCGCCCGTGTCACTGCGGTGTTTCCGGAGGAGATATCGGTGAGCGCGCGTGTTGTCCCGACCTGCGCCAGATTGGCGTGGTTGAAGGTGTGGCCGCCGATGGAATGGCCCTGGCTGACCACTCTTGCCGCGATTGCCGGATAGGTCTTGGCCATCTGCCCAACCATGAAGAATGTGGCCTTGACGCCATATTGCCTCAGCGTCGCAAGCACCCTGTCGGTCTTACCGGGCACCGGCCCGTCATCAAAGGTGAGAATGACTTCCTTGTCGCGCAATTGAATCTCGGAGATCGAGGACACCCTCAGGGTCCGCCCGGCAAGCGGCCCTCGCTTGGCCGGCTTCTCCCTGTCGAAGCTGGAAAAGGGCGGAATGCCGGTCTTTTCCACCTGTCCGTCGCCGCGAAGGGACTGACCATCGACGACCGGCACATAAGCCGTTCTGGATGTGGAGAGATCGGAAGGAGGCTTGGACGCGCACCCTGCCATGGCAATGCAGGACAAGACGCATACAACAACAAGACGCGAAACCATGGCACACAACTCACAACAATGACGTTGCCGGATTTTTGCGGATTATGGTTAATTTGGCGTTCACGCGCGGCGGGTGCTGTGCGCTTGAAGACAGACCGGGCGCCGAAAACCCGGAAGAACAGTGACATCCGGATTGATCCGCACCGGCGGTTATGAGATGAAGTGGACACGGCCTGATGCTGCCGGCAATCCGCACCCGCAAGGGCATGGCGAAAGCATCCTTGATTTTGGCAGGTTTCATCCTTCACGGCGAAACCGTCAGCAATGCGGGTACTGACCGGGGTTTTCGCCGTCGAAAAGGACTGAAACCATCATGCGTACATTTCTGGATTCAAAGGCCATGGCGAAAGCCATGCGCGCGCGGCTGAGCGAAAAAGGCATCGACATCGCCCACAGCGAGGCGCTGGAGATTGTTGCCAGCCAGTTCGGGCTGGAAACCTGGAACATTCTTTCCGCACGGATTGATTCCACGGCCAGCGGGACCACCCGAACGACGGGAGCAACAGGCGAAACCGGGCTGCGGCTTGAAGGCGCCACACCGATCTTCCGTATTTTTGATGTGGCCAAGGCGCGGGAATACTATCTCGGGTTTCTGGGCATGGGTGTGGATTGGGAGCACCGTCACGCGCCTGATTTGCCGCTTTACATGCAGGTCTCGCGCGGTGGCCTGAAACTGCACCTGAGTGAACACTCGGGCGATGCCACGCCCGGCGCCAACGCCGTGGTCTTTTGCACCGGCGTTTCAGCGCTCCACAAGGAACTGACGGATCAGAACTACAGCTTCAACCGGCCAGGCCTCGAGACGCAGCCATGGGGCGCGGAAATGCAGGTGATCGACCCGTTCGGCAACCGGCTGCGGTTCATCGAACGCAATGAAGCTCCGGACGCCTAAAATCCGTCCGGCTGAATTCCTGTTCTAGAACAGGACCTGCGGGGCGTTCACACATTCGCCCCGCAGCACTTCTTGTATTTCTTTCCCGAACCGCAGGGACATGGATCATTCCGGCCCACGCTGGCTGTGCGAAGGCCGGTGGCGCCGGGGGCATCGATTTTCTGGCGGTCCCAATAGGTCCAGACGCCATCGACGCGGCGAAACTCAGAGGTTTCGGTGAGCGCTCCGTCCCGGCCATTCTGGCTGTAACGGGCGATGAATTTCACCGTGCCCTCGCTGTCCGTCACACCGCCCTTTTTCACCCGCAGGATCTCAAGCCCGAGCCACTTTGTGCTGAGCTGCGCCTGCTCGGCCTCTGTTCGGCTGAAGTCATGTGAGGCCGGCCCGGCGCAGGTGGCTTCGAGATAGTCGAACTTGCCGAGCGCATAGGCCGCATAGCGCGAACGCATGAGTTTTTCGGCCGTGGGCGCGGGTTCGCCCAGATGAAACGGCTCACAGCAGGCGGCGTAATCGGCGTTTGAACCGCACGGGCATTGGGACATGGGCGTGCTCACAATCCTCAATTCTGGATGTTACCATTGGCGTCGTTCTGCCACGCCCCGGCGCTTTGAGGAGGTGACTGCAGGAAGCTACCCTAGCGCGGCTTTGACGCCGGGCTCCATCCTTTTTGCCTGAAACCCAGGCCAGACCAACAAGCTCTCACCCTGCAAAGACAAGCGGTACGAACATAGACAAAAGGGACTATCCGGCGGCGGGTCGATGTCGGCCGGCATCAAAAACATCATCGACCGGCACCTGCAGCGCGGTGGCCAGCTGGTTGGTCTTTCCGGCCAGGCCGATGATCGCCAGCAACTCGCCATACTGCTCTTCACTCATGCCCTTGGCCCGGGCAGCGGCGGTGTGGGAGTGAATGCAATAGCTGCAATTGTTGGCGACCGAGACGGCGATGTAGATCATCTCCTTGGTCAGCGGATCAATCGCCGAGGGCTTTCCGACCACCTCCTTGACCTCGGCCCAGGTGCGTTCGAGCAGCGCCGGATCGACGGCGAGCCAGCGCCACATGTTGTTGATGAAATCAGTGCCACGCGTGGCGCGGATATCGTCGAACACCGCCTTGATGCGGGGATCGGATTCCAGATCATCGGATGGTGCGTAAGTGGTCATGGCTGCGTTGCTCCCTTTGGCATCTGCCGGCCTGTTCTTGATCTGCCCGTCATCGGGCCATCAAGGGTCAGAAGGTGGTGGTGGTGCGACGCTCCCAGAGGATGGTCTCGGTGCCCTGATCGTTCACAACACCGGCATTCTGGCCAGCGACCTCGCGTTTGAGCACATTGGCTGCGCCTTGAGCGAACTCGAAGGCCAGCTGGTTGAGCCGGGTCGCCTTGCCATAAGCGGGGGCCTTCGGACCGCCGCCAGCCAGAGTGATCGCACCGTCATCGGTGCGGGTGATCGGTCCCACCATGTTGATCGGCGCACCGGTGGCAAGATCATAGAGCACGAGACTTGCAACGAACTGGGCGTTGTCGGGCCGCCGCTGACCATTGACCGTGACCCGAGCGCCGGTGAGTTGCTGCAGGCTCGCGCGGCTGCGGATGAACACCGAGCGAACGCTGACGACCGCGCGGACCGGGCGCTGGCCGCGCATGAGCGGTGTGAGCGCGTCCCGGACATGAGGTTTCACAGTGTTGGCGATCGCAGTTTCCAGCGCCGCCTGCCTGCCCTGCTGGTTGGTGACGCCAAGGCGGGTTCCGAGCGTTCCAAGTGTCGAGCCGCCCGATACCGACTGGCTGATTTCACCATCGAGCTCAGCCACCAGCAGCGGCCTGTCGGCGCCGGAGAAATCGACATCCACCTGTGCCAGCTGCAATTGGTCAAGATAGCTCGGCCCCTGTACCGAAGGCACCCCCTGGCAGCCTGAAACAAAGCCCGCCACCACAGCCATCACGCCGATCAAAACCCAACGCCTCATGCCCTGAGCCGATGTCCAAAACCGCAATTGTGCCATCTCATCCCTCTTACAACGGTATCGTGTTCACCATTGTGCTTAGCTGATTTGCACACACACCGGAAGTTTGGGCATGAGGCTCCGCTTGGGTGCAAGCAGCGGTTTGCGCCGACGTCTGCGTGAAGCAAAACAGGCGACATTGGTAACAGCCCCTTCCCCCAGGCGCGCTGCCCCCTAAATGCAAAGGTTTGGAAGGACAGGTGCCGCGCGGTGGCCCAATGAGAGGAACCAGCCATGCCCAGACAGCCAGCCATCACCCAGGCCATGATCAAGGCCTATGACGATTACACGCATCTCACGCTGGACCGGCGTGGCTTCATGAACAAACTCAAGACCCTGACCGGATCGGCAGCAGCAGCGGCTGCGGTTGCGCCGATGCTGGCCGCAAGCAGCGCGCGTGCTGCAATGGTCGCGGAAGATGATGCGCGGCTTGAGGTGTCAGACATCACCTTCGACGGCGCAACCAGCGAGATGCGCGGCCAGTTGAGCATACCGGTTGATGCCACGGGGCCATTGCCTGCGGTTGTGGTGATCCATGAAAACCGGGGACTGAATGAACATATCCGCGATGTGGCGCGGCGCCTCGCCCTGGAAGGATTTGCCACGCTGGCAGTCGACTTCCTCTCGCCGCTTGGCGGTACGCCTGATGACGAGGACAAGGCGCGCGAAATGATCAGAACACTTGAGGGCAGCGAAACAATCGCCAATGCGACAGCCGCGCGCTCCTTTCTTGCCGGGCATGAGAAGACCAATGGCAGCGTCGGCGCGATCGGCTTTTGCTGGGGCGGCGGTCTGGTCAACAATCTGGCCGTGGCCGATGCGGATCTGGGCGCGGGCGTGGCCTATTATGGGCGTCAGGCCAGTGCCGCTGATGTGCCAACGATCAAAGCTCCGCTGATGCTCCACTATGCCGGGCTCGACGAGCGTATCAATTCCGGCATCGAAGACTACCGCGCAGCCCTTGAGGCGGCGGGAAAACGCTTCGAGCTGCACATGTATGAGGGGGTCAACCACGCCTTCAACAATGACACCTCGGCGGCACGCTATGACAAAGCTGCAGCGGAGCTTGCATGGTCGCGCACGGTGGCGTTTCTGCGCGACAACCTCGGCTAGGTCCAATCAAATTCCCGCAATTCCAGGCTCGAAACCGGTTTCCACTTGCACTGGAATTGATCTCTGAGACTGCCTTGCGAAGATGGTGTTTGTGACGCATATATTCGGCAACTCTAAAATTGGGCAAAAACCATCGACTCGGCACCCGAAATCGCTTGCATCGGCAAGATGCCGCAATTACGTTTACGTTAACGTCATATATCCGGAGGATTCTCTATGAACGAACTCATCACCCGCATCAGCGAAAGCGTTGGCATCGACGCAGAGACCGCCCAGAAAGCGGTCGGCGCGATTCTGGCATTCCTGGAAAGGGAAGGCCCGGCCGACAAGGTCAAGGAGATGCTGGCTGCAGTCCCTGGCGCTCAGGAGCTTATCTCCATGGCTCCGGCCGATGGCATGCTCTCGATGGGCGGCGTCATGGGCCTGGGTCAAAAGCTGATGGGCATGGGCATGGGCATGGGCGAGATCTCCGGCGTGGCCAAGGAAACCATCGGTTACGCCCGCGAAAACGGCAGCAGCGAAGCGATCGACGAGATCATCGCCTCGATCCCCGGCCTGTCGCAGTTCGTCTGAACCGCATCACCCTTTCAAACGCTTTTGATGAACCCGGCGGTGCGAACCGCCGGGTCTTTTGTTTGTATCCACTGCAAGAAATGCAGCGGGGCGCACACCCCCCGGTCATGCGCCCCGCGCTCCTCCCATCCGGCGCGACTGGCTTCGGGCGGCAAGGCCCAAAACCAGGCGTCAGGCCGGGCGGATGGCTTTGTCCAGTTTTTTGGCGATCAGCCAGGATACCGGTATAGCGACGATCGCGCCAATCAGCGCGGCAAGCGAAATCGAGAGCGCATCCATGCGATCCAGCGTCAGCGCCGCAACGACGACACTGCCAGCCAGCATGCTGCCAACCATGATGTAGACAATTGCCACGAGTTTCAGCATGCCTGCCTCCAGTCTCTGGACGCCGCGCCCCAACGGCGGCGTATCCCTGACGCGCAACCTAGACCAGCTGTCGTGGCTATCTATTGATCTGTCTCAATAGAAATGCAGTTTTCTGCATCCTGGAGGGACAGAGCATCATTTTTCTTTCCTCACAGGCGAGGCAAAGAACGATAGCTCACCGGGCCGGACTGCAGCGCCTGCCAGCAGGAGCTGTTTCATCGCCGCAGACAGTCAGCGATCATCGGCGCTGTGCCAGAACGGGACAGTTGCTGCTGGCATGCTTTGTGCACAGTTCTTGGCATGAGCAAGATCCGTTCCAGAATGAACCGCCGGGCGCTGCTTGCAGGGCTGACCGGCAGCCTTGTCACCGCAGGCACTGCGGGCATGTTGCCGCTTGTGGCAACAGCGCCGGCGCGGGGTACCGAGCTGTCGTTCTCCCGTGTCGATCTGCGCGGCGGCCATGACGCCGATCTCGCAGGGCTTCTGCCGGATGTGGCGGACGATCAGAGCCGGCGCTTCCAGAACGCGATCAATGACGCGGCGCGCGCAGGCCGGATCCTCAGGCTGCCGCCGGGCACCTTCGTGGTGTCCAACATCGATCTGCCCGATGGCGCACGGATCATCGGCGTCCCGGGCGCCACACGGCTGGTCTATGGCGGCCGCGGCCATGGCATGCTGGCCGAGGGCGCAAGCCGGATCGAGCTTTCGGGATTCACCTTTGATGGCGCCAACCAGCGGCTGGGCGAGTATGTGACCGGTCTGATCCATCTTCGCGGCGTGGCCGAGGCGACGATCGAGGATATGGAACTTTCGGGCTCCTCCGGCTACGGGCTGACGCTCGAGGCCTCGGGTGGCCGCATCAGCCGCTCGGAGATTTCCGGCGCAGGCCTCTCGGGGCTTTATGCGGTGGAAAGCCGCGGCCTTTCGATCACCGACAATGTGGTGCGCGACTGCGCCAATGGCGGCATACTGGTGCATCGCTGGTCGGTGGGCGAGGACGCCACCATTGTTGCGCGCAACAGGGTGATGCGGATTGCGGCACGGGCCGGCGGCACCGGACAGAATGGCAACGGCATCAATATCTTCCGCGCCGGCAATGTGATGGTGACGGACAACCACGTCTCCGATTGCGCGTTCTCAGCGATCCGCGCCAATTCGGCCAGCAACATCCAGATCACCTCCAACCAGGCGATCCGCTCCGGCGAAACCGCGATTTATGCGGAGTTTTCGTTTGAGGGTGCGGTGATTGCATCCAACCTGGTCGATGGCGGCACGGTGGGCATCTCGGTCGCCAATTTCAACGAAGGCGGCCGACTTGCAGCCGTCACAGGCAACATCATCCGCAACCTGACCACTCAGGGCCCCTACCCGGCCGAATATGCCGGGTTCGGCATCGGCTTGGCGATCGAGGCCGATGCGGCAATCAGCGGTAACGTCATCGAGGGCGCGCCCAAATGGGGCGTGCTGATGGGCTGGGGGCCGTTCCTCAGGGCGGTCAATTTCACCGGCAACACGATCCGCGCCTCCGGCGCCGGCGTCGCCGTCTCCGTGGTCGAGGGCGCGGGGGCTGCACTGATCTCGGGCAACATGTTCGATGACATCCCGGGGGGGGCTGTGATCGGTTGCCGCTGGAACGAGGTGGTGACCAAGGATCTGACAAAGGTTGGCGCGGGGCGCTTCAAGCATCTGACGGTGGAGCGGAATGCCGTGGCATGAGGGCTTTGCCCTTGAATTGCCCCATCTACATCATAGTTCCGGTACATCGCAACCAGTTGGAAAGATCGCCCGGATGACAACACCAAGCCTGAACCGCCGTGGATTGATCCGCCGCGCCCTTGCGCTCACGGGCCTGGGGGCGCTCGCCGGACTTGGCGGCCTGGCCGGGCTCCGTGCCGGGCTGTTCGGCACGCCGGCGGCCGCTGCCAACACGACGCCGAGCGCCACCGAAGGCCCTTTCTATCCGACACCATCGATGCGCATGGCCGATGTGGACAATGACCTGGTCAAGGTTATGGGTCTGGTCGAAGAGGCCGGCGGTGAAGTGATCACGCTCAAAGGCCGGGTGCTCGATGCTGATGGCGCTCCACGCGAAGGCCTGCGGGTTGAAATCTGGCAATGTGACGTCAACGGCAAATACATGCATCCCGGCGACAGCCGCAACGTGGAGTATGACACCGGCTTCCAGGGGTTTGGCCATGACATCACCGGTGCTGATGGCAGCTACCGTTTTCGCACCATCAAGCCGACGGTCTATCCCGGACGCACGCCGCATATCCATGTCAAATTGTTTGACGGCGAGCGCGAGCTGCTCACCACGCAGTTCTATCTCGCAGACCACCCGGGCAACACTCGCGACCGGCTGTTCAATAGGATGTCTGACACCGAAAAGGCCAAGGTGAGCATGGTGTTCAGCGATAGCCCTGAGGGACCGGAAACCACGGTGGACATTGTCGTCTGACGTTTCATCTGCCGACCGGGCGACGCTGCCTGTTCGTCACGATCGAGCCTCAGGCGGACAGGGCCCGGATGGACGGCGCGGGCACGGATTGTGCACCTGTGTCGGCAGCAAGCTGGTCGAGGCACTCGTGTGCAGGCTTTGCCTTGGAAAACAGGAAGCCCTGGATCGCACCAACCTTCATTTTCCGCACGATGTCCAACTCATCCTGGCGTTCAATCCCTTCGGCCAGAACCTCGACACCAAACCTGTATCCAAGAGCGGCCACCGCTTCGGTCAGAATTGCAAGCTGCGGATCACTCCCAATACCTGAAATCAGGCTACGGTCGATCTTGATGCGGTCGATCGGATAGCGGTGAAGGCTGGCTATGGCTGCATGGCCCGTTCCAAAATCATCCAGATCAATCTTGAAGCCGAGATGATGAAAGCGCTTTAGAATGTCAGTTGCATTGTCCGATCTGTCGTCGAGCAGAATGGACTCGAGAAGTTCGAGCCGGAATTGGGATGGCTGCAGATCATTCGCCGCAAGTTGCCAGACAAATTCATCGACCGTCTCCTGTTCCTTGAGGCGGATACCTGACAGATTGATACTGACCTGCAGATCCTCGCGGCCAGCAGCCTTGAGTTGCTTCGCAAACGCGATAGCGTCTCGCAGAATGACCTGGTCGATCGCCGGAACGAGTCCCGCTTTTTCCGATGCCTGCATGAAATCTCCAGGCAGCAGCAGACCTCGTTCGGGATGCGTCCATCGTGCCAGCGCCTCAAACCCAACAACCTGTTCGGAACCTGCGTCGACGATCGGTTGAAAATACGCGGTAAACTCGTTGCGAGACAGCCCCAACGTGACGTCTTCAGCGATTTTCGCATCATGCAAGACCCGATCCTGCATTGAAGGCTCAAACATCACGACCTTGTTGCGTCCTCCTTCCTTGGCCTTCTGCAAGGCAACATCGGCATACCGGACCGCTTCGATGACATCCCAACCTTCGGACCTTGACCAGCCGACGGCACCAATGCTGGCACCCACACAGCAGTCATTGCCATCAATCCTGATCGGCCTGAGCAGACTCAGCCGCAGGCGCTCAATCCTGGCAAACACTTGTTTTTCCGGGGCCTGCGTTTTCAGACACACCAGAAATTCATCGCCACCTGTACGGCCAACAATTGCATCAGGCCCCGCCGCGTAGCGCAAGCGGCGAGCCAGCCTGGCAAGCAACTCATCGCCGACCTGATGTCCGAGAACATCATTGACAGGCTTGAACTTGTCGAGATCGATCTGCAGGAGCCATGCCCTGTCGTCCAGCCCCAAGGAGCTCGGCAGCGCGGCCAGTTCCTGATCAACACCACGCCGGTTTAACAGACCGGTGAGGGCATCGGTCCGAGCCATCTCGCTCATTTTCCTGTCCCGCTCTTTCAAACTCTCCTGCTGCTTGACGACGGCCAGGCCCGGCACCACCAGGACAAGCAGAGTCGCAGCGATCGCAAAGGCGCCGACCCACCCGAATTTCTGGCTCAAAGCGGCTACTGACCCGCTAACGTCAACATACAATTCCACAGATCCAATCGGCTGTGGCCGTCCGCCGTAAAACGCCATATATGCTTCGGCATAACTCTCCGGTTCGCCGAGGCTGACATCGCCGGCTTCGACCGACAGATCAGTTGTCCCTGTTCTCGCCACTTGAGCTGCGCGAAAATTGAGGCCGTGTTCTTGCGGAATGCCGAGACCCGGCAGCGAACTGTCGAACAGTTTCTTGCCGGCGGCATCAAAAATCTGCACACCGAATACAGAGGAACCGAGCATCGTGGTTTCGATCGACTGCCTCTGTTCGGAAGATATGGGTTCACCGAGAAGAAGCTGATCAAGATCCGGGACACTCCGCTCAAAGCCAGCAATCCAGTTGGCAGCGCTCATTTCGGCTTGCACCTGGACTGTTGCCTTGGAAAAATGATCCATCCAAAAGGTCAGCATGGTGACCGCCAATCCGGTCAGACAGACCAACGCTACAGCAAGTTGTGTGTTCCGAGCGGGTTTCATGGCAATATCCGATCTTTGCGGCATTCGATTTTGCACTGAAACCCTATTATTTATGTTCTTGTTCTAATATTCCGTGAAACACGCACAAGATTCTGTTGCTGAAGTGTGTTGGGTCGGATTTATCGGTTTCATGGTAAATACAAAATTTGTCTATCGGGTTCTGCTGGCTCTTAGTGACTGCAGGGCAACAGAGATGATTTACCGCGGGACACTCTTTCCTGCCAGGATCAGGCCGCGAAAAAGCTGCTGGCACCCAACGCCAACGGCATGAGGTCGACAAGATTATCAGTGTCCAAAGATTGACATCAATCGCCTCACCGAGCCACTTTTGAGTGACTGTCCCCCTTTGGAGTCACGTTTCATGTCGGTCGAGTTTATGGTCACCACGCTCATTGTTGTGCTGCTGCCTGGTACGGGAGTGATCTACACGCTGGCAGCGGGGCTGACGCGGGGCGCGCGGGCGGCTGTGCTGGCGGCATTGGGGTGCACACTGGGCATCGTGCCGCATGTCACGGCATCGGTTCTGGGGCTGGCTGCGCTCATGCACACCAGCGCACTGGCGTTCCAGACGCTCAAATATCTCGGCGTGATCTACCTGTTCTACATGGCCTGGCAGATGTGGCGCGACTCGGCGGGTGGCGCGATTGATGTGTCCGCCAAGAATGCGCCCCCGGCAGCGCGGCCCATGCGGATTGTCGGGGCGGGCGTTCTGATCAACGTGCTCAATCCCAAGCTCACATTGTTCTTCTTCGCCTTCATGCCGCAATTCGTCGATCCCAATGCTGTTGGCGCAACGGCCGAGATGCTTGGGCTGGCAGGCGTATTCATGGCACTGACCTTTATCGTCTTCGCGCTTTACGGGCTGCTGGCGTCACAGGCGCGCACCCATGTGATGTCGCGGCCAAAGGTGGTGGGCTGGCTCACACGCGGCTTTGCCTCCGCCTTCGCGCTGATGGGCGTGCGGCTGGCGCTTGCCGAGCGCTGAGTGGGGTTGAGCGCTGAACAAAACCTGGACCTGCTGGCGAGAGCGTCAGCGGATTTATGGCACGGCATGTTTATCGACTGAAAAGCCGGTGCGGGAGAAACCTTTTTCGGCTCTGCCCGTTGCGAGGATGTGACCGCGCCCCTATGTTCTGGCAATGCTGCGGGCCAAGGTCCGTGTTCATTTCAATTTTACAGGAGAGACCCCATGGCTCTTGAGCTTCCGGCCCTGCCCTATGATTACGACGCCCTCGCCCCCTACATGTCGCGCGAGACGCTGGAATTCCACCACGACAAGCACCATCAGGCCTATGTGACCAAGGGCAACGAGCTTCTCGAAGGCAGCGCGCATGCGGGCAAGTCGATCGAGGAGATCTGCAAGGCAGCGTTCGCCGAAAACAATGCGGGGCTGATCAACAATGTCGGCCAGCACTACAACCACATGCACTTCTGGAACTGGATGAAGAAGGGCGGCGGCGGCTCCAAGATGCCGGGCGCACTCGAAAAGGCGATCGCGTCGGATCTCGGCGGTTTTGACAAGTTCCGCGCCGACTTCATTGCGGCCGGCGTCGGCCAGTTCGGCTCGGGCTGGGCATGGCTTGCCGTGAAGAACGGCAAGCTCGAAGTGATGAAGACGCCAAACGGCGAGAACCCGCTGATGCACGGCGCAACGCCGGTTCTGGGCTGCGATGTCTGGGAGCACAGCTACTACATCGATTACCGCAATGCGCGTCCGAAGTATCTCGAGGCCTTCATCGACAACATGATCAACTGGGATTATGTCGCCGAACTCTACGATGCGGCTTCCTGAACCCCACTGTTCAGGACCATGGACCCGGCGCCTGATGCGCCGGGTTTTCTTTTTGGCAAGTGTTTATATTAGCGTATTCGACAACACAGTGTTCACAATCTTTTGTCTTCCCTGCCATGATCAGCATGTAATCATAAACCGGGGCCGAACAGCATAGTGATCAAATTGCCTCCGAGGAGAGACCGCATGAAAATTCGCGTCGTATTTGCTGCAGCCATTATCGGTGCTGCGGGACTTTCGCCTGTCATCGCTGCAGATGAACCTCAGGTGGTTCGCCAGGAAATGATGAAAAAGGTTGGCGGTGCCACCGGTGCCATGGCCAAGATGGTCAAGGGCGAAGTTGATTTTGATGCTGCCGCAGCACTTGCAGCACTGACCACGATGAGCGAAGTGGCCGCAACCTATGGCGATTTCTTCCCCGAAGGATCGGAAACCGGAATGGAAACCGAAGCTGCGCCTGCGATCTGGTCAGACCGTGCGGGTTTTGACGCGGCCGTCGCCAAATTCAAGGCATCCGCTGACGCCGGCGTTGCAGCCGCTCCCGCCGATCTCGACGCGCTCAAGGCCGTCTTCGGACCGATCACCCAAAACTGTGGCGCCTGCCACGAAGTCTATCGCCTCAAAAAGAGCTGATGACACCTTCCAGTTTTGAAACGCATGCCGGACACCGCCGATGAAACGGGTGGTGTCCGGTATTTCAGTTCTGGCCGTGGCCGGCGCGGGTGTTGCTTATGTGCTGACCGCGCCTAAGCCACTGGATGATGAACGCCTTGCGGCGATCAGCGGGCTTGAGGCCAGTGCCGAGGCCGGCGAGATCCTTTTCTGGGCAGGCGGCTGCGCATCTTGCCATGCCGCGCCTGGTTCGGAGGGTGACGCCAAACTGGTGCTTTCTGGAGGTGTCCGGCTGGAAAGCGATTTCGGCACCTTCATAGGGCCCAACATCTCCCCCGACCCGCAAGCCGGAATCGGGCAATGGGCGCTCGAAGACTTCGCCAATGCGATGCTGAAGGGCGTTTCTCCGGATGGCAGCCACTACTACCCGGCGTTCCCCTATGGCTCCTACACCCGGATGACCGACCAGGACATCGCCGATCTGTTTGCATTTTTAAAGACGCTGCCGGCAAGCGACATTGCGTCGCTTCCCCACGAGATCGGATTTCCGTTCAACATCCGTCGCTCGCTCGGCGGCTGGAAGCTGCTGTTCTTTACCGACGCGCCACAGGTAACCCTTGCCAGCAGCACTCCGGAGCTTGAGCGCGGGCAATATCTGGTTGAAGGCCCGGGCCATTGCGGAGAGTGCCACACGCCGCGCAACCTGATAGGCGGCTTTGTGCCGGGTCAATGGATGGCGGGCGCACACAATCCTGATGGCGAAGGGGTAATCCCCAACATCACCCCGGGCGGAAAACCCGTCGGCGACTGGAGCGCCTCCGACATTGCCTACTATCTCGAAAGCGGTTTCACACCGGACTTCGACAGCGTCGGCGGCTCAATGGTGGATGTCCAAAAGAACATGGAAAAACTGGAAGGCAGCGACCGGGATGCGATCGCTGCCTATCTCAAAGCCCTGCCTGCCAAATCCAACGGCTGGGAGTAGCGCGCGAGGTTCTCGTCCGTCGCCCGCTTTGTTTGTCTGTTTACTCGGTCAGGCGCGAAACCACCTTAGATGCGGCGTAGCCGATGTTCTTGAACGCCTCGATAAGCTGGGCGCTGTTTTGCGCGTCGAAGAAGTGTTCTTCGGTGGAGGCGCAATAGGACAGCAATTGCTTTCCACGATTGGGCGCAGCAAACGCTACAGTGTAGACTTCGATACCGTCATCCTTGGCGTCATCGCAAAGATGCTTTGTCGAGCTGTCAGCCGAGCTGTAGTTGTTGTCACCGTCAGTCATAAAGACGATGAATTTTTTTGGTACCTGACCCGATTTTGCATCATGCGTGTTATTTTCGCGTTTGTGGGTCACTGCTGTATATGCCCAGTCGAAGGCATCAGTTGAGTCAGTGCCGCCGGAAGCCGGCAAAGCATCAACGAACTCCTTGGTCTTGCCAGGGTTCCATCTCAGCTTTGTGCTTCCGGTCAGTTTCGAATTGTAGCTCGACGCACCAAGGCGAACATATTTGCGCTCTGGATCTGCTTCCTCGAACTGCTCGATCAGACCGCCGACAGCGGTCTTGAGAACATTGATCTTTTTCTGGCCATTCAAATTCCAGTCCATCGACCCGGACCGGTCAAGCACCAGAGCCATGGAAAAGGCACCTTGCGCCTCTCCTGCACTCTCGGACTTGCCAACCACACTAACGGTCAGCTTGTCCTTGCCCATTATGCGTGCCATCGGTGTCAGGCTCTGGCTACCCTCCATGGAAACGGCCACTTTCCAGACCGTGCGTCCACCGGTTTCGACCGGATCGATGTTCACGGTGGGGGTGACTGAAAACCCGTTAAATGCGCCAAAATCTTCCTTCACCTGACCGTTGACGAATTTCAGTGCAAATGCCTGGGCCTGCGCTGCGGTGAGATTTTCCTCCTCAGAAAGCCGTGCCGCAGTAGCGAGCGCTGCACTGTCAACCGCATTCTGAAGCCGCACCTTCATCGACATCGCATTGGTGGTGTCGACCGCCAGGCTACCCGCCATAAACAGAACCGGCACCGCAGCCGCCGCAATCAAGGCGAAGTTGCCATTCTCATTGCGGAGAAGCTTCCGAATTTTTGATGTTATGCGCGTACTCATCATAGGTTTGCCTCATGGAGGTTAAATTTGGTAGCGACCTCGAATACTACAGCACCGATGAGTATAGACTTAACGCAACTCCTTTAATTTTAACCAAATGCGTCTGTGTTCGAAATTGAGACACATTCGCCCTTTTTTTCCTTTTTATTACTGCTGGTCTTCAATCCGGCACATCAGGCTTTTCCCACCACCTTGAGTGCGAAGGCATATTCAAAGGCGACCTCTTCGAGCCGCTGGAAACGTCCGGATGCACCCGCATGGCCGGCCGCCATATTGAGCTTGAACAACACCGGCGCGCCGCCGGTGGAAAACTCGCGAAGCCTTGCAACCCATTTGGCAGGCTCCCAGTAGGTCACCCGCGGATCGGTGAGCCCGGCAACAGCCAGGATTGGCGGATAGGCTTGGGCTGTGACATTGTCATAGGGCGAGTAACCGGCGATGTTGCTGTAATCCTCAGCCGAGGCGATCGGGTTGCCCCACTCAGGCCATTCCGGCGGTGTGAGCGGCAAGGTGTCATCAAGCATGGTATTGAGCACATCAACAAAGGGCACAGCCGCAATGATCGCACCAAAGGCGTCGGGCGCCATATTGGCAACCGCGCCCATCAACATGCCTCCGGCCGAACCACCCTGGGCGACGATCCGGTCGTGGGAGGTAAAGTTCTGCTGATCGAGATAGCGCGCCGCAGCAATGAAATCGTGAAAAGTGTTGGTCTTGCGCTCGCGCTTGCCCGCCTCATACCAGCCAAAACCCTTTTCCTTGCCCCCGCGAATATGGGCGATGGCATAGACAAAGCCGCGATCGACCAATGAGAGACAGTTGGTGTTGAAGCCCGCCGGGATCGTGATGCCGTATGAACCATAGCCGTAAAGCAGGCAGGGCGCTGTGCCATCGAGCGGTGTACCGCTTCGGTAAAGCAGCGTGACCGGCACCAGTTCGCCATCATGGGCCGGCGCCATCACCCGGCGGGTGATGTAATCGGACGGCGTATGGCCCGATGGCACCTCGTCGCGCTTCAGAAGCGTACGCTCGCGGGTGGTCATATTGTAGTCGTAGAGTTCGGATGGCGTGGTCATGGAGGAATAGCTGAAGCGCACCACGTCCGTGTCGTACTCCATCGACCCCTGAAAGCCGAGCGAATAGGCCTCCTCATCAAAAGAGATGGCGTGCTCTTCGCCAGTCTTGCGGTCGCGGATGACAATGCGCGGCAGGCCGTTCTCGCGCTCCATCCAGACCAGATGGTTGCGATAGGCACTTGCAGAGAGGATCAGCCGGCCGGGCTTGTGAGCAACCACCTCTTCCCAGTTGGCCTTTTCAGGCGCACCGACCGGGGTCTGCATGATCTTGAAGTCCTTCGCGCCATCGGCGTTGGTAAGGACGAAGAACACATCCCCTCCCTCCTCGAGCGAATACTCCATGCCGGTTTCGCGCGCGGCGACGAGGCGCAAGGAGGCGTTCTCGTCATCGGCAGGCATCACCCAGCATTCCGAGGTCTCATGGTCATTGATGGTGACGAAGATGAAATCATCGAGCCGCGAGCCGCCCACGCTCATGAAGAAGCCCGAATCCGTTTCTTCGCGGATCAGCCTGTCTTCCGACTGAGGGGTGCCGATCCGATGGTGGAAGATTTTGCTCGGACGGTGATTGTCATCAACGGCGGTGTAGAAAAAACCCTTGCCATCGGCGGACCAGGCGCCGCCACCGCCGGTGTTCTCGATCAGATCGTCAAGGTCTTGTCCGGTCGACAGATCCCGCACCTTGAGGGTGAAGAATTCGGAGCCCTTGTCGTCATACCCCCAGATCATCGATGCGTGATCGGGTGACTGACCGGTGCCGGCCAGACGGAAATAATCCTTACCCTTCGCCTCGAGGTCGCCATCAAGCGTAATCACTTCATCTCCGCCTTCCCGCGGGGTGCGGAAATATTTCGGCTGCTCGCCGCCGGTGACAAACCGCACGCCGTAAAGCCATGGACCGTCGGGCGCGGGAACCGAACTGTCGTCTTCCTTGATGCGGCCGCGCATTTCGGCAAACAGTGTCTTCTGCAGCTCTTCGGTGTCGGCCATCGCGGTTTTCTGAAACGCGTTCTCGGATTCGAGATGGGCGCGAATGGCGGGATCGAGTACCGAGGGATCCTTGAACATCGCCTGCCAGTTGTCATCGCGCATCCAGGCATAGTCATCCGTGCGGGTGATGCCGTGGCGGGTGTCGGTGGACGGACGCTTTTCAGCGACCGGCGCTGCAGGCAGATTCTTGAATGCGGACAAGGAGGACTCCATGATCGGATGAGATGGGCGCGCTCGCCCCAGACACTCGACATAGAGGTCGCACCGGTACCGATCAAGGTGATGGCCTGCTAATTCCGCCTCTCATGGCGTGGTGATCCTAGCGGATCACCAGCGCCCCGAGCGTCAGGCCCGATGCGATGAAGCAGGCAAGTGTCCTCACGCTGTTGAGTGTAACCCACCGGGTCATGTAGGTCTCTTTCCAGAAGGTGAGCGCCTGCGATGTTGTGGGCGCAAGGGCCGCGAGCTGGTTGTTGAGCGGCACATTCCCGGCGGCGGTCACCGCAAAAACACCCAGGAGATAGGTCCCGCCAGCCAGCACCAGCAGGTTACGCGGCGTGCCGTCGAGATTGAATGCAGCATAGACCAGGATAAACAGGGAGAGGACCGCCAGGCCCATGAACAGGGCCATGAAGACCGAGCGCATGATCTCGACATTGAGAACCTGCATGGTCTCGATCCCGGCCTGGTTCCCGACCAGATCAAACGACCGCATGATGAAATCGGAGAAGGCAAGAAACACACCGCCAATCGCTGCATAGGCGATCAGGGTAAGAGCACAGAGAAGAAGAAACCAGAGGGACATAGCTTTTGCTTTCAGGATTCGAGGTTATGCCCGAAGGGCCGGGAAGCAGAACAGCCGGCCAGAACAAGCAAGACAGGTCCAGACCGGCGGTTCCGAGATTTGTCAGACAGTTTTGCGCACCGAAACAAGTGCAGCAAGGCTGGCAGCGCCGATCACCAGTTCGGCGATCATGGCAGTGACCATTCCGCCATCGGGTTGACCATCGATACCGATGCTCAATGCCCGCGCGGCTCCATAGGCGAGGAACATCGCCGCCGCGAGCAGGGTCGAGGCCGTAGCGAAGCGGACAAACACCAGCCCCGCAAGCGTCAGGATACCCAGCATCACCACGCTCGCGCCGGACGCCCGAAGTTCGTTGGTCAGAGTGACGTCTGCTGGCAACGCGATGCCATAGCTTGCGTAAAACACCTCCGGCGAGGCGAGAATGGTCCCGCCTATGCCTATTGCGGTCACGCCTGCAATGAGCAGGACTGCTTTGTGATAAAATGAAGTGTTCATGATCGGTCTCCTTGGGTTCCCAGCGGCGGTCAGGCCGCCTTGCGCCAGACGCCGCTTGCTGCAACGGTCTGGCAGAAGTCGGCGAAATCGCGCGGCTCGCGGCCAAGCGCACGCTGAACGCCGTCGGTCAGATAGGCATTGTGGCCATCGAGGGTTTCGCGGCAGATCTCGGTGAAGACGTCGGCAATCAGCGGCCCGCCAATTTCGAGCATGCCTTCATGGAACTGCTCGAGCGTGATCGGCTGGTAGTGTACCGGAATGCCGGCTGCGGCCGAGATTTCAGCGGCGGCTTCTGCGAAACTCAACAACCGGGGACCGGTGATCTCATAGAGTTCGCCGTCATGACGGGCGTCGGTGAGTGCGGCGACCGCAACATCGGCGATGTCGTCGACATCGACAATCGGCTCCTTGATATCGCCCGCGGGCAGCGCCACCATGCCATCAAGCACCGGCGGCAGCAGATAGCCTTCGGAGAAATTCTGGGCGAACCAGGCGGCGCGGACCAGCGTGAAGGCGAGGCCCGAATTGCGCACGATTTCCTCGCAGGCCACGGCATGGGCCTCTCCCCTCCCCGACAGCAGCACCAGCTTGCGAACGCCGCATTGTGCAGCAACCTCGCTCAGCGCCTTGATCTTGTCGGCGGCGCCCGGAAAGGCGAGATCGGGGAAATAGGAGACATAGGCTGCCGAAACACCCGACAAGGCCGGCGCCCAGGTCTCGGGCTGGTCCCAGTCAAAGGGAATGGCCGCGCTGCGCGATCCTTCACGGACGCTAAAGCCCTTTTCATTCAGCGATTTGACGATGCGGCTGCCGGTCTTGCCGGTGGAACCGATAACGAGGATGGGTTGGTCTTGCATGGCTTGCTCCATTGGGTTGATTGAACGTGGGCAAGACCTATCCCTTCAATTCTGGATTAACAATTTCATACTGTCTCGATATATATGCAGATCGTCCAAACTCATGGACAATCCGCAAAATCCTGTCTAGGTTGCTCTCATGTCCACACCCGATCCAAACATTGCCGAAATGACCGACCCTCTTGCCGAAACGCTGCACATGCTGCGGCTGACCGGCGCGCTTTATTGCCGGGGAGAGCTGACTGCTCCCTGGGCAGTCGCCATTCCAAAGCTTGATGGGGTGATGACCTTTATGGTGGTCACATCCGGAGCCTGCTGGCTGGAACTTGAAGGCCACGAGCCGCGCTTTCTCCGGCAAGGCAGTCTGGCGCTGATCCCGCACAGCACGCCGCATGTGCTTTCAAGTGCAAAAGGGCTTGCCGGCGCACCGCTGTTCGATCTGCCCGTCGAGAAGGTCAGCGAGCGTTACGAGGTGTTGCGCCATGGCGGCGGGGGCGAGCTGACACGCTCGATGTATGGCGTGGTGCGGTTCGACGATGTCGCCGCCGAGCATCTGCTCAAGCTATTGCCCGAGATCATCATGATCGATTCCTGGGACGATCAGACCGGCGGCTGGCTGCAGAGCACGCTGCGGTTCATTGCCAATGAGGCCATCACGCTCAAGCCGGGCGGCGAAACCGTGATCACCAGGCTTTCCGATGTGGTGGTGATCCAGGCGATCCGCTCCTGGCTTGAAACCTCGCCCTCAGCTGACACCGGCTGGCTCAAGGCGCTGCGCGATCCGCAGGTCGGCAAGACGCTGGCGCTGATGCACCGGGAGCCTGGGCACGACTGGAGCGTGGAGACGCTCGCCAGCCGCGCCGGAATGTCCCGTTCGGCCTTCGCCGCGCGCTTTTCGGAACTGGTGGGCGAAACTCCGCTTAAATATCTGACGAAATGGCGCATGCGGGTGGCGCGAAACCGGCTGATCGACACCAGCGACGCGCTGGCTGTGATCTCCAATGATCTTGGCTATCAGTCGGAAGCCTCTTTCTGCCGGGCGTTCAAGCGTGTCTTCGGGCAACCGCCTGGCAGCATCCGGCGGGCGGAGGCTTCGCGGAGCGGATCTATCCTTCCCGCCTCGCCAGCCGCAAACGCAGCCTAGGCTCAGGCCAGGTCGCCCGTGGGCCGGATCACACCAACCTCGATGCGATTCCAGTTCTTGAGTTGCTTCTGTGTCCAGGTCCGGAGTTTTCCGGAGAGTTCCTGATCATCAGCAAACAGCTTGGCCAGGACCGTGCCGATCATGGCTTCCGCGCCACGGGTCGAGCCGTCCTCGCATTTGAGTGCAATGCCATAGCCCTTTTCCGGCAACGTTGCGCAGAACACCCCTTCGGCGCCGGTCTTGGCGAAAATCCGGCCCGGGGCCAGCTCCATCAGGTCTGTGCAGGCGCGGCGGGTTCCGGCCACATAGAAGGGTTCAGCCATGCAGGCAGACATCAGCCGCTGGGCTGCCTTGGCGCGTTCCGCTCCGAGGCCAACGCCCGAGGCCATGCGGGCGAAGCCGTGGGCGATCCGGTTGAGCGGCGCGGCATAGGTGGGGATCGAGCAGCCATCGGTGCCGCAATTGTCGTGACCGAGAGCGGCACCGGTCAGATCTCCCATCACATCGCGGATGGTCGACTGGACGAAATGATCATAGCCGACATAGCCTTTGTGATCGACACCGGCATGGCAGGACAGACAGAGAAAGCCCGCATGTTTGCCCGAGCAATTGTTGCCAAGCTGGTCCGGCATGTCCCCGGCCCGGGCCTGGTCAATGAGCACCCGCTGGTGCGAACTCCAGTGGCAGCCGCATTCGAAATCGGCCTCGCTCAACCCTGCGCGAGCGGCCATATCGCCCGCCAGCCGCATGTGCTCGGGTTCTCCCGAATGGGAGGCACAAGCGAGCGCCAGTTCCTTGTCGCCAAAGCCGTAGGCATCGGCAGCGCCGGATTCCACGAGCGCCAGCGCCTGCATGGATTTGACCGCCGAGCGCGGAAACACCGGCGTCGATACCTCGCCAAGCGCCATCACCGGCGTTCCCTCTGCATCGATCACCGAGACCATGCCGCGATGCCGGCTCTCGACGAGTTGGCCGCGGGTGACTTCAACGAGAACTGGGTTGGACATGGGGCGTTTCCTGGTGCTGGCTGATTTCCGGCATAAGGTGCCGGATTTTTATGCTGTCTGATCGCAGAAGCCGGGTGATGCGGCAAGAGCCAAGAGGGGTTTGATGGCCAAAACTCTACCGGAAGATGGGGACGAAGTTCCGGCCGATTCTTCAGTTCCGGCACATCTGAACCACACATGAAGCGTTTAGCAGATTAAATCCGGAAATCTCAGCAAGCCCCTGTGTTTGATGGGTTTCTTCTTTCAACCGGATTGTTGGCCGAACCGAAACATGCGCCGAATTGGCAAATGACGGCCTGGCGCGAGCTGGTCGAAACGTCCCTGCCCTTAGAAGCTGTGCCTAGACTTGGGTCACCGCTACGAACCCAAAAAGGACAGGCCATGACCAGCATTTCCTTCTTCCGTTTTCTCCGCGATCTGTTCATCCACGCCCCGCGCGCAGAACCTTTCATCCCGGCACCCAATCCGGCGCCCGCACCCACTCCCCAGGCACTCGAACCGGAGATGCCTATTGCCTGGGGGGCGAAAGTCACGGCCGAATTCAAAGACAAGGTGATCACCATTTCCGGCCGGCTCAAGATGGAGCCTGACCATCTCATGGCGATCATGGCGTTCGAGACCGGACGCAGCTTTGATCCGGCGGTGACCAACCATGCAGGGTCGGGTGCGACCGGCCTGATCCAGTTCATGCCGAAGACGGCAGAGGGGCTCGGCACCTCGACAGCCGCGCTCAAGCGGATGAGCGCCATTGATCAACTGGATTTTGTGGAGCTCTATCTCAAGCCCTATGCAGGCCGGATGGATGATCTGCAAAGCGCCTATATGGCGGTGCTTTACCCGCGCGCCATCGGCAAGCCTGCAAGTCATGTGCTGTTTCGCAAGGGGTCGGTTGCCTACAGGCTCAACCGCGGCCTGGACCGCAACGGCGATGGAAGCATTACCAAGTCGGAGGCCACAGACAGGGTTGTCGCCCTGCTTGCAGAAGGACTGCGGCCGGGCAACATCGGCTGAGCCTGACGCGCCTCCTGGCCCCGCTTTCTAACCACCAAGCCGCACCAGCAGGGCTGTAAGCTGATCCCGGTCGGTCTGGCTGAGCGCGCTCAGCAACCCTTCCTCGACCGCCAGATGGGTTTCCACCGCCGTGTCAGCCAGCGCCCTTCCCTCTGACGTCAGCCGGACCCTGAGGGCTCGGCGGTCATCAGGATCAGCATGGCGTTCGACAAGCGTGCGGGCCACCAGGCGGTCAATGCGATTGGTCATGGCGGGGGGAGACATCATCATGTCACGCGCCAGTTCGCCCGGCGTCAACGCCCGGCCATCTGCCTGACGGCGCAGGGTCAACAGCACATCAAAACCTGCCATGTCGAGATCATAGCGCTTGAGATTGGTTTCCACCGCGCGCATCGCAACCTGGCTTGAGCGCCACAGCTGGCCGATCACCGCCATCGGACGACAATCGAGATCAGGCCGTGCGGCCCGCCATTGCGCCTGAATGCTTGTCATCGTGGATGCGCCCTGCTCGGGCTTTCCCGTCTCTTTTCCGTTCATCATTGCCTCTGCGCTTTTCGGCCTTGCAATCAGCTGAAAACCAATTATATTTCGACGTCAAAATACTCTACATCGAATTATAGCGAGTTCTCATGCTTCGCACAATCCTGATCACGCTGCTGGGGCCGATGCTCTGGGGCACCACCTATGTGGTGTTCACAGAAACATTGCCGGTGAGCCACCCGCTGCTGGTTGGCGCAATGCGCGCCTTGCCGGCCGGGCTGATCCTGCTGGCGCTCAATCCGCGGATCCCACCACTTGCGGCGCTCAAGCGCCATGCGGTGATCGGATTCTCCAACATCGGGCTGTTCTTCGCGCTGTTGTTCGTCGCGGCATCACGCATGCCCGGCGGGCTGGCCGCGACGCTGGGCGCGATCCAGCCGCTGGTTGTGGTGCTGATCTCGGCGATTCTCATCGGCCGCGCGCCGCATCCCGTGCAGATTCTGGCGGGGATTGCGGGCGTGATCGGCGTGGGGCTTCTGGTGCTCTCGCCGAACGTCCATCCCGACCCGATCGGTGTGGCGGCAGCGATTGGCGGCGCCTTGTCCATGGCGATCGGCACGGTTCTGATCGACCGCTGGGGACGAATGGGCACAGCGCTTGAAACCACCACCTGGCAGTTGATCTTCGGTGGCGCGATGCTGATGCCGGTGGCGCTGTTTGTCGAAGGTCTGCCACCCTCACCGGGGCTCACGGAAGTCATCGGCTATGGATGGCTGATGCTGGTCGGCACCGCATTCGCCTATTTCGTCTGGACCCGGGGCATCGGGCGGATCGGCTCGAGCGCGACCTACCTGGCGCTGGCAAGTCCGGTGGTGGCAACCGCTATCGGTGCGGTGGCGCTGGGAGAATGGTTCAGTCCCTTTCAGTGGGCGGGCATGGCGCTGGTTATCGGGGCGACGGCCGTGGGCGTGTCGATCAGACGGCGGGATTAAAGCCGCGGGCCACCGGCCGTTAAGGGCGTTAACCCCCAACAGCCAACAGCACTCACCTTGCAGCCAGACTGGCACAGCGGCGATTTCTAGCTCTGCTTCAGCGCCTGGTCAAACGTGGGGATTGGCTCGGCAAACTGGCTCAATCGAAACACCTCAATCTCACCCATTCTGCCCTTGACCTTCATGTTGCCGATTTCGTCGAAAGTGATCTGGCCAGCGAGGCTGTCCCTGACATCGCGACTGACCAGCACAATGGATTCCGCCTCGGCATCGACCTCTTTCCCCAGCGCCTCAAGGCGCTGCGTGATGTTCACAATATCCCCGATCACTGTGTAGTTGAGGCGGTCAGGTGAACCGATATCACCAACGATGAGCTGTCCGGAGTGCACTCCAATCCGAATCCTGACACTTGGCAGATTTGCCCGTGTCCGAATAGCGTTGTCGGCATTGAGAGCAGCCTGGATGGCGCCAGCCGCGCGCATCGCCCTCAAATTCGCATTGTCGATGTTTTCCGGCGCACCCCAAAACGCCATGACGGCATCGCCGATGTATTTGTCGATCGTCCCGCCCTCATCCTCGATGCATTTGGACACAAGCGTCAAATGCTCACTGATGAAGGTGGCAACGTCGGCCGGGTCCATGCCCTCACAAATGGATGTGAAACCGACAATGTCGGTGAACATCACCGTCAGTTCGCGCTGTTCAGTCCCGGCTCCGACATGGTGTTCCCGGATCAACCGCTTGACCAGCAGACGCGGGACATAGCGGCCAAAGGACTGCAAACCAATCAACATCGCGTTGAACGACGTTGCCAGGTCGTCGATCTCCTTGAGACGACTGGGCGGAAGAGGTTTGACGTTGTCGAATTCGAGCGTGGCGATCGCAGCTGCGACTTCCGATGTCTGACGAAGCGGACGCGTAAGCCTGCGGCTCAGAATCCATGCCCCAATGAGGGCCAAGACCAGGACGCCGCTGCCAACCGAAACCGTAACAATCATCGACTTGACCACTTGGCCAATATCGTCTGCGGTGCTGTAGGCTCCAATGATCAGCGGCCTGTCACCATAGCCACGGACGGGTTTTGTGATGAAGCCGTAAGTGCTTCCGTCAACCTCGACGACACTCATCCTTGCGCCATCGAGACTATCAATTTCCGGAATGGCGTCGGCCGAGCGAAGGTGTTTTATGATCGGGTCACTGATTTCACCAAGCGTCGGCAGCGGCTTCCCCTCCGAAATGTTCATGGTTTCTCCGAACATCGATATATGCGCCAGCACACGATTTCTGCCGTACAGCACAAACACACTTGTCTGCTCTTCGCTCAATTCACCGGCGAGTCTCGAAAGCTCATCCGTGGAGATCGCAATTGCGATCAAGCCAAGAAATTTGTCGCCCTGCCAGATCGGAATACGCCGGTTCATAACCGTGACTCCGAGTGTATCGCTGAAAGCCGGCAGACCCCAGTAGGGTTCCTTTCGAGAGCGAACTTCATCAAATATGAGCGGAATGTCCGATGGTGTTCCGGGACCAAGCTCAGTGCTCTGCGCCTTGCCAGATGAATCGCGCGCAACACCTATGCCTTGCCCAGAATCATTGGCAATGATGAGACCGCTAATCTGCGGCGCGGCAGCCAACGACCCTGTAATGAATGCGATCAGCTTGTCCGGATTTTCAAACTTCAGATCCTCAACATCCAAATTGTCGACAATGAAATCGCCCTGGTTTTCCGCCGCTTCGAGATGATTGCGCAAGGCCAACTCCAGACCCTCCGCACTGCGCAGGACGACCTGGCCAAGCAATCGAGAGAAGACCTGCGTTGAATTGGCTGCGTTCATGGCAATGATAGACGCCATTGAAACGAAAAGCAGCGTACCGAAGCATACAAGCACAACCGAAAAGACGCCGAATTTCGCTTTCAAACTCTCACCTTTTCAACGCTGCGAATGCCCCAGATGAATGGGCTCACCGGATGCGCTCCAGAATGGAAACGTAATTGGCAACCGCGGCGCCACCCATGTTGAAGATGCCGCCCAGCGTCGCATCCTTGACCTGAATGCCGCCAGCCTCGCCCGCGAGCTGCATTGCGCTGAGCGCGTGCATTGAGACACCGGTGGCGCCGATCGGGTGGCCCTTGGCCTTGAGCCCGCCGGATGGATTGACCGGCAGGCGGCCATCTTTCCGCGTTTCACCGCTCATGGCGAAATCACCGCCCTGCCCCGGCTTGGCAAGCCCCATGGCTTCATACTCGATCAACTCGGCAATGGTGAAGCAATCATGGGTCTCCACGAAGGAGAGATCATCGAGCGAAGTCTTGGAATTGGCGAAGGCCCGCTTCCAGCCCAGCGCACAGCCCTCGAAGGCGAGGATGTCGCGCTTGGACATGGGCAGGAAATCCTGCACATGTTCGGCGGCGCGAAACAGGATCGCGCGCGGCGCCTGCATGGCTGTCGTCACATCGGACAGCACGATGGCCGCGGCCCCGTCGGAGACCAGCGAGCAGTCGGTGCGCTTGAGCGGTCCCGCCACATAGGGGTTCTTTTCGCTCTCAGTGCGGCAGAACTCGTAGCCGAGATCCTTGCGCATCTGTGCCCAGGGATTGTCGACACCATTCTTGTGGTTCTTGGCGGCGATCGCGGCGAGCCCATCGGACTGGTCGCCGTACTTCTGGAAATAGCCATCGGCGATCTTGCCGAAAACGCCGGCGAAGCCTGCGGGCGTGTCGCCATCCTCAGGCAGATAAGAGGCCTTGAGCAGATTGGCGCCGATCTGAGGCCCGGGTGTCGTCGTCATCTGCTCGACGCCAACCACCAGCACCCTGCGCGCGACACCGGCGCGGATCGCCTTGATGCCCTGATGAACCGCAGCCGATCCGGTTGCGCAGGCGTTTTCAACGCGCGTCGTCGGTTTGAAGCGGAAGTCATCATCGGCCTGCAGCACCAGACTCGCGGTGAAATCCTGGGCCGAAAAACCGGCATTGAAATGACCGAGATAGATCTCGTCGATGTCGGCGGCTTCCAGACCGGCATGCTCGAGCGCCTCACGGGCCACCTTCGTGACCAGGCTCTCGACGGTTTCTTCGCTGTGTCTGCCAAAGGGCGTGTGGGCCCAGCCGATGATGCAGGCGGTCATGAATCTCTCTCCCGGGAATCTTGTCTGTGCTGGGGCGCATTTTGAGCGCGCGGGCGGCTTTGTAAAGGGGAGAGCGGATCCACCCAAGCGACCGGCCGGTCCGTGCCGGTCGCGGGGGCTGAAAACCGGTGATGACGGCTTCGAGCTATCCGGGCATATGGCCCTGGTCGAACTCAAGGACCTGCCGGGCCGAGGGACGGCTCTCGCAGCGCTCAATCCAGTCCCGGACCACCTGCACATCCGGCGTGGCCTGAGGCATCCAGGTGTAGGGCGAGACCAGCAGCAGATCGGCTGCGGAAAACGCCGAGCCCATCAGATAGGGCGTTTTCTCGAGCTGGGCGGTGAGCCGCGCCGCCACCTCCGGCGCTCCCCGGAAGGTGGCGTGGAGAAAGGGATGGTTCAACCCGGCGGCGGTGAAGACCAGGACAGGCTCGACAATATTGCCATACCAGGCAAGCCAGCTCAGATAGCTGCCGCGATCCGGCTCCCCGACCGGGCGGCCGAGGCCTTTATCGGCGAACAGGTCGGTCAGGTAGAGAATGATGGCATTGGATTCCCACAGCTCGGCCCCGTCATGCACCAGCAGCGGCACCTTGCCTTCGGGATGCGGATTGGACGGATCGGCGCCACCCGATCCGTCATGGCGGACAACGGTGACGATGCGGATGTCGACCTGATCAAGGACGTTCAGCTCGATGAGCAGGCGGATGATGCGGGATGAGCGTGACTGTGGCGAATGGTAGAGCGTGAGCATGTCGGATCTCCTGTCCGGTTGGTGGCTAGGAGATCCGACTAGCATTGCCATGGTGACAGTTCATGTCAGCATGAATCGAGCTCTCAATCGCGCAGCCGGAGGTGCCGGAAACCGCCGCAGTCGCCTCGACCTTCGGCCTGCCGGACCGGACTCGTGCAGGTGCTGATGACGGCCCGAGCGGCGCATCCGAGCATTTTTCGGCCTCAATGTCGCGGAATGGCGCGTGCGACATCGAAAAATCGGCCATGATTTCCCGGCTTCGTGGTCGAGCTTGCGCCGCGCGGTCAACCCGTTCGCGACCTGCAGCCGACCAGATGAAACCGCGGGGATTTCACAATGACCGCAGTGGCCTCTCTTGCGCCTCTCCAGTCTTCCCGCCCGCTTGAGGGGATCGCCTGCGTGCTTGGTGGCGCGTGTTGTTTTGTAGGGCAGGATCTCATCGTCAAGGACCTGCTCGGGGCGCAGCCTTTATGGATGCTGATTTTTGTCAGGGCGGGCATATCTATCCTGGTGCTGGTACCGCTGATCGTCTGGCTTGGCGGCAAGCACCGGCTGTTGACGCCGTTTTGGCCGATCCACCTGTTGCGCGCATTTCTGCTGACCGGCGGCTTCGCGATGTTCTACGCAGCCTTTCCGTTCATGCCGCTGGCGGAGGTGTCGACGATCTTCTTCTCGGCGCCCCTGTTCATCGGCATCCTGGCCGCGCTGTTTCTGGGCGAGCGCATGGGCGCGCACCGGATCGCAGCCCTTGTGGTGGGGTTCAGCGGGGTGCTGATCGCCATGGCGCCCGGCCAGGACAGTTTCCAGTGGGTGGCGCTGCTGCCGCTGATCTGCGCCATGTCCTACGCGGCATCGATGATCCTGACACGGAGGGTGGGCGACGGCGAAAGCAGCCTGACGATGGGTCTGTGGACCATCGGAGGGTCCGGCTTCATGATCTGGCCGCTCGGCTGGCTGGTCAATGCGGTTGTTCCCATGGGCCCGGAGTTTCATCATTTGCGGTTTGAATTCATCGTTCCGGATGCGGTGCAGATGGCCAATCTGGCGCTGCTGGGTGTGGTCGGGATGACCGGCTACATTCTTCTCAGCCGGGCCTACCAGGTGGCGAACGCCAGCTTGATCGCCCCGTTCGACTACGCCTACCTGCCGTTTGCCGCTGCGGCAGCCTGGTTTTTCTGGGGCGAGGTTCCAGGCCTCAACACGTTTGCCGGGATGGCGATGATCATCGGCGCCGGGCTCTATATCGGCTACCGCGAGCTGCGCGCCCCCGAGAGGGCCGAAACGCCCGCCCCGGTAGGCGAGACCCTCATCGCCACCGGTGTTCCGGCTGTCACCGAAGACAGCGAGCTTTCCCCCTCCAACACGGCATAGCACAGAGACACACCCTCACCGCGCTGCTGTCGTGGCAATGTGTTCGCGTAGTTTTTTATTGATTGAACAGTCAATCAAAACTACTCTGTTGCAACAGACACTTTCGATCAAACCCGCTCAACCATCCCAAGGAAGGCAGCAGCTATGCCCAAAACAGGCATGGAACCGATCCGCCGCAAAGCGCTCACGGACGCAGCCATCGAAGCCATCGGCGCGCGCGGCTCGATGGATGTGACGATGTCGGACATTGCCGGACGCGCCGGCGTGTCGCCCGCGCTGGCGCATCACTATTTCGGTTCCAAGGAGCAGCTGATCACGGCTTCTGTGCGTGCGCTGCTCAGTGATTTGCGAGCAGATACGGTTGAAGCCTTGCGAAAGGCGCGCACCAATCGCGCGCGCGTCTCGGCCATCATTGCGGTGAGTTTTTCGGAAGAACAATTCTCAGACGACGTCGTCGGTGCATGGCTGGCTTTTTATGTCATCGCCCAGCGCGCGCCTGACATAAGGCGGTTGCTGTCGATCTACTCTCGGCGGCTGCATTCGAACCTGATGAGCGGTTTGACGCCACTGGCCGGCGCTCATGACGCCGAACGCATTGCCGAAGGTGCGGCGGCGATGATCGACGGGCTCTACATCCGAAAGGCGCTTGGCACCGGCCCTGCCCGGCATGACGCGGTGGCACTGGTCGAGGACCACATCGAAACCCAATTGCTTGAGATTCGGGGGCGAACGCTATGAGCGGCACACAAGAAAGTGGCAAACGTCCCAACATTCTGATCCTGATGGTGGACCAGCTCAACGGCACGCTGTTTCCCGACGGGCCCGCGGATTTTCTGCATGCGCCGAACCTGAAGAAGCTGGCCGAGGGTTCCGTGCGATTTTCCAACAACTACACGGCCTCGCCGCTGTGCGCGCCGGGGCGCGCCTCGTTCATGTCGGGGCAGTTGCCGCGGCGGACGCGGGTCTATGACAATGCGGCGGAGTTTGCCTCCGACATTCCGACCTATGCGCATCATCTCAGACGCGCGGGTTATTACACCGGCCTGTCGGGCAAAATGCATTTTGTCGGACCGGATCAGATGCACGGGTTCGAGGAACGGCTGACCACGGACATCTATCCCGCCGATTTCGGCTGGACACCGGACTATCGCAAGCCCGGCGAGCGGATCGACTGGTGGTATCACAATCTCGGCTCCGTCACCGGCGCGGGGGTGGCGGAAACCTCGAACCAGATGGAGTATGATGACGAGGTGGCGTTCTTTGCCACGCAGAAGCTGCATCAGCTCTCACGAACCAGCGACAATACGGAGGCACGCCCCTGGGCGTTGACGGTGTCGTTCACCCATCCGCATGATCCCTATGTGGCACGCAAGCAGTACTGGGATCTCTATAAGGATTGCCCGGAGCTCGAACCGCGCGTGGCGCCGATCCCCTATGACCAGATGGATCAGCATTCTCAGCGGCTCTACAAGGCCAATGATTCCGAGAATTTCGAGATCACCGACGAAAACGTGCGGCGGTCGCGGCAGGCCTATTTCGCCAACATCTCCTATCTCGATGACAAGATCGGCGGCATTCTGGCGACGCTCGAAGCCACGCGGATGGCCAACAACACCATCGTGGTGTTCTGCTCCGATCATGGCGACATGCTGGGCGAGCGCGGCATGTGGTTCAAGATGAGCTTCTTCGAGGGCTCGGCGCGGGTCCCGCTGATGATCTCGGTTCCGGGCAGCCAAGGACGGCTGGTGGCCGAGCCAACATCCAACCTCGACATCACACCGACACTGGCAGACCTCGCCGGGGTCTCGCTTGACGAGGTGGCACCCTGGACCGATGGCGAAAGCCTGACAGGACTGGTCAATGGCGGTTCGCGGACAACCCCAGTGCTGATGGAATATGCTGCAGAAGGGTCCGAAGCGCCGTTGGTGGCAATCCGGGACGGGCAGTACAAGTTCATCCATTGCGAACTGGATGCGCCGCAAATGTTCGATGTCGAATCCGATCCGGACGAGCTCGACAATCTCGCCAGTGACCCAGCGCATGCCCAGCGGGTGGCCGACTATATGGCCCAGGTTCGGGCAAAATGGGACATGGCGCGCTACGACGCCGAGGTGCGCGAAAGCCAGGCACGGCGCTGGGTTGTCTACGAGGCGCTGAGGAACGGAAATTACTATCCCTGGGATTTCCAGCCGCTGCAGAAAGCCTCGGAGCGCTACATGCGCAACCACATGGACCTCAACATTTTGGAAGAATCGCAACGGTTTCCAAGGGGGGAGTGATGAACAGGCAGGAACTCGAACGGGCCCAGAGCCACTCCGTCCACAATCGCGCGGAACTCGAAACGAGCCGGCGCTGCGGCTGCTTCCACTGCGAGAGCGTGTTCACGGCGAGTGCCGTGCTGCACTGGACGGACAGAAGCCGCGTGCAAGGCGAATGGACGGCATTGTGCCCGAGCTGCGGTATCGACTCGGTGATCGGGGACGCGGCCGGGTTCGGCATGAGTCCCGTCTTCCTGCGCGAGATGAAGGACAGGTGGTTCGGCTCCGGCCGGGCCTGAAGGCGAGAACCGCCGAGACATGAACACGAAAAAGCGAAAGGCCGGACAATGACCGCCGCACAGCCAAAAGCATCCCACCACATCAACGGACAGTACCGCGAGGACGCCTCCGGCCGGTCTTTCGAGAGCCACTATCCGGCACCCGGCGAGGTGATCGCCAGACTGCACGCAGCAACGCCTGAGGTGATCGAAAAGGCTGTTGCTGCGGCCAAGGGCAGCGCAGCCGGCCTGGGCCAGGCTGATGGGTGTCGAGCGCGGGCGGATCCTGCTGCGCACGGCCCAGCTTTTGCGCGAACGCAACGCGGAATTCAGCCGCATCGAGACGCTCGACACCGGCAAGGCGATCCAGGAAACACTGGTGGCGGACGCGGCGTCAGCT
This sequence comes from Hoeflea phototrophica DFL-43, assembly GCF_000154705.2. NCBI lineage: Bacteria > Pseudomonadati > Pseudomonadota > Alphaproteobacteria > Hyphomicrobiales > Rhizobiaceae > Parahoeflea > Parahoeflea phototrophica. Next base: position 1,559,668 of record NZ_CM002917.1, on the reverse strand, counting down.
GCCGACGCGCTCGAATATTTCGGTGGGCTGGCCGGCGCCATCACCGGCGAACATGTCGATCTGGGCGGCGACTTCGTCTACACGCGGCGTGAGCCGCTCGGGATCTGCGCAGGGATAGGCGCCTGGAATTACCCGATCCAGATCGCGGCGTGGAAATCCGCGCCGGCGCTCGCCTGCGGCAACGCCTTCATCTTCAAGCCCTCGGAAATGACCCCGCTGACTGCGCTGCTGCTCGCCGAAGCCTTTAAGGATGCAGGCCTGCCGGACGGTCTATTCAACGTGGTTCAGGGTTATGGCGATGTCGGGGCGGCGCTCGCCTCGCATCCCGACATTGCCAAGGTGTCGCTGACCGGCTCGGTGCCGACCGGTGCCAAGGTGCTGGCAGCCGCCGCGCCGACGATAAAGGCGGTGACGATGGAACTCGGCGGCAAGTCTCCGATCCTGGTGTTCGATGATGCCGACATCGAAAGCGCCATCGGCGGGGCAATGCTCGGCAATTTCTACTCGACCGGACAGATCTGCTCGAACGGCACGCGGGTGTTCGTCCAGCGGGGCGTCTACGACCGTTTTCTTGAGCGTCTGAAGAGCCGCACGGAGACCATCAAGCTCGGTGATCCGCTCGATCCCGACACCCATCTGGGGCCGATGGTCTCGACCGCGCAGCGCGACAAGGTGCTCGGTTACATCGACACCGGCAAGCGCGAGGGCGCGCGGCTCGTCACCGGCGGCGATGTGCCGGAGATGCAAGGGTTCGACAAAGGCGCCTGGATCCAGCCCACGGTGTTCGCAGATGTCACCGACAATATGACGATTGCGCGCGAGGAAATCTTCGGACCGGTGATGAGCGTGCTGGCCTTTGACGACGAAGACGAGGCGATTGCGCGGGCCAACGACACGCAGTTCGGTCTGGCAGCGGGCGTGTTCACCGCTGACCTGACGAGGGCGCACCGGGTGATCGCGCAGCTTGATGCCGGCACCACCTGGATCAACACCTACAATCTCACCCCGGTCGAAGCGCCGTTCGGCGGGGTCAAGCAATCGGGCATCGGGCGCGAGAACAGCCGCGCCGCGATCGAGCACTACACGCGGCTCAAGAGCGTCTATGTGGCCACCGGCCCCGTCGACAGCCCCTACTGAGGTGGAGGCGATGGCCTTGTCACACCACGAGATCGTCGAGATCGACACGAAGGGCGGTTGCGATGCGCTTGAGCACATCGACCGAGCCAGCTTTCTTGCCGTTTTCGATATCAGAGAGGTGAGGCTGGGAAATGCCAGCGGCCGCAGCAAGCTCGCTTCCGGTCATGCCGCGATATTTGCGGTAGGTGCGGATGCGGCTGTCGGTCTCCATGAGTTCATGAACGAGTTCGGAAGGCCAGGTCTCCTCGCCCGCCCTGACACGCTCCATGATAGCGAGAGCCTCGAGACTGTCGATCATGTCTTCATAGTCTTCTTCCCCGACGAGAACGTAGGTCTTGCCGTCAATGGTCAGTTTCTGAAGTTCGCCCATCGAGAGTCACTCCTTGTAAATGCCGCCGCGCGGGCCAGCGCTGACCACCATGACGACAACGCCCTGATCGTCGACGATGATGCGGTCCTGCCCGACCCGGATGCGGTAGAGATCAGAGCCGGACAGCTTCTTTACATCAACCTCTTCACCCCGCGTGAATGCATCCACCTTGGCGAAAATAGCCGCACGCCGTTTCGGTTGCATTCGGGCGAGGCTCTTTTTGGCGGCCTTGGAATAGACGACCCGCTTCATCACTCAAATATAGCTTTCAGCTATAACTGCGTCAATCACATCCACGTCGCGGCGGAACCAACCCTTCACTAGAGACGAGTATTATCCCATGACCATGCAAGCAGATTTCGTCATCATTGGCGCCGGGTCGGCCGGCTCTGCCATGGCCTCACGGCTGAGCGAGGACGGCAAGCATTCGGTGATCGTCATCGAACATGGCGGCTCTGATTTCGGTCCGTTCATCCAGATGCCGGCAGCGCTCTCCTACCCGATGAACATGAGCCATTATGACTGGGGCTACACAACCGAGCCCGAGCCCAACCTCAACAACCGCAGGCTCGCGGCACCACGTGGCAAGGTGATCGGCGGATCGTCCTCGATCAACGGCATGGTGTTTGTGCGCGGGCATGCGGGCGACTTCAACCACTGGGCCGAGCAGGGTGCGAATGGCTGGTCGTTCGCCGATGTGCTGCCCTATTTCAAACGGATGGAAACCTCGCATCAGGGCGGCGGGATCGGCGGCGAGGAAGGCTGGCGCGGCACCGATGGACCGCTGCATGTGCGCCGCGGCACCGCGGTCAATCCGCTGTTCCAGGCGTTCATCGATGCCGGCGAACAGGCGGGCTACGGGGTCACCCAGGACTACAACGGATCGCGCCAGGAAGGCTTCGGCCTGATGGAGCAGACCATCCACAAGGGGCAACGCTGGTCGGCGGCAGAGGCCTATCTCAAGCCTGCGCTGAAACGTCAAAACGTGAGTCTGGTCAGAGGTTTGGCGCGCCGGGTTGTCATCGAGAATCATCGCGCGACCGGAGTGGAACTTGAAATCAAGGGATCGATTCAAGTTGTTAAAGCAGCGCGTGAAGTGATCATCGCAGCGTCGGCTTTCAATTCGCCCAAGCTTTTGATGCTTTCGGGCATCGGCCCGGCTGCGCATCTCGCCGAGCACGGCATTGACGTCGTGGCGGACCGGCCGGGTGTCGGGACCAATCTGCAGGATCACCTCGAGCTCTACATCCAGCAGGAATGCATCCAGCCGATCACGCTGTACTCGAAATTGAACCTGTTCTCCAAGGCTTTGATTGGAGCTCAATGGTTGTTCCTGCGGCGCGGGCTCGGAACCTCGAACCAGTTCGAGGCCTGTGGCTTTATCCGCTCGCAAGCGGGTGTGCCCTACCCCGACATCCAGTTCCACTTCCTGCCCGGCGCGATCCGCTATGACGGCAAGGCTGCGGCTCCCATGCACGGGTTCCAGGCCCATGTCGGGCCGATGCGTTCGCCCTCACGCGGCGCGGTGACATTGCGCTCCGGCGACGCCAGGGAAGCGCCGGTGATCCGCTTCAATTACATGAGCCATGAGCAAGACTGGCAGGATTTCCGCCGGAGCATCCGGATCACCCGCGAGATCTTTGCGCAAGCCGCATTCGATCCGTTCCGTGGCCAGGAAATCCAGCCGGGCGCGAATGTGCAAAGCGATGACGAACTTGACGCCTTCATCCGCGAGCATGCCGAAAGCGCGTACCATCCTTGCGGCACCTGCCGGATGGGACGCGCCGACGATCCAACCGCAGTGGTCGATCCGGAGACAAGGGTGATCGGGGTTGACGGGCTGCGCGTTGCCGATTCATCGATCTTCCCGCGGGTGACCAACGGCAACCTCAACGGCCCGTCGATCATGACCGGTGAGAAGGCCGCCGACCATATTCTCGGCCATACGCCGCTGGCGCCGAGCAATCTCGAGCCATGGACCAATCCGGACTGGGAAACGACCGATCGCTTGAAGCAGGCGTAAAGCGCAAAGGTCCAGTCAAGTCCGGACAGATTTAGACTACAGATTTAGACTGGGGCGGGTTCGGTCGTGACGGGTTCCGGCGCCTCGCCCCAGCAGATGAAGCGGCCGCAGCCGAAATCGGAATTGTCGACGCCGTATTTCAGCGGTTCGCCGTCGAGCCCGAGGGTGACGCCGCCGGCGGCGCGCAGCACCGCATCTCCTGCGGCGATGTCCCATTGCTTGAGACAGACGAGTCTTGGATAGACATCCGCCTTGCCTTCGGCCAGCAGGCAGAACTTCAAAGACGAGCCAACATGCGTGGTTTCGTGATCCGGTATCCTGTCGTCAATCCAGGCCTGGGTTTCTGGTTCGCGGTGGCTCAGGCTGACCAGTGCTACCGGCGTTTTGGGGCGCTTGCGGGTCTGAATGATCTTGCGTTCGACAATCTCGCCTTCCGGTGTCACATCGGCGACCCGCGCCTGCCGGCCCGCACCCGTCCAGATCCGCCCCAGCGCCGGGGCATAGACAACACCCGCCACCGGCTTGAAATCCCTTATCAGGGCGATGTTGACGGTGAACTCGTTGCGGCCGGCAATGAATTCGCCGGTGCCATCAAGTGCATCAACAAGAAAATAGGACGCCTGTGCACAGCTGGGGCACTTACCGTCTTCCGCCATTTCCTCTGCCACGATCGGCACTGCGGGGAATTGCGCCGTAAGCCGCTCCAGAACCAGCGCCTCAGCGCTTCTGTCCGCCTGGGTTACAGGCGTGGAATCCGACTTGATCGAGATCTTTGCGCCTGCGGCGCGCACTGCGAGGATTTCCCGGCCCGCGGCAATGGCCGCCGACTCAAGGGTTTCGGTCAGATCCGGGAGCGGCTGGGGAATTGCATCGGCGATGTCAGGCACGCCCATCGGCGGCTCCGGAAATCTTGTTTCTATTCATGCTTGGCGTTGCATGTTTGCCCCGGCCGGTCAATGCGCAGGTGACAGTTGCACCACTTGTTTCGTCAATAAAGCGTGGAACCGTGTCCTGGAACACCACCAAGGAGCGCTAGGGCAGAATATGCCCATGGAAGCGCTTGCATCGAAATGCGTGACCCGGTTTTGCGATCACAAAAAGACTGACATGCCTCGTTTGCGAGGGCCTGTGTGTGGATGATGGGGGCACTCAAGCGGAGCCAAAGCCATGCCCCTGAATGACCTCACTTCTGTTGCCGAAACGGCAACTCGGCCGGAATTCGGACCCGAATTTGCGGCGGCACTGTCCGATGAACTTGAAGCAATGCCACTCAGCGGGCGGGTCTTGCGAATTGCGGCGCTCGGGCGCGCGGTGTTTACGACTTCGCTCGGCCTCGAGGATCAGGTTCTGACCTCCCTGATCGCCGAGACCGGGGCTGACATGCGCATTGTTACGCTCGACACCGGGCGGCTGTTTGGCGAAACCGAAGCGCTGATCAGTGAGACCGAAACCCACTATCGCCTGGCTATCGAGGTGTTCAAACCCTGGAAAGAAGACGTCGCCGGCTTTGTGGCGCTCTATGGTCTCAACGGGTTTTACGACAGTGTGGAAGCGCGGCACGCCTGCTGCCATGCGCGCAAGCTCAGACCACTCGGCAGGGCGCTGGAGAACGCTCAGATCTGGGTCACCGGCCTGAGGCGCGGCCAGTCGGGCAACCGCGCGCGCTCACCGCTTGCCGAATGGGACGCCGACCGCAGCCTGCTCAAGGTCAATCCGCTGGCCGACCAGACGCTTTCCGACCTCAAAACCCTGGCGAGCGCCAACAAGGTTCCGATCAACCCGCTGCATGCGAAGGGCTACCCCTCGATCGGCTGCGAACCCTGCACCCGCGCGATCAAGCCGGGCGAGCCGGAACGCGCCGGGCGCTGGTGGTGGGAGCAGGACGAGCGGCGTGAGTGCGGGCTTCATCTGTCGGCCTCTGTGTCGGGATCGCGCGCACCGGCGCAGCCCAAGGCCACCTCCCCGGCTTCGTAAATTCAGGCAAGGACCACTCCATGACTGCGCTCCACACTAAGCCCGTCAATGTCATTGAACACGGGCGCGGCAAGCCGCCGCTCGATCCGCATCTCAAGGCCCTCGAAAACGAGGCGATCCATATCTTCCGCGAAGTGGCGGCGGAGTTCGAGCGTCCGGTGATGCTCTATTCGATCGGCAAGGATTCCTCGGTGCTTCTGCATCTGGCGCTGAAAGCCTTCCATCCGGGCAAGCTGCCGTTCCCGTTGCTGCACATCGATACCGCCTGGAAGTTTCCGGAGATGATCGCCTTCCGCGACCAGGTGGCCGAGAAATACGGGCTCGACCTGATCACCCACACCAACCCGGACGGATTGCGCGACAATGTCACCCCGTTCACCCATGGTTCGGCTCGCTACACCGACATCATGAAGACCCAGGCGCTCAAGCAGGCGCTCGATATGGGCCGCTATGATGCAGCTTTCGGCGGCGCGCGCCGCGACGAGGAGGCCTCCCGCGCCAAGGAGCGGATCTACTCGTTCCGCACCCCGGACCATGCCTGGGATCCGCGCAACCAGCGCCCCGAGCTCTGGTCGATCTACAACGGCATGATCCATCTGGGCGAAAGCGTGCGCGCCTTCCCACTGTCGAACTGGACCGAGGTCGACATCTGGCGCTACATCCAGGCCGAGAACATCGAGCTGGTGCCGCTCTATTTCGCTGAGCGTCGCAAGATCCTCGAGCGCGACGGCATGCTGATTGCAGCAGGCGACCCGCGCATCGAGCTGGTGCCGGGCGAACAGGTCCGTGAAGAGATGGTGCGGTTCCGCACGCTTGGCTGCATTCCGCTGACCGGCGGGGTTCGCTCGACCGCGACAACGCTGGATGAGGTGATCGCAGAACTTGAAATCGCCACCGTGTCCGAACGCCAGGGCCGCGCGATTGACCGCGACCAGGCGGGCTCGATGGAAAAGAAAAAACGCGAAGGCTATTTCTGATGAGTTCTCAAACACTTTCGCAGGCTGCTGCAGACATTGAATCCACTGATGATGCAGGCAACGCCCTTCCCCATGCGCAGACCGCCGGCAGGCAGGCCCGCCCCCTCCGCTTCATCACCTGCGGCTCGGTGGATGACGGCAAGTCGACCCTGATCGGGCGCTTGCTGTGGGACACCAAGGCGGTCAAGGAAGATCAGGCGGCGACGCTTGAGCGCGACTCCACCGGCAAGCAGAACGAGCTCGGCCTGCCTGATTTCGCGTTGCTTCTGGACGGGCTGCAGGCCGAACGCGAACAGGGCATCACCATCGATGTGGCGTACCGCTATTTCGCCACCGACCGCCGCTCCTTCATCGTCGCCGACACGCCGGGGCATGTGCAATACACCCGCAACATGGCGACCGGCGCTTCGACCGCCGATCTTGCCGTGCTCTTGGTGGATGCGCGCGCCGGCCTGCTCGAACAAACCCGCAGGCATGCCACCATTGCCGCGCTGATGGGAATCCGGCAGTTCGTGCTGGCGGTCAACAAGATCGATTTGAGCGGCTATGACGAGGCAGGCTTCAATGCCATCGCACGTGATTTCCGCGAAGTCGCCTTGTCGCTTGGCGTGCGCCAGGTGACCGCGATCCCGGTCTCGGCACTCAGGGGCGAGAACATCGTGCTGCGTGGCGACGAGATGATGCCCTGGTATGACGGACCGACGCTGGTGGAGGTGCTCGAGAAGGCAACCCAGCGGACCGGCCAGACCACCGGATTCCGGTTGCCGGTCCAGCGCGTCTCGCGCCCGGGCGAAGGGTTTCGCGGCTATCAGGGAAATGTGGCCGGCGGCTCGATCAAACCGGGTGACAGTGTCGTGGTGCTGCCCTCCGGCGTCGAGGCCAATGTGAAAGCGATCGTCACTTATGATCTGGTGCGCAACGCTGCGGTCAGCGGCGACGCCATCACGCTGGTGCTCGACCGCCCGGTGGATGTGGCGCGCGGCGACATGATCGCGGCCATCGACCAGCGTCCGCAGGTGGGCCGGGCGTTTTCGGCAAGGCTGGTGGCGCTGTCACCCGATGGCATCGTGCCGGGCAAGCGCTACTGGCTGAAAGCCGGTGCGCGGCGTCAGCGGGTGAGCGTGCGGCCGACCTCGGCGCTGGATCTTCAGAGCGGCAAGTGGGTCGACGCGGTGACCCTGCCGGTCAATGGCATTGGCCAGGCGGAGTTGGACTTCGACGATGATGCCATTTTCGATGCCTATGAGACGAACCGCGAAACCGGCGCCTTCATCCTGATTGACCCCGACAGCCTCAACACGGTTGCCGGCGGCATGATCGACAAGAAGCGCTCACCGGGCGAACGGCTTGGGTCGCTGCCCGATGCGGACCGCGCCACCATCACCCTGCCCGCGCGACTCATCGAGGCGTTCCTGAAGACTGATTTCGCCAAAGCGCATGCCGGTGAGATCCGGGTGTCCGGGCCCGAGGAGGCCTAAGGGCGAGAACAAAGAGCCCGATCAGGGCATCAGCGTGATGATGCCTGTTGCCTTGATCGTGATCGAGACCGCCTTGTCCAGATCCTCAGATCGACGATGACCTTCACGGTCGCGGCGATCACCAGCACTGACAATGCGATCTTGGACATTGTTTCCATCGTTCCCTCAATCAGCAGGGCATGGGCAACCGTTCCTGCGACGATGACCGCCGCGAGAGCCGTGTGGGCGCGACGCCAGACAAGCGGGTTCAGACGCAAACGGCGGCGCTGCGTTGCCAGAAGTGCGGCTGCGAAGATGGCCCACATGGCAATGACGCCCCAGGCAGAAAACGGTGTCGGCGAAGCAAAAAGAAGCGCATCGATGACGTCCGGCGGGCTGGTGATCCAAAGGCCTGCGACATGGACAATCACTGCCACCACAAGAAGCCCGCCAATCCAGCCATGTATGCGCCGCCCGCGCTGTGCCCCTAGGCCCGGCAAAAGCCCGCCGGCGAGCAACGGCTGGACAAGAAGCAATGCCATTGCGACCACGCCTGCAAAGCCAGCCGCAATGTAGACCGGATCGCGCCATGCGAGCAGCGGGCTTGCGGCCGCCGCTGCGATTGGCACGGCCATGGCAATGGCAAGCGCCAGCCAGACAAGGAGTTTACGCGGCCAGCTCACTGCTTTGGGTTTCAATCCGCTCACGCAGGTTCAAGAACAAAGTCCACATTGAGGCTTGTGTCACGTGCGCTGGCCATGACCGGACGCATGAAAACGGTTTTGAAATCACCGCTGTCATAGGCCAGGTGACCGTGGGGCTGGCCGAAGGCCGGCACAATCTGCGGCATGTCCATGCGAAACACCCCGTTTTCATCCGTCAGCGTGGCGCCATGGCTCTCCGGGTCACGCTCATGGCCTTCCGTGGTGTGCGCCCAGATCTGGATGCGCTGGCCCTTGAGCGGCGCGCCGTCACCAGCACGACGGACGGTTCCTGTCATCAGGAATCCGCCGCCGCCGATCCGTTCGACGATCGGTGCGCCGGGACGGTAATTGTTGGCCCCGCCGCGCATCGAGGGAGTGGGCGCGATGCCTTTCGCGCGGGCGGGTATGATCAGTCCTGACACTCCGGTCGCCACGACCGCGCCAACACCAACGGAGGCGGCGGTTAGCAGGGTACGGCGGGTTGTGATAAGGTCAGTCATAGGGCTTTCCTGTCGAGCGATTGGTTGATTGACCGAGCCTGCGGAACGGGTCGTGAGCCTGGTCGCGAGTTCATTCTAACTGTAGCGCGTTTCAAGGCGATCCCAAGGCGGGGTTACCAAAGCGCGCGGCAAATCCTGTTCACAGCTTCGTGATCAGACGGGTGTGAGGCCGAAAAAACGGCAACCCTACTCGCCGGGCACCATGTCACCTTTCGGCGCAGCTGTTCCACCGTGGCCCGAGGCTGCACGCAATTCCGCATCAAGCCGGCGCTCTTCCTCGGCCGAGGGCGTGGCGAAGCGGGCGAGCAGCAGATAGGCGACCGGGGTGAGCAGCAGCGTGGCAACCATCGCCAGGCCCAACCCGCCAACGATCACCCAACCGAGCGCGACCCGCGCCTCCGCCCCTGCGCCAAAAGCCAGCAGCAGAGGAACCGAGCCAAGCACGGTGGAAATCATGGTCATCATCACCGGCCGAAGCCGGATGTTGGACGCCTCCTCAATGGCGCTTCGCACATCCATGCCGCGGTTGCGCAGCTGATTGGCGAACTCGACGATCAGAATGCCGTTCTTGGCCATCACCCCCACCAAGAGCACCAGCCCGATCTGGCTGTAGACATTGAGCGAGCCGCCGGTCATGGCGATGGCGAAGATGGCACAGGCCAGTCCGAGCGGCACGGTGGAGATGATGATGAGCGCGCTCACAAAGCTTTCAAACTGCGCCGCCAGCACCAGGAGCACCACGATGATGGCGATGCCGAAGGTGATCAGCAGATCACGCGAGGATTGATCGAGCGTCGCGGCTTCCGCCAGCGGAATGATCCGCACCCCTTCCGTGACAATGGGTTCGGACAGATCCACCGCCGCGCTCCAGGCGTCGCCCAAGGCAAAGCCAGGGGTCAGGCCGGCGGTGATCGAGACCGAACGCATCTGGCTTTCGCGCCGGAGATCCGGGGCCACGGCCTTTTCCGTCAGCGTGGCAATGGTCGACATCGGCACGATGCGTCCGTCGCCGGCCTTCAGGAAGATCGATTCCAGATCGGTTGGGTCATTGATCGGATTGGTGGTCGACATCAGCTTGACCGGATAGGCCCGGTCCTCGATGAACACTTCGGCAACCTCGCGGCCATCGAGCAGCGCCTGCAGGGCTTCCGCCAGTCCATCGATGTTGACGCCGAGATCAGAGGCGCGTTCACGGTCGATACGCACCGAAATCTGCGGCTGGGTGGTCTCGTAGGAGAGCCGGATCTGGCGGAACCGAGGATCCTCCTCGAGCTTTGTGACCATTTGCTGCGCGACATCGGCCAGTTCATCGTAGCTGTTGCCGACGAATGCGAACTGCAGCCCGTTGCCCGCGCCGCGGATGCCCAGGCTGTTGGGCTGGATGGCAAAGGCGCGCAGGCCCGGAACAGTTCTGAGCATGCCGTTGACCTGGCCAACGATCTCTCCCTGGGACCGGGTGCGTTCAGCCCAGGGTGCGAGCGTGAGCACCATGAAACCGCTGTTGGCCGAGCCGCCGCGTCCAGCGATGCTGAACACGTTGATGACCTCGCCGCTTTCCTGCAGGGGGGCGACCAGCCGCTCAATCTCGGTCATCTTGGCGCGGGTGTAATCGAGGCTCACCCCCTGCGGCGCGGAAATCCTCATCAACGCCACGGCACGGTCTTCGGGCGGGGTCAGCTCCTGCGGGATGGTGCGGGCCAACGCCAGGGCGGCACCGGCCACCAGAAGCGCCACGACAATGACCACCAGCGGCGCATCCAGCGCCTTTCGCAAAATCCCAGCATAAAGCCGCGAGAAAAACCCACCCAGCCGGACAAAGCCACCCGGCTTTGCATCCGTCTGTTGCGCGGACTTTTCCTTGATCATCCGCGAGGCCAGCATCGGGCAAAGGGTCAAAGCCACAACGCTCGAGATCAGCACCGTGAAGGCAAGCACGAAGCCGAATTCTGTAAACAGCCCGCCCGCCTGCCCGGGCAGGAAGGAGATCGGGATGAAGACCGCGGCAAGTGTCGCTGTGGTGGTGACGACGGCGAAGAACACCTCCTTGGTGCCGATCACGGCGGCGGCACGCACGCCCATGCCCTCATTGCGCTTGCGCACGATGTTTTCGAGCACCACGATGGCGTCGTCGACCACCATCCCGGTGGCAAGCACCAGCGCCAGCAGGGTCAGGATGTTGACGGAAAAACCGGCCAGCCAGATCGCCGCAAAAGCGCCGATCAGCGCCACCGGGAGAGTCACGGCCGGAATGATGGTGGCGCGCCAGTCGCGCAGAAACAGAAAGATGATGGCGATGACGATCAACACCGCGAGGATCAGTGTGGAGCGCACCTCGTCGATGGCGCCACGAATGAAGCGGGCGTCATCGCTGGTCACACGAATGTCGACACCCTCGGGCAGGATTTCGGCGATCGTCAGGGTTGCCGCGCGCACGCCTTGTGAAATCTCAAGCGTGTTGGAGGCCGACTGGCGGATGATGCCCATGCCGATACCCGTGCGGCCATTGGCGCGCAGCACGGTGTCGCCCGGATCTGCCCCCAGCGTCACGCTGGCGACATCGCGGAAGCGCACCCGGTCGTTGATGTAGAGATTCTCGAAGCCTTCGGGCGTGGTGATGTCGGCGGTGGCACGAACCACGATGTCCGACGAGCGGGCGGTCAGTGAGCCGGCAGGCACATCAAGCGCAACGTTGCGCAAGGCATTGCGCAGATCGGCAAGGGTCAAACCGAAGGCGGCAAGCCGCGACTGGTCGATGTCAACGCGGAAGATCTTCTCGCGGTCGCCATACACGGCGACATCGGCAACACCGGGAACCGCGGCCAGACGGTCAACCACAAGATCCTCGACCAGGATCGTCATGTCCTGGACATCAAGCCTGTCGGAGGTCACCGCAAGCCGCATCACCGGATCGGAATTGGCATCCGCCTTGACGATGCGCGGTTCATCGGCCCCATCAGGCAGGCTGTTGGTGACACGGCCCAATGAATCGCGGACATCGGAGGCAGCGACATTGAGATCGGAACTGTCGTTGAATTCGATGGTGACGCGGCTGCGCCCGAGCGTCGAAGTCGAGGAAATGGAGGCGACATCGGCGACACGCGCCACCGCACCCTCGATGATTGCGGTGAGCTCACGGTCAACGGTCTCGGGGGCTGCTCCGCTGAAGTCGGTCGTCACGGTGATAACCGGCCGGTCAACATCAGGCAATTCGCGGATTTCCGCACCATAAAGCCCGGCAAGTCCCGCCACCACGATCAGCAGGCTGATCACCATGGCAAGAACCGGACGGCGCACCATCAGCGCTGTCATTCCCCCGGTTTCGGGATGATTGTCCTTCGACATGCCCGCCGTGTCAGTGATCATCGGCTCAGAAGACACCGGCTCGGGGGACACGGGCTTGCCGGGCGCCGGGCTGCTGTCATCACCGTTCGTGCTCATGCGCCGCTCCCTGCCTTGGGTTTGGTGGCCTGGTCACCGCGGGCGAGCGGTTCGCCGCCGCCCTGTACAGAGGTTTCCGCGCCCCGGACCCGGATTGCACCGCCAGCACGGACACTCTGGACGCCTTCAACAACAATCGCATCGCCGGGGGCGAGAACGGCCTTGACCAGAACACTGTCGGCGTTGCGTTGGATGATGGCCACATCGACACGTTCGGCCTTGCCTTCGCTCACGCGCCAGACATAGGAGCCTGCCGAGTCCCACTGGACCGCAAGCGGGTCAACCGAGGGCCAGCGCTCGCCATCAAAGCTCAGACTCACCTCAAACGACATGCCGGCGCGCAGGATGTCTTCGGGGTTGGGAATGCGCGCCCGTACCCGAAGCGTACGACTGGCCTCATCCACGCGGTTGTCGACGGCGGAGATTTCTCCAGCGAAGGTTTCGCCGGGCTGGGAAATGGCGTTCGCCGTGACCTGCTTGCCCACGGCCATGCCGGACGCGAAGCGTTCGGGCACAAAGAATTCGATCAGGATCTCGCTGCGGTCATCGATCGACGCAATCTCGGTCTGGCTGGTGACATAATCACCGGCATTGACCGCCAGAATACCAAGCGAGCCGCTGATCGGCGCGGTGACCGTGCGCCGCGTCAGTTCGAGTTCAGCCTGCCGCAAGGCCACACGGGCGGCATCGAGCGTGTTGCGGGCCTGATCGGCTTCCACACTGGAGGCTGCGCGGCTTGCCACAAGGCTTTCGAGCCTGACCACCCGGGCTTCGGCGTCCTCGACAGTCAGCCGGGCGCGCTCGACAGCCAGTTCCTCTTCGGCCGAATCCAGATGGATCAACACATCGCCGCGTTCCACCCGGCCGCCCGGCTGCACGGGTATTTCGTCAATCTGGCCGGACACCAGCGTGCGCACCGTGACCGAACGCACCGCCTGCCCGGAACCGATGGCCATGAGCCGGTCATTGACCACACCCTCATCGGCGATGGCCACGACAACCAGGGCCCCTTGCGGGCCACGAGGCCTGCCGCCTCCCGCATTGCCCGCGGATTGGGCGCCCCCCTGCCCGGCGCTCGGCTGAGGCGCAAACAGCGATATGCGCTCAAACCCGTTGCGGGTCAGCACCTCATGGGCTCCCGGATAGAGCCACGACCAGCCCACAAATGCGACCGCGAGCAGGAGCACAGAAAAGGCAAGTTGTTTCCAAAGCTTCAAAGTCTTTTCTTTCATCAATGGCGGCAATGTGATCGTGGCGGCGTCACCCCTGATCATTGCAGTTTGGCGGCTTTGACTGACCGGGAAATTATGGCGACAATACAATCAGACATAGAGCGCGATGCGAAAATGGCACCTGCAATTTAGACGGAAATTTGAACTACGAAACAGATTTTTTGCAATGCGCAGTCGCGCGCGGCGTAATGTGGCGAAGGGCCACGCATTGTCTTTCGCCTCGCGGGCGCAAAACCACCGGAGAGCTAAGGAAAAGTGGCAATTGCGATTTGTCAGTTGTTTCGGAACAGCCGTGTCGCCATGTCGGACGCGTGGGCGACAAGGGCCAGGATCAGCCAAATGGCGATTGCTCCGGCCGATGCGCCGGAAAGAGCCGCATAAAGGGCGCCGAGCAGCCCCGCGCCCGACGCCATGGTCAGGACAAGAGACCCTATCCGCGCGCGGCGGCGCAGGAACACCACGATCACCAAGGCTTCCAGGCCGATGACGGCCAGCGCCAGAAGCGCAATTCGCCCGTCACCGACGAAGGCGATGACCCAGTCCGGCCACATCAGTTCGCTGCCGGCCTGAGCAGTTGGCGCATGTCCTTTAGGAACACGCGGACATGGGCCATGGGATCCTTTCGGACCAGCTTCTTGTTGAGATAGCTTTCCCAGGTCAGCCGCTGGACATCCTTGTCGGCGCACATCTTGACGAATTTCTCACGGCGCTTGTCGCTCGAATACCAGAACCACTGCATGAAGCCGAGCACCAGGAAGACCTTGCCATGGGCCTTCTGGAAGCGCTTGCGGGCGCTGGCGAGATGTTTTGCATTGCCGGTCTCAAGCACCTTTATCGCGGCTTCGGCGCCAAGATCGCCGGTGTGCATGGCATACCAGATCCCCTCACCTGACGACGGTGCGACCACGCCTGCCGCGTCCCCGATCAACAGCACATTCCTGCCGTCGTCCCAGCGCTTCATAGGCTTTAGCGGCAGCGGCGCGCCCTCCTCGCGGACGGTTTCGGCGTCGGCAAGGCCAAAGCGTTCGCGCAGTTCATGGGTGGCGGCCTTGAGGTCGAAGCCCTTGACGGCGGAACCGCAGCCAACGCTGGTGTAGGGCCCGTGCGGGAACACCCAGCCGTAGAAATCGGGCGAGATCTCGCCGTCATAAATCACCTCGCATTGGGTGGGATCGAAATCCTTGTTGGTGCCGGGCGCCGGGGAGCGGACGATTTCGTGATAAGCGAACACATAGGGCGGGCGCACCTTCGGCCCGAAGATCGCTCGGCGTACGGCCGAATTGGCCCCGTCGGCACCGATCACGACCGATGCGGAAATTGTCTCGGCATCGCGGTCCTTGCTCTTGCCGAGTGTGACGTCGACCATTCCATCGGCCCGCTGCTCGAGCGAGGAAAAGCTGGCGGCGCGATAGTCTGCGCCAGCAAGCCTGGCACGCTCGCGGAGATAGGGATCGAACTGGTCGCGGTCGACCATGCCGACATGGCCGACCTCGCCGATCTCCATGCCCACCTGAATTCCGCTCGGCCCGGTCATCCGCGCGCCGCGAACCCGCGCCTTGATCTGCTCGGGCGCGATTGCATATTGCGCCATGGCGTTGGACGGAATGGCGCCGCCGCAGGGCTTGGTGCGGCCCTCCTTGTCGACCAGCAAAGTGCTGCGTCCGCTGGCGGCCAGACGTTCGGCCGCGCGTGCGCCAGCCGGCCCACCGCCGATGACGATCACGTCATAATGGCTTTGGGCGCAATGATCGCGTGGGACATCATGGGTGTTTGACTGCATGATCTTCACTCCGCTGGAACTGCGTAAGAGGGGGCCGGCTCCGGTCCCCGTTGTGTGTTGCGTCTGGTTGGCTGCCGGCTGTCCGGTTCCGGCGCCGGCGTCTTGATAAGAAGCGCAATGGCTGCTGCCGCCAGGAACAGTCCAGCCTCGAGCCCGAAAACAACTGCAAAGGAAAGCGGCGTATCATGGGTCAGCGCCCGGGTGACATCGATTGCCACCGTGCCGAGGAATCCGCCAAGGCCGAAGGAGATGGCTTGCGCTGCGCCCCAGACCCCCATGCGGATGCCTTCGGATGCACCGTCACCGCCCGAAGCGAGCATCATCATGGCACCGATGGCGGCCACGGCGAAGGCGCCATTGGCCACACCGAGGACAAAGATATTGGCCTTGAGCGGCCACAGCGGCGCGACCAGGGCAGACAGGGAAAGGCCAGCAAGCGCCACCGCAGACCCGACACAGCCAAAGAAGATGAAAGCCTTGAGAATGAGCGGCTTCTTCTTGGCAAACAGCGACCCGAGCACGCCGACCATCGCCATACCAAGCAGGATGCCGCTGTGCTGAAGCCCTGAAATCTGTGTGGTTTCGCCCGGTGTGAGACCGAACAGCAGCCCGCCAAAGGGCTCAAGAATGAGATCCTGTGTGGCATAGGCGAGCATCGACACGAACACGAACACGGTGAACAGCCGCGCGTCGCGGTCACCCCAGGTCGCCGCCAGACTCTGGCGGAAATCAAGCCGCTGCGCCGCCGGGGGACCGTCGACCGGCATGGTGTTGCGCTCGACATTGAAGATCGCAAGGCAGGTGAGGAGGAAGGCGATCAGGCCTGCAATGGCGGTGACTGCGATGAGGCGCTCAAAGGAAAACGGATCAAGCCAGGCGCCCGAGATGATGGCGGTGACCACGATGCCCGCGATCATCATCATCCAGACGATGGTTGCCGCGGCCGGTTTTCTGTGCAGGACGGTCCGGCTGGCAAGCAGCGCCAGCAGCGACGTGCCTGCAGCCCCGATGCCAAGCCCGATGCAGATGAAACTGACAATCGCCAGCCCCATGGCCAGCCAGAAATGCGCGCCGAACAGCAGCGTTGTGGCGGAAGCTGCAGTGCCCGCAAGGGCCAGCAGCAAAATACCGCCAACAATCCAGGGCGTGCGCCGGCCACCGCGGTCGGAGCCGTGGCCCCAGAGCGGCCTCGAGATCTGCACGCCATAATGCAGCCCGACGAGAAGACCCGGGATGACGGCGGCAAGCATCAGTTCGACCACCATGACGCGGTTGAGAACCGAGGTGGTGAGCACCACGATCGAGCCCAGCGACGCCTGAACCAGCCCCAGCCGCACGATCGACAGCCAGCCGAGGCCGGTACTGCCGCCCATCCCGGGACCAGCGCTGTGAAGGGTCTGTGTTGATGCTGACTGCGCAGTCATTGGCTCTCTCCCTCCCAGATCCGACTCAGGGCCGGATCGCAAATGCCGTGATCATCATTCCGGTGACATAGAGCCCGACGCCGAGCGCCGAGTACCAGATTGCCTTGCCCTTGGGGTCTGCCACCAGGCGCGGCAGAGCCACTGCCTGCGCCAGGGCCAGCGCGCCCACTGCTGCGGCGGACCAGCTGTGGCTCCAGAACAGGAGCAAGCCGACAACCACCATCTGCGGCACGATCATCGAAAGCCCCGCAAACTTGGCAGCGGTCGTGGCGCCCATCTGGACCGGCAGCGAGGCGATGCCCATCCGGGTGTCGCCCTCCATCGATTTGAAATCATTGAGCGTCATGATGCCCAACGCCCCAAGCCCGTACAGAAAGGCAATGATGAAAATCTCGCCGCCCGGCACCGTGCCGAGCGCTGCGGCCGCGGCGGTGATCCATGGCAGGGTCTCATAGGAAAAACCGCAGGCCGAGTTGCCCCACCAGCCATTGCGCTTGAGCCGGAATGGCGGCGCCGAATAGGCCCAGGCGAGCGCCAGCCCGATGGCCGCGGCGACAAAGACCGTCATCCCAAGGAAGGATGCGACGAGCATCGAAAGTGCCGAATTGAAAATGGCCACGCCCAAACCCCAGCGGCCCGGCATCCGGCCCGACGGGATGACCCGGTCGGGCTCGTTGATGGCGTCGACGTGGCGGTCAAACCAGTCGTTGACGGCCTGGCTGGTTCCACACAGCAGCGGACCGGCAAGCAACACGCCAAGAGCCACCGCGAACCACCGGTCCGAGGTGATCTGGCCGGCGGACACAGCACCGCAGGCAAAGGCCCACATGGGCGGAAACCAGGTGACGGGCTTGAGCAAAGCCAGCACCGCCCCCGGCGTGGGGACTTTCGCGCGAACGGGTGCTGTTTGGGCCAAAGTCATGAGCGAAGTTTATGACCGCTTCCGCCGACAGTCAATTTAATTAGACACTGTAAATGTTTTTTTACATCACGGTTGGAGCGCCGATTGCAGACAGGCGTTTAGACGCGCAACAGCGGCGCACCGAAGCGGGGCAAACCGGCGCAAACGCAGGTACGGACGGACAGATTTCGGAGAGGAGAAGTGGCTTACGGACTCAGAGACTGGCCCGGTGATTGGCCCTGTGACTGGCCCTGTGACTGGCAAGGTCAGGCGCGGCCGTTGAAGTCCTCAAGACCATAGCGCTTGAGCTTGAGATAGAGGCTCTGGCGGGAAAGACCCAGAAGATCGGCAGCGGCTGCCCGGTTGTTTTCGGTCTGGGTCAGCGCTGCCTCGATACAGAGCTTTTCAATGACATCGGCAGATTCGCGGATCAGCTCCTTGAGCGGAACCCGGCCAATCAGTTCGGAAAAATCGGAGGTAGCGCCATGAACGCCATTGGTGTGGGTCGTGCTTGGCAAGTCTCGCGAGCTCTGTTCCGTCACGATCACCGAGTAGAGCGGGTCTTCGCTGCCGGCTTCGATCCGTGTTGCAGACAGGCGCACCGGACGGCTTGATCCCATTTCATCGCGCACGACTGTCAGGAACTGGCGCACCTCGCCTTCGTCGCGCAGCCGGTTGGACAGCACCTGGATGTCGACGCTTGATGCACCGAGCCAATTGTTGACGTTGCGGCCGATGGCATGGTTACGCCCCAATACGTGAATCATATCGAGAAAGCGGCCATTGACCGAATAGACTGCGCCCTTGCCATCAATGACGAGCTGCGCCTCGGGCACCGCCTCTGTCCAGGCCCATCTGTCGGACGACATCCCGCCCATGGCATATTCGTCAGCCGTCGGATTTGAAATCGCAACCAGTTGATTTATCTTGCCATTTTCGCGGTAAGGGCTGATCTGCAATTCGATTGACGCGCCATTGGCGGCAGCCGCGATGGTGACCGAACGGCTTTGCCCGAGGGCGCGGGATTCCGCGAGCGCCTCGGTCAGCCGTTCACGATGGTCGCGCTCGGCCTGGGAGATCAGCGTATCGCCGACAAGCTTGGAAAGGGTGACGCCCAGGATCCGGCCGGCTGCGGCATTGCCGTCGATGATCCGGCGGGTTTCACCATCAACGACGAGAAGCGCGCTGTCCATCTTCTGATAGATAACGCGGTACCGGGCCTCGGATTCGCGAACACGGCGATATTCCCGCTCAAGCTCGAACTGGGCCTGGATAAGCTGTTGCTGCACCTCGGCGAATTTTCGCAGATCGGTGCCGTAGGCAATCATGTAAGGGAAACCCTCGACGCGCCTGAGCACATATTCGATCGGCAAATCAGCGCTGCGTCCGCCAGGATGGTTGACCTGGTGAGAGCGGCTTGCGCCTTTCTTGGTGCATTCGTCGATCAGATTTTGGATCTTGTCGAGGCTTTCCCGCGTCACGGTATCAGCCCAGCTGCGGCCCGGCCAATCCTCCACACCGAAGCGCTCGATGGCGGCATCGAAATAGGCCACATCAATGACCGATCCCGATGAATCCACCAGCAGCGTCAGGTCCGCGCCCATGGAAGCAAGGGCCAGCGATACTTCGGGGCGCAGATCCGCGAACGCTTGGATGGTTTTTTCAAACGTCCTGTGAGCGACCCGAGTTGTGTGTTGTTCCATTTTCCGATCAGGCACTTCGCGACGGCTCCAACAGGGAGCCGGTTGTTTCAGTCACACCATGTGCCGAATTGCGATTTGCACCATGCCTTTCAGCTTCTGATACTGCGATCTGGGCATTGCTGCAAACTTTTTCAACGCCCCGCTCTTTCAACCAAACGGAGTCTTCCTCCGCGGCCGAACCGCCTGCAATGACACAAGTCTGCTCCCGATTAACAGACGTGCGCACCGTGTGCAGCAAGGACTCAACATGATTCTTTAGCTCGCTGTCGAGCCAAGCCAGGCAAATCAACTCAAAATGTGCGTTTTTCAACACACGAGACAGTTCCCCCGAACTGCCGGCAAGCAGAAGTTTCGTTTCCCAGCCTTTGAGCCGGAAACGCTCCTCGATCAAGCTCACCGAAAAAAGATGGGCCTCACCATGCGGCACAATGAACAGGACCGAGCGCTCGCACGCCCTTGCGTCGAAGCAGCGGTTCTCCTGCCCCAGCGAGGTCAAGATCCGCTGCAACCGCGACATGGCCACCGTGACGTGGACGAACCCGCGCGCACCACAGTTCCAATCTGCACCCAAACGCGCCGCGCAGGCTTCAAGAAGGTCAAGCATCTCTTCTGCCGAAAGCCCGCGCGCAGTCATGAAACCGATGAAATCGAAATCACCGTCGGTCAGCACCTTTGCATAGACCTTGTCCATCACAGCGATGAAGCGCTTCATCCCCGCCATGGCTGCGGTGCCACAGCCGGCACCGTTGATTGACGGCAATTTCCGGTGATGGCGCACCGACACCTGCACATCGCTTTCGCAAGGTTGAGGGTCTTCGCACGGCTTGGGTTGCACTTCCCCATCCTTGCCCAGGATCGTGTTCTTGAAACAGGCGCCGACTACAGCGCGCTCCAAGACATGATGTATCTCATCATCTTTGGATTTGGATCTCACACTGGAAGCAGCGATCGCGTGCGCCGAGCCAGTCTTCCGTTCACGGGTGTCCAGGTCATTCCGCATGCTCCCGATGCCTTTCTGCCCGCTCCGATCCGCGGCGTTCACGAAAGCCAATCTCACAGGGGCACGTTGCAAAGACTTCAGCTCCCGGAACTGCGTCTCCATCATCGGGCACCTGCCCCCTTCATGGGGATTCTCCCATCGTGACGAAAACCAGAATGGTACGAATTATCCCGTTTGTAAACTGTAATTGACGTCTATTCAAATTGACACATTCAAAAACTGTGACTAACCTCCTCACATCAGGGTTTCTTGTGGAGAGGGAAAGAGCCAGATGAATGCCCATGTCACACCGAGCGATATCCCAGTCGGCCTTTACACGGCCGAAGAGCGTATTCGCCGTGACAAATCGGTCTGGACGCTGGTTCAGGGCATCCTCGCGCCAATCCAGTTTCTGGTCTTCGCCATATCGGTCGGATTGATTGCGCATTGGTGGATGACCGGCGCATGGCTGATGGCGGCCCATATCTCCATCGTTATCAAGACCATGACCCTCTACGCCATCATGGTCACCGGCTCGATCTGGGAGAAGGAGGTGTTCGGCGCCTATCTCTTCGCCCGTCCCTTCTTCTGGGAAGACATGGTCTCGATGCTGGTGCTGGCTCTGCACACCGCCTATCTGGCGGCGCTGTTCGGCGGTCTTCTTTCTGACGGACAGCTGATGGCTCTCGCCGTCGCCGCCTATGTTTCCTACGTCATCAATGCCGGACAGTTCCTGTGGAAATTCCGCTTGGCACGGCTGGATGCCTCCTCCAATGCAAAGATCGGAGCTGCGGCATGACCACCGTTTTTGACGCCAGCACTGCGTGCACGGACACCGCCGCCAAACCCGGCCGCGATGTGCTCAAGCAACGTGGCCAGCATGAAGTGTTTTGCGGCCTGACATCGATCATGTGGCTGCACCGCAAGATGCAGGATGCATTCTTCCTGATCGTCGGTTCGCGCACCTGCGCACACCTCATGCAATCGGCTGCCGGTGTGATGATTTTCGCCGAACCGCGATTCGCCACCGCCATCATCGACGAGCGCGATCTGGCCGGCATGGCGGATATGAATGACGAGCTCGACAAGGTGGTGACCCGGCTTCTCGCCCGCCGCCCCGAGATCAAGCTGCTGGTTCTGGTCGGTTCCTGCCCGTCGGAGGTCATCAAGCTCGATCTGCCGCGCGCTGCCAGCCGTCTCAATGGCGAGCATTCGCCCCAGTGTCGTGTGATGGCCTATTCGGGGTCGGGCATCGAGACCACTTTTACCCAGGGCGAGGACAATTTCCTCGCAGCCCTGGTTCCCGAAATGCCTGCGGAAGCGGCCGATGCGCCAGTCTCTCTGGTTGTTGTCGGTGCGCTTGGTGATGTCGTCGAAGACCAGATGATGCGGGTATTTGACGGACTTGGCGTTGGCCCGGTGCGGTTCCTGCCCTCGCGCTCATCCACCACACTGCCGCCAATTGGCCCCAACACACGGTTCATCCTGGCTCAGCCCTGGGTCGGCGCCTGCGCCCAGGCGCTTGAACGCCGCGGAGCCAAGCGAATTTCTGCACCTTTCCCGCTCGGCGAAGAAGGCTCGACCGCCTGGTACCGCGCCATCGCAGATTCGTTTGGCGTGCCGGAAGCCAAGTTCGATGCGATAACCGCTCCCGGCCGCGAACGCGCCCGCCGCGCCGTTGCCCGCTATAAGCCGGTGCTTGAGGGCAAATCGGTGTTTCTTTTCCCCGACTCGCAGCTCGAGCCCTCACTGGCGCGCTTTCTGTCACGGGAAATGGACACATCGATCATCGAGATCGGAACGCCCTATCTCAACCGCGATGTGGTTGGGCCCGAGCTTGCCATGATGCCTGACACGGTTCGGGTCAGCGAAGGCCAGGATGTCGAACGCCAGATCGACCGGGTCCACACGGACAATCCGGATCTGATCATTTGCGGCATGGGTCTCGGCAATCCGTTCGAGGCCGAGGGCCGGTCGACCAAATGGTCGATCGAGTTCGTCTTCACCCCGCTGCAAGGCTACGAGCAGGCCGGTGATCTGGCCGAACTGATTGCCCGGCCGCTGATGCGCCGCGAGCTTCTGAAAGTGGGGAGCTGAGCCATGGAACTGACCGTCTGGACCTATGAAGGCCCGCCCCATGTCGGCGCCATGCGTGTCGCCAATTCGATGCGCGACGTGCACTTCGTGCTGCACGCGCCACAGGGCGACACCTATGCGGATTTGCTGTTCACCATGATCGAGCGCAACAAGAAGCGCCCGCCGGTGACCTACACCACATTCCAGGCGCGCGATCTCTCCGGCGACACCGCCGAAATCTTCAAAACCGCTGCCCGCGATGCGGTCGCGCGGTTCAAACCCCAAGCGCTCCTGGTCGGCGCATCCTGTACGGCGGAGCTGATCCAGGATGATCCGGGCGGACTGGCCAAGACGCTTGGCCTGAATGTGCCGGTGGTGCCACTGGAGATGCCGTCCTATCAGAAAAAGGAAAACTGGGGTGCGGCAGAGACCTTCTATCGGCTGGTCCGGGCCTTTGCAGGCGGTGCCGGAAAGCCGGAAACAGCGCCCGAACAGGCAAGCTGCAACATTCTGGGGCCCACATCGCTGGGTTTCCGCAACCGTGACGATATCGTCGAGGTGGTCCGACTTGTTGAATCGCTGGGTGTCCGGGTCAACACAGTTGCCCCGCTGGGCGCCTCGCCAGCCGATTTGGCGCGGATCCCGCAGGCCCATTTCAACATCGTGCTCTATCCGGAGATTGCCGACACTTCGGCACGCTGGCTGAAACGCCAGTTCGGCCAGGAAATGGTGACCACCATTCCAATCGGTGTCGGTGCAACACGTGACTTCGTCGCAGAGGTGGCGAAGGTCGCCGGTGTCGAGGTACCCCAGGAACTGCTCGAAAGCGGCGCGGAGCGGCTCTCGTGGTATTCGGCCTCGATCGACTCCAATTATCTGACCGGCAAGCGGGTGTTCGTCTTCGGTGATGCCACCCACGCCATTTCCGCGGCCCGGATCGCATCGGAAGAACTTGGCTTCAAGGTCTGCGGGCTTGGCACCTATTCCCGCGAATTTGCCCGCGACGTACGCGAGGCGGCCGCGAAATACGGCGTCGAGCCGCTGATCTCGGACAACCACCTCGATGTCGAGGACGCCATCATTGCGGCACAGCCGGAACTGGTGCTCGGAACCCAGATGGAGCGCCACGCCGCCAAGCGGCTAAGGCTCCCATGCGCAGTGATCTCAAGCCCGGTGCATGTGCAGGATTTCCCCGCACGCTACTCGCCGCAGATGGGGCATGAGGGCGCGAATGTGATCTTCGACAGCTGGGTGCACCCGCTGATGATGGGCCTTGAAGAGCATCTGTTGCAGATGTTCCGTGGCGACTTTGAATTCCATGACGACGCCGGATCTTCGCATCTGAGCCATGGCGGTCCTGCCGCCGGCCACCAGCCGGACGCGCGGGATGAACAAGCCGCAGTTGCTGCAGAGACTCCTGCTCCGGACGTTGCCGCTGCAACCTCCACCGCGGCCAATGACGACCAACCGTCATGGACCAGCGATGCCGAGCGCGAACTGCGCAAAATCCCCTTCTTCGTCCGCGGAAAGGCGCGGCGCAACACCGAAACCTATGCCACCGAGAACGGGCTCAATCCGATCACCATCGAGACATTGTACGATGCAAAAGCACACTTCGGGCGCTAACGCCGCTCCAGTCAATGTGGTTCTGATCACGCTCGACAATCACATGTCGGCAGCGGTGGATGATGCGCGTGCCATGCTGTTGGGGGAACTTCCCAATCTGAACCTGAGCGTGCATGCGGCGACCGACTGGAACGACAATCCGGACAAATTGCAGGCCTGCAAGGACGACATCGCAAAAGGCAACATCATTGTCGCCTCCATGCTGTTCATCGAAGAGCATGTGAAGGCCATCGGCCCGGCGCTTGCCGCCCGCCGCGATCATTGCGACGCCATGATGTGCTGCATGTCGACCGGCGAGATCATGAAGAACACGTCGATGGGCCGGTTCAAGATGGACGGCGAGCAGAAAGGCCCAATGGCCTTCCTGAAAAAGCTCCGGGGCGACGCATCGAAGAAGAAAGCCGACTCGGGACGCACTGCCGGCGAACGCCAGCTGAGAATGCTCAAGCGCTTGCCAAAGCTGCTGCGCTTCATTCCTGGCACGGCCCAGGATCTGCGCAACTACTTCCTGGCGATGCAGTACCGGATCGCAGCGTCCGACGCCAATATCGCCAATCTGGTGCGGCTGCTGGTCGACAAATATGCCGATGGTGAACGCCGGGCCTACCGCGGAACGATCCCGGCCCAAGCCCCTGTCGAATATCCCGAACAGGGCGTCTACCACCCCGACATCAAGGGCCATGTAAGCGCCGACATCAAGCCGCTGCCGGTCAATCGCAAAGCCAAGGGCACGGTTGGCCTGCTGCTGCTGCGCTCCTACATCCTTTCGGGCGATACCGGCCACTACAATGGCGTCATCCGCGCGCTGGAGCAGCGCGGCTTCAACGTGGTGCCGGTGTTCTGCTCGGGCCTCGACATGCGCGGCCCGATTGCGGCGTTTCTTTCCGGCGGTGCAACCGGCACGACAATCGACGCGATGGTCTCGCTGACCGGCTTCTCGCTTGTCGGCGGCCCGGCCTATTCGGACGCTTCCGCTGCAGCTGAAACCCTGGCCAAGCTCGACGTTCCCTATGTCGCGGCCCACGTCACCGAATTCCAGACGGTTGAGCGCTGGGAAGCTTCCGACCAGGGCCTTCTGCCGATCGAAACCACCATCATGGTCGCCATTCCCGAATTGGATGGCGCCACCGGCACGATGGTCTATGGCGGCCGCACCGACAATGCCGGCGGCACCCAGCCCTGCGTTTGCTCGCGCGACTGCGGCACCTGCCCGACAGGCCGTTCCTGCATGATCGCGCATTCCGAGCGGGTCGAGGTTCTGGCCGGCCGGATCGAAAAGCTGGTGGCCCTGCGCAACAGCGCCCGCGCCGAGCGCAAGGTGGCGCTGACGATTTTCAACTTCCCGCCGAACGCCGGCAACATGGGGACCGCCGCCTTCCTTTCGGTGTTTGAATCGTTGCATGCGACGATGATCAAGCTGAAGGAAGAAGGCTACACGATTGAGGTTCCGGAAGATGCGGAGACGCTTCGCGATCTGGTTCTCAACGGAAATGCCGCGCAATATGGCGCGCTCGCCAATGTGCACGCACTGGTGAGCGCCGATGATCATGTCCGCAATGAAAAGCACCTCGGCGAAATCGAGGCCGCCTGGGGCCCGGCACCGGGCCGGATCTTCACCAATGGCCAGTCTATCTTCGTGCTTGGCCGGCAGTTCGGCAATGTGCTGGTCGCGGTGCAGCCGGGCTTCGGCTATGAGGGCGACCCGATGCGGCTGCTCTTTGAGAAGGGCTTTGCGCCAACCCACGCCTTTGCCGCTTTCTACACCTATCTCAAGCGCACATTCCGGGCTGATGCGGTGCTGCATTTCGGTACCCATGGCGCGCTCGAATTCATGCCTGGCAAGCAATCGGGCATGTCCGGCAAGTGCTGGCCCGACCGGTTGATCGGCGATCTGCCGAACCTCTATCTCTATGCCGCCAACAACCCGTCGGAAGGCACAATCGCCAAGCGGCGGTCGGCAGCAACACTGGTTTCCTATCTGACCCCGCCAGTCACCAATGCCGGTCTCTACAAGGGGCTGAGCGAACTCAAGTCTTCGCTGGACCGGCTGCGCAATCTCGAAGCCAGCCAGACCGGCGAACGGCAGGAAGCGTTCGAGCTGATCCTGATCCAGGCTGACCAGCTCGAACTCAACAAGACTGTCCCGCAAACGGACCCCGACGCTTACGTTGCCGCGCTGACCGCTTCGATGCTGGAACTCGAATATGCGCTGATTCCGCATGGGCTGCATGTGGCCGGGCAGTCGATGAGCGAGACCGAGCGCCGCGAGATGATCACGCTGATGGCCCAGTCCGATGATGCCGAAGCGCCATCGAAGGAGATCATCGACGCCATCGTCAGCTTCGACCAGGACAGAATTGACGCTGAACGCGCTGCCAATGAGGATCAAACCGGCACGATTGACCGTCTGGTTCGCGCCAATGCCAATCTGTCCGACAACCGCGAGCTGGATGGCCTGATCACCGCGCTTGATGGCCGGTTTGTCGCTCCCTCACCGAGCGGCGACCTGATCCGGACGCCTGACATGCTGCCCACCGGGCGCAACATCCACGGTTTCGATCCTTTCGGAATCCCCAGCGCCTATGCGGTGAAAGACGGCACAAGGCAGGCTGCCAAGGTGCTTGAACGCTATCTCGAAACCGATGGCGCGTTGCCCGAAACCATTGCCATCGTGCTGTGGGGCACGGACAATCTGAAAACCGAAGGCGGACCGATGGCTCAGGCCATGGCGCTGATGGGCGCCCGCCCGCGGCTCGACGCCTACAACCGGGTTTGCGGCGCGGAACTGATCCCGCTTGATCAGCTCAACCGTCCACGCATCGATGCCGTGATGACGCTCTCGGGCATTTTCCGCGACCTGCTGCCGATGCAGGCAACCATGCTCGCCGAAGCCTCCTACCTCGCGGCAATGGCCGATGAGCCGGTGGAGATGAACTTCATCCGCAAGCACGCGCTGGCCTATGCCGAAGAGCATGGCTGCGATCTCGAGCGAGCCGCCTACCGTGTGTTCTCGAATGCAGAGGGGGCCTATGGCGCCAATGTCAACTTCCTGATCGGTGCCAGCGCCTGGACCGATGATCAGGAAATTGCCGACATGTACACAAGCCGCAAGGGCTTCGCGATTGACCGCAAGGGCAAATCCTCGGCCCAGATCGAGCTGCTCAACGATGTCTTCGCCAAGGTCGACATGGCCTACCAGAACCTCGATTCCATCGAGCTCGGCGTGACCACCATCGACCATTACTTCGACACGCTGGGCGGCATCTCCAAGGCCGTGTCACTGGCCCAGGACGGCAAGCAATTGCCGGTGTTCATCTCCGACCAGACCCAGGGCGATGGCCGGGTCCGGACCCTTGGAGAACAGGTGGCGCTGGAAACCCGCACCCGCTCGCTCAATCCGAAGTGGTTCGAGGGCATGCTGGCCCACGGCTATGAGGGCGTGCGCCAGATCGAGGCACAGATTTCCAACACTGTTGGCTGGTCTGCAACCACCGGCGACGTTGAGCCCTGGGTGTACCAGAAGCTGAGCGAGACCTTCATTCTCGACGACACCATGCGCCGGAGGCTTTCGGAGCTGAACCCGGCCTCTTCGCTGCGCATGGTCAACCGCCTCATCGAGGCCAAAGACAGAAACTTTTGGAAGCCGGACGACGAGACCTGGGCCGCGCTCTGCGCTGCGGGCGAGGAAATGGAAGATCGTGCCGAAGGCTTGTCCGTGGAGGCTGCAGAATGAACCTTTTTACCCACCCCCGCACCATGTACGACGAGGCACGCACTGCCAAGCTCAAGCAGGCCGCCGGACTTGACGGCAATGGCGATGGCGACGGCAGCGTCCAGGTTCACCTGGAAACCGAGATGGACGCCGGAAAGGCCAAGGTCTTCGCCATCTACGGAAAGGGCGGCATCGGCAAGTCGACCACATCGTCGAACCTCTCGGTGGCGTTTTCGATGCTGGGGAAGCGGGTGCTGCAGATCGGCTGCGACCCCAAGCATGATTCCACCTTCACCCTCACCAAAAGCCTGATCCCGACCGTGATCGATGTGCTCGAGGGTGTCGATTTCCATCCCGAGGAACTGAGAACCGAAGACTTCGTGTTCGAGGGTTACAACGGGGTGCAATGCGTGGAAGCCGGCGGCCCGCCTGCGGGCACCGGCTGCGGCGGCTATGTGGTCGGTCAGACCGTCAAGCTGCTCAAGGAGCATCACCTGCTCGAGGACACCGATGTGGTGATCTTCGACGTGCTGGGCGATGTGGTCTGCGGCGGCTTCGCCTCGCCGCTGCAGCATGCCGAACGCGCGGTTGTCGTGGCCGCCAACGACTTCGATTCCATCTTCGCCATGAACCGCATCGTTGCGGCGATCAAGGCCAAGTCGAAAAACTATGATGTGCGGCTCGGCGGCGTCATCGCCAACCGCTCGCGCGAAACCGACCAGATCGATCGCTACAATGAAGCGATCGGCCTGAAGCGTCTGGCCCATATCGTCGATTCAGACGCCGTGCGCAGAAGCCGGCTGAAGAAATGCACCCTGTTCGAGATGGGTGACCATCCGGAGATCGTGGCGATCCAGCAGGAATATCTGCAGCTCGCCGAACAGCTCTGGGCCGGCACCGAAGAACTCTCCGCCAACCCGATGAAAGACCGGGAAATCTTCGATTTCCTCGGTTTTGAGTGAGACCCGCAGATGCATGACGCCGCCTACATCAAGCGCCGGGACGAAATCCGGACCTACTTCGACCGCACCGCGCTCGATGCCTGGAAACGCTTGACCTCGACCGAGAAGGTCTCCGGCGTGCGTGCCACGGTGCGTGCCGGGCGCGAGGCCATGCGCAATGCCATTCTCGACCGGTTTCCGGCCGATCTGAGCGGCTGGCGGATTCTCGATGCAGGCTGCGGCGGCGGTGTGCTGGCCATCGAACTGGCCCATCGCGGCGCTGATGTCCTGGGCGTCGATCTTTCACCGCAGATGATCGAGCATGCCATTCAAGGCCTGCCCGCGATCCGCAATGGCGGCACCGTCACGCTTGAGGCAGGCGACATGCTGGCTCCCGAGCACGGCGAGTTCGATGCGGTCATCTCGATGGACGCTCTTATCCACTACAACGCCGAAGCCGCCGCCAATGCGATTGCCGGACTGGCCAGGCGCACCTCGCGCAAGATGGTGTTCACGCTGGCACCGCGCACCAAGCCTCTGGTGGTGATGCAAGCGGCCGGCAAACTGTTTCCACGCGGCGACCGGTCTCCGGCGATCCAGCCTGTGGCCATCGAGCGGCTGATTGCGACAACGCTGTCACGCGCCGACATGGCCGGCTGGCAGTCAGCTCCCCCGACCCGGATCTCCACCGGATTTTACATCTCCGAGGCTCAGGAGCTTGCACGCTCATGACCCTCGTCGCCAAAGCCAACCGCAAGATGCTCGACACCTGGAAGTCGCTCGGCCCGCGCTACCTGCCGTTTGCAGATGCGGCTTCCGAGGATCTGCCGCTTGGGCGGCTGATGCGGTTGTCGATGTTCCAGTGGTCGATCGGCCTGGCGGCGGTGCTTCTGACCGGCACGCTCAACCGGGTGATGATCGTCGAGCTCGGCGTGCCGACCTCGCTGGTGGCCTTGATGATTGCGATTCCGGTTCTGGCAGCGCCGTTCAGGGCGTTGATCGGGCATCGCTCCGACACCTACAAATCCGCACTCGGGGTGCGCCGCGTGCCCTATATCTGGCTTGGCACCATCCTGCAGTTTGGCGGACTGGCGATCATGCCATTCGCGCTGCTGCTGCTGCAGTCCCAGACCACCGGCCCGGAATGGGCCGGGCCTGCGGGCGCACTGCTCGCCTTCCTGCTCACCGGCATCGGCATGCACATGGCGCAGACCGCGGGTCTGGCGCTGGCGACAGACCTGTCTGCCGAGGACAACCGTCCGCGCGTGGTGGCGCTGATGTATGTGATGCTGCTGGTCGGCATGCTGATTTCCTCGGTGGTGTTCGCCTGGCTGCTCAGAGACTATTCGCCAAAGACACTGATCCAGGTGGTCCAGGGGGCCGCGGTCGCCACTGTCGCACTCAACATCATCTGCCTGTGGAAACAGGAACCGCGCAACCCGGTGGCAACGAGCCACAACCGGCCGACCATTCGCTTCTCCGAAGCCTTTGCAAAATACCGCAAGGAAAAGGGCACGATGCGGCTGCTCGTGGCCGTGGCGCTCGGCTCCTGCGCGTTCTCGATGCAGGACGTCCTGCTCGAACCATATGGCGGCGAAGTGCTCAAGCTGTCGGTGAGCCAGACAACGCTGCTGACGGCCATCTGGGCTGCCGGCACACTGATCGGCTTTGCCCATGCCGGGCGGGCCTTGCAGAAAGGCGCCAACATGTACCGGTTGGCAGCGCTGGGCCTGGTCACCGGCATCACCGGTTTCTCGGCCATCATCTTCGCCGAACCGCTTCATGCGGCCAATCTGTTTCGCGCCGGCGCCGGGGTTATCGGTTTCGGCGGCGGGCTGTTTGCCGTCTGCACCATGCTTGCCGCGATGGATATCGCCGAAAAGTCCGACAACGGCATGGCGATCGGCGCCTGGGGCGCGGTGCAGGCCAGCGCCATCGGCATAGGACTGGCTGCGGGCGGGCTGATCCGCGACGGGGTCAACACACTTCTTGCAAATGCCGAACCGGGGGCCGCGCTGATGGCGCCGGCTGCCGGGTACAGCGTTGTCTACCATCTTGAAATCGGGCTGCTGTTTGCGGCGATCGTGGCTCTCGGGCCACTCGCCGCCCGGCGCCAAACCACACAACAGAGCCGGAGCCCGCGCTTCGGACTTGCAGAATTGCCCGGCTGAACAGCCGCGCGCAAAAAGGAGAGACGTCATGGAAACCGGAGCCATCACAAGCTACATCGATGTGGCCCAGGTCACGTTGTATGCGTTCTGGGTGTTCTTCGCGCTTTTGCTGTTCTACCTGAGGCAGGAAGACCGCCGCGAAGGCTATCCGCTGGAAGCCGATCAGTCAGGCGCGTTCAACAAGGATGACTGGCTGTTCCTGCCTCCGGCAAAGACCTTCCTGCTGCCCCATGGCCATGGCGAAGTCTCGGTGCCCAATGCCGCGCGCGACAATGCGGAACGGCCGCTACCGGCCTACAAGATTGCGAATTTCTCAGGCGCACCCTATGTGCCCAATGGCGACAATCCGATGCTCGATTCCATCGGCCCCGGCTCCTGGGCGATGCGGGCCGACACACCTGACATGGCCCATGACGGCAAAGCCAAGATCGTGCCGCTGCGGGTGGCAACCGACTTCAAGGTAACGAAAGAGGACATCGATCCGGTCGGCACGCGCGTCGTCGGCTTCGACCTGGTGGTGGCCGGCACGATCAGCGACATCTGGGTGGACCGCTCCGAGCAGATGCTGCGCTATCTCGAAGTGACCACGGAAGTGGGCGAAACCCCACGGCAGATCCTGGTTCCGATGAATTTCGGCGTCTTCCGCAAGACCCGTGATGGCGAGCGCATCTTCTACGTCCATGCGCTCAAGGGCGAACAGTTCGCTGTGGTGCCGGGCCTCAAGGATGCTGACAGCATCACGCTTCTAGAAGAGGAAAAGGTCACCGCCTATTTCGGATCCGGCCTGCTTTACGCCACACCGAACCGTCAGGAGCCGCTGGCATGAGCGAGACCGGCGGCCCCGAACACGACTACGAACCGGTGCCCGGCCTTCCTGGCCGGTTGCCCAAGGGCGAAATGATCCTGTGGCAAGGCGCGCCGTCCTCGGCGCAGGTCTCCCGCCAGATTATGAAGACGCGCTGGATTGCGGGCTACTTCGCGGTGCTGGTGATCTGGAATGTTTCCGCCGGGATCTATGACGGACGCATGGTGAGCGAGATCCTGTTCTCGTCCGGTGCGCTCGCCGTCCTGTGCGCCATGGCGATTGCGCTGCTCGAAGCCTTTGCCTGGGGCGTTCAGAAAACCACGATGTACACCATCACCAACAAGCGGGTTGTGATGCGAATCGGCGTGGCCCTGTCGGCCACCTTCAACCTTCCCTTCACCCGCATCGTGTCCGCCGACATGCGTGAGGACAAGAATGGTTGCGGCGACATCGCGCTGACACTTGCGCCTGGCGACAAGCTGTCCTGGCTTGTGTTCTGGCCGCATGTGCGCGGGTTCAAGAAAGGTGCGCTGATGCCGCAAATGATCTGCCTCAAGGAGGTGGCGATCGCAGGCAATGTGCTCTCGGCAGCCCTTGCAGGAAGCCGCTCGATTGATGCGCCTGCCGTGGCCCAACGCAACACGAGCACCCCTGCGGATGCAGGCCGGCTGATCGAAGCGGCGGAGTAGACCCATGAACGCGATGACACCGAACATGCCCCAAGGCCATGGCGGCCCCGCCACCAGGCAACGCACCGCAAGCCGGTTTCCGCGTCTGCCGCTGGTGCTCGGTCTGGGACTGATCGGTTTCGCGTTTTCCGCAGTCATCTTTGGCATGACAACCGGGATTGGCGTCATGCAGGAGGTTTCGGGCAAGCCACAGGCAATCCGGGACATCGTCGTCGCCGGCACGCATGACACGGAGATCACGATCTTCGACGCACGCACCGGCCAGGTCATCTCTTCACTATCGCCCACAGAGGGCGGTTTCGTCCGCGGTTCACTGCGCGGACTGACACGCATCCGGCAGGTTGCGGGCACACCGCTCGATCAGCCCTACCGGATCATCAAATGGGAAAGCGGCGCCGTGTCGCTCTCCGATACCGCCACCGGCGAACGGATCTATCTGAATGCCTTCGGGCCTGATCATGCCGCCGCCTATGAACAACTGCTAGCTTCGAGAGGGAATGAGAAGCCATGAGCAAAACACCACTGATAGGAAGGCGCAGGGAAGAGGTTCCTTGCACCATCGAAATCAACAACACCTTTGAGGAACTCGGCGCCCATGTGCGTTTTGACAACGGGGTGGTTGTTCATCCCGGTGACGAAGTGATGGTTCACGGCTCACCTGTCGAAGTGCCCTATGGCCATTGCGAGACGTTCCGCCGTACCGCCACCATCACCCGTGCAAGCGCGCTGGAGCGCGGCTGGACCCGGGCAACAGGCGATTTCGAATTCATGGAACTGTGTGAATTCAGCTTTTCCGAGAGGGCACGGGCATGAACAAGCACGTTGAAACACCAGACCGTGGCGGCAAGACCGCCGACATCAACGAAACCACCAAGACAGCAGTCGAATCGACCATGCTCAATCCACGGTTCTACACCACGGATTTTGACGAGATGGACCGTCTCGATGTCTCCGGTGTCCGTGAGGAATGGGATGCTTTGATCGCCGAAATGCGTTCAGACCCCAACAAGGGACACTTCAAGCGCAATGAAGACTGGGACGAGATCGATATCGACGCGCTTCCAGATGAGCTGCGCCGCGAATTCATCGACTTCCTGGTCTCTTCACTGACCGCAGAATTCTCGGGCTGCGTGCTCTACAAGGAGATGAAGCGGCGCGGCAAGAACAAGGAGATCTGCGAGCTGTTCGGGCTTATGAGCCGTGATGAAAGCCGCCATGCCGGCTTCATCA